>CADECW010000040.1 GCA_902825855.1 uncultured Rhodospirillales bacterium | reverse complement strand
GAAATCGCCGGAAAGGCGATGCTTCCAAGCCGGTGCTGCTCGGCCAGCGCCAGGCTGCTGCGATAGCAGCGGGCAAGAAGCTCAGGCTCGCCGGCCGTGCCGCCGCGCCAGATCGGGCCCACGGTATGGATCACGTGGCGCGCCTTCAGTCGATAGCCTCTGGTGATCTTGGCCTCGCCCGTCGGACAGCCGCCGAGCGTGCGGCATTCGGCCAGAAGTTCCGGTCCCGCGGCACGATGGATAGCGCCGTCGACGCCACCGCCGCCGAGAAGGCTTTCGTTGGCGGCATTGACGATGGCATCGACATCGAGGCGTGTGATGTCGCCTTCGACGATATCGATGCCTGGCATGATTTCACCAGTAGCGAACGGGGCCGGTGTCGAGATGGACGAAGCCCGACCGCGGATAGAAGCCGACGCCGCCCATGTTGAGCGAGTAGGCGGCCTGGCGGACCTGGAACACGGGCACGCCCGGGAAGCGGATGTCCATGGCATTGCCGTTCATGTGCTCGCTGTTGCGTGCCACGCCGCGGCTGACGCTGGCGAGCCAGGCGTTCGTCGAAGGCGAGCGATAGGCCGACAACACCTCGATCGAACCGCCGTAACCCACGATCTGGGCGGTATGCCACAGCACGTCGAGCACCAGCGGATCCATCTCCGTCTGCGCATTGTCCCGGGTGTCGCGCAGGAAGCGGTTGAGCCGGTCGAGCGCCTCGCGATGGTAGGTGCCGCTAGACCAGTAGGTGACCGTCAGCACTTCCTCGGTGTTGAAGTTGACGAGGTTGAGCGTGCGCGGGCTGGCAATATCGAGTACCGGCGGCGGGCCGGACGGCGCCGGCGCGAAGCCGCCATAGCGCGAGCCACGCAACGTCTCGGGTCTGGTCGTCCGCTCCTGCCGCGCCTGATTGGCGGCGGCAGTGGCCTTCTTGGCAGGTTGTCTTGCATTCGAACCGCGGACTGCCTCCGGGGTGGCGACGCCTGTCGTGTTGGGTTGGGCGGCGCCCGGTGCAGCAAAAGCCAACGCGACGGCAACGCTAAAGGCGAATCTCCACATCTCCCATCCCCCGCTGTTGCATTTTTATCACTCCCCTTCCCCCCTTATCAGAGGCCGATTCGCTACACAAAATGAAAATCTCCCTTCCCTGTGTGAAACATCGGCGGTGACCCGGATATCTCGGGCGAACGGCGGCCTCAGGCTATCGTTCGCGCGTCTGAACGGAATTCGTGGTCGCGCGCCAAGGCGAGCCCGATGACATCGCCGACCATGCAGAGTGTCGGCCCCTCGAGCTCGGCGCGTCTCGCATGCTGCTCGATGGTCGCGAGCGTGCCGACGACTCGCCGTTCCCGACTGGTCGTGCCGTTCTCGATCAATGCGACTGGTGTCGACGACGACAAGCCGTGTTCCATCAAGCGCGCGGCGACGATCGGCAAGGTATTCGCCGCCATGTAGATCACGACGGTCTGACGCGGGCGCGCCAGCATAGGCCAGTCGAGCGCGACGGTGCCGTCCTTGAGCTGGCCGGTTACGAAGATGCAGGCGCGCGCGTGGTCGCGATGGGTGAGCGGGATCGCGGCCGACGCCGCACAGCCCAGCGCCGCGGTGATGCCGGGCACGACCTCGACAGCAATACCGGCGCGCACCAAGGCCTCGATCTCCTCTCCGCCGCGGCCGAACACCAGTGGATCGCCACCCTTCAGCCGCACCACGCTATTGCCGGCGCGTGCCAGCGACACCAGGCGCCGGTTGATCTCCGCCTGCGTCTGGCGATGCTCGCCGCGCCGCTTGCCGACGAAGATGCGCTCGGCATCGCGCCGGGCCACGGCCAGCACCTCCGGCGCGACCAGTCGGTCGTAGACGATCACGTCGGCACGCTGCAGCAGGTGATGCGCCTTGATGGTGAGAAGATCGGGATCGCCGGGACCGGCGCCGACCAGATGCACCATGCCGGCCGGTGGATTCTCGTTGCGCGTCGAATCGAGCAGCCGGATCAGCTCGCGGCGAGCCGCGATCTCGTCGCCGGCCAGCGCCAGTTCGCCGATGCGGCCGGCAAACACACGGTCCCAGAAACGGCGGCGGTCGCGCGAACTCTCGAGTGTGCGGCGCACTTGTACGCGAAAGATCTCAGCGAACCGCGCCAGCCGACCGAGCGCCGCCGGCAAGGCGCGCTCGATCTCGGCGCGAATGCGCTGCGCCAGCGCGGGCGCCGTGCCATCGGTCGAGATCGCGATGGTGATCGGCGCGCGATCGACGATCGCCGGCATGATGAAGCTTGAGAGACCTGGCCGATCGACGACGTTCACCGGCAGGCTGCGCCGCTGCGCGGCGTTAGACACGCGCGCCGCCAGCGCTTCGTCGTCGGTGGCCACGACGACCAAAGCCATGCCCGACAGGTCATCGTCGTCGAAGCCGCGGCCGGCCCACGAAACACGCGCGTCGGCTATCAGCTGGGCGATCTCGCCCTCCACGGTGTCGGCGATCAGGGCGACTCGCGCTCCCGCCGACAGCAGCAGTTCGACCTTGCGCGCCGCGCGCTCACCGCCGCCGACCACGAGCACCGGACGATCCTGCAACGAAAGGAAGATGGGAAAGCTTTGCATCTATGCACCGTCAAGCCGCTTGCCGCGGCCGTGCTGCGCGCAGCAGGGCGCGGATCTCGGGACGACAGGAACCGCAGCTCGTGCCCGCCCTGGTGACGGCGCCGATGGCATCGAAGGTCGTGGCGCCGTTGGCGATCGCCGTCTGCACCGCGGCGCAGGAGACACCAAGGCAGGCGCAGATCTCGCCACCGCGATCCGCCGCCTCGCCGCCGTGCAGCAGGATGCGGCGTTGCTCGCCGTCGAGCTGGGCCAGTGCCATGAACGGCATCAGGCGATCGCGCGCCGCCCCGTCGTGCGACTTGCCGATGCGCATGACTGCTTCGAGGCGGCCGTCGCTGACGACGGCGCCCAAGCCTTCCTCGCCGTCAAGCCACGGACCTGGATTGGCGGTGCGCATCGCCGCCGACAGGGCGCGCCGCGCAACGGCCAGGGGCTGCTCTCCCGCCAGCAGCCAGGCGTGGCATCCGGCGCTTCTGGCGCGCGCCCAGTAGGTGACCTCGGGCAGCATGATCGGCCTGCGAGCGAGAATCGTGCCATGCCACTGCACGGCCAGGCGGCGGACCTCGACTGGCGTGTGCTTGAGCTCAGGCTGGCCGGAAATGGCATCAACTGCCGGATTGACGGCAGCATTGATGACGCCGGCGCGCGAAAGCTGTGCCGTCCAGTGCATGGGAGCGAAAACCTCGCCCTGGCGCAGGGCCATGGACACATGCACACGCAGCACGGCGCGGCCCCACTTGCTGGTCACCTCGGCAATGTCACCGTCCTGTAATTCGCGCCGGGCCGCATCGATGGCATTGAGCTCGATGGTCGGCTCGGGGCGATGGCCGGCGAGGCGCGGCGACTTCGCGGTACGCGTCATGGTGTGCCATTGATCGCGTACACGGCCGGTATTCAGTCGCAACGGCCAGTCGCCGCTCGGCGCATGGACCGGCTCGCGCGCCGCCGTGGCGATGAAGCGGGCGCGCCCATCGGAATGGAAGAAGCCGCCTCCTGCGAAGAAACGGGCACTGGCGGCCGGCGCATCCTTGCGCGCCGGCCAGACGAACGGCCTCAGCGATTCGTATTCACTGTCGTCGATGTCGGCATAGGCGCCGATATCGAAGTCGCGTCGGCCCTCATTCTCGAAGGCCGAGAGCCGGGCATGCTCGCGGAAGATGTCGGCGGCACCCTTCCAGGCGAATTCTTCGCCATGGCCGAGGCGCCGCGCGACCTCGGCGATGATCCACCAATCCTGGCGCGCCTCGCCTGGCGGCGGCAGGAACGGCCGCTGGCGCGAGATGCAGCGCTCGGAATTGGTGACAGTCCCGTTCTTTTCGGCCCAGGCAAGCGCCGGAAGGCGGACGCGGCAGGCATCGACGGTGTCCGACGCGCGTATAGCCTCGGAGACGACCGAAAGTTCGCAGGCGGTGAGTGCGGCGCGTACGGCGTCGGCATTGGGCAGGCTGGCGACGGGATTGGTCGCCATGATCCAGACCGCCTTGACGTGGCCCGAACGCACGGCTTCGAACAGCTCGACCGCCTTGAGGCCGGCCTTTCGCGGAACGCGGTTGGTGTTCCAGAAGCGGCCGATGCGGCCGACATCCTCCAGCGCGAAATCCATGTGCGCAGCCAGCGTATTGGAGAGCGCGCCGACTTCCCGGCCGCCCATGGCGTTGGGCTGGCCGGTGATCGAGAATGGCCCCATGCCGGGCCGGCCGATGCGTCCGGTCAACAGATGGCAGTTGATCAGCGCATTGACCTTGTCGACGCCGGCGCTCGACTGGTTCACGCCCTGGGAATAGAGCGTGACCGTCTTCTCGGTCTTGGCGAACCAATCGAGAAAAGTTTCGAGGTCGGCTTTCGCGAGGTCGCACTGGCCGGCGTTGCTCACGCGGGCGGCGATCAGCGCGTCGTCCATGCCAACCGTGTGCTTGTCGACGAAGCGCCTGGCGGTGGCGCCACGGCGCTGCAGCTCGGCCAGCAGCACATTGAACAGGGCGACATCGCTGCCGGGACGCAGGCCGAGATGAAGGTCGGCAATATCGCAGGTCTCGGTCCGCCGCGGGTCGACGACGACGATGCGCATCGTCGGGCGTGCGCGTTTGGCTGCTTCCAGTCGCTGGAACAGCACGGGATGGCACCAGGCGAGATTGCTGCCGACCAGCACGACGAGGTCGGCCAGTTCGAAGTCCTCGTACAGGCCGGGCACGGTGTCGCTGCCGAAGGCGCGCTTGTGGCCGGCGACCGACGATGCCATGCAGAGGCGCGAGTTGGTGTCGATGTTGGCGGTGCCCAGGAAGCCCTTGATGAGCTTGTTGGCGGCGTAATAGTCCTCGGTCAGAAGCTGGCCGGAGACGTAGAAGGCGACGGCGTCGGGGCCGTGGCGCGTGACGATCTCGCGGAAACCGTCGGCCACGGTATCGAGCGCCGACTCCCACGACACGCGGCGGCCGTCGACTTCCGGATGCAGGAGCCGGTCTTCCAGCGAAAGGGTCTCGCCCAGCGCCGCGCCCTTGGAGCAGATGCGCCCGCGATTTGCCGGATGATCGGGATCGCCAACGACATCGGCGCCTCCCCGCCCGTCGGGTGTGATCTTCAGCCCGCAGCCGACGCCGCAGTAAGGGCAGGTCGTGCGGATCATATGCGGGCCGCAGACTCACACTGCCTTCTAGTAGACATCGCGCTGGTACCGGCCGGCTTTAGCCAGGCCATCGAGCCAAGCCTTGGCGTCAGCATCGCTTTTGCCGCCCTGCCCGGCTGCGATTCGGAGCAGCGTGTCCTCGACATCCTTGGCCATGCGCCTGGCGTCGCCGCAGACATAGAAGTGCGCACCCTCCTCCAGCCATTGCCAGAGCTCGGCGGCTTTCTCCTGCATGCGGTCCTGGACGTAGACCTTCTCCGCCTGGTCGCGCGAGAAGGCGAGGTCGAGGCGGTGCAGCACGCCGCGACGCTGCCAGTCCATGATCTGGTCCTCGTAGAGGAAGTCGCTGGTGCGTTTCTGGTCGCCGAAGAACAGCCAGTTCCGGCCTTTCGCTCCGCGCGCTTCCCGCTCCTCGAGGAAGGCGCGGAACGGCGCGATGCCGGTGCCGGGACCGACCATGATCGCGGCGGCACCGTCGTCGGCCGGCGGGCTGAAACCGTGGCTCTTCTGCACGAAGATCGGGATGACATCCCCCGGCTTGGCGAAGTCGGCGAGGTAGCACGAGCCGATGCCCGTGCGGGTGCGGCCGTCGCTGTCCCAGCGCACGGCCGAAACGGTGAGATGCACCTCGCGCGGATGCGCCTTGGATGACGAAGCGATGGAATAGAGACGCGGCTGCAGACGGTCGAGCGACTTCAGGAGGCCGGGCAGCGAGGGCATCACCGAAGGGAACGCCATCAGCAGGTCGAGCAGGTCGGCCTCGGCAAGGTCGCCCGACCCTTCGCCGCTGGCCAGTGCCTGCAGCTTCAGCGCTTCCTCGCCGTCGAAGGCGCGGCTCGCCAGGAACAACATGCACTCGTCGCTCGGGCGCGCGATGTCGACCTTGCTCAAGAGCACCTGGCGCAACGGCAGCGCCTCGCCGTCGAACGCCACCATCTCCTCGCCGGTGGCGCCGATGCGATCGAGCACGGCCTGCACGAGCTGAGGATTCTTGCGCGCGAATACGCCCAGGCTGTCGCCCGCCTCGTAAGTGAGATCGGTGGTCGACAGGTCGAACACGACATGCCGCACGTCTTTCCCGGAGCCCGGCCGATTGAGCGGATGGGCGTCGACCAGGGTGGCAAGGGCGGGCCGATCGCGCGAACCGACCGGCGCCGCGGCCTTCGCCGCCGGCGCCGTCGGCGCGCCATCACGGTGCGGTTCCAGCGCGGCCAGGAGCTGCTTCAGCGTGCGCTGAGTCTCCTTGCCGCCCGGCACGCAGCGACCCGTGTCGGCCTCGGCGCCCGACCAGACCGACTCGGCGTAAGTCTGGCAGAGATATCCGCACTGGCCGCAATCGAGCTGGGCCATTGCGGCCATGAGTTGACGCTCGGGTTTGGCTTCCTTGGCGAGTTCCAGTCGATCGGGCATCGCCAGCGACGGGTCGTGCCAGGGGAAGTCCTCATCGGGCTCGGCCGCGGCATCGCCCTGCCCTGCCGCTTCGACACCGAGATAGGCGGCGAAGAAACCATTCAGCCAGGCGCGCTGCTCCGTCGAGAACGGTGCGGTTTCGGGGATGATCGACGGGACGGGCGTGATGGCGTTCATTTCACGACGTCCGCCGCGCGGCACGCCGCAAGGCCACGAAGCTCGGCAACCTCGTGGCGGCGCGCGAACTCGAAGAAGGACTCCGTCGGCGCCGCGCGATTGGCGAGCCACGCTTCGAGCAGGCGCTCGATCAGCGGCGGCAGGTCATCGAAGGCGATCGACTTGGCATATTCGCGGGCCATCGCCTGCTCGGCGGTCGAGGCAGCACCGCCGCCGATATAGACGTGATAGCCCTCGACGCTCTCCTCGCCGCGCTCGACCTTGGCGGCCAGCAGGCCGATATCGCCGACATAGTGCTGGGCGCAGGAATGGTGGCAGCCCGTGAGATGGATATTGATCGGCAGGTCGACCGCCACGCGTGCTTCCAGGTAGTCGGCCAGCCTGAGCGCATGACCCTTGGTGTTGGAAGCGGCGAACTTGCAGCCGGCATTGCCGGTGCAGGCGACCAGGCCGCGACGGATGGCGCTGGCCTCGATGCCCAGGCCCAGCGCATTGATGGCAGCGATACAGATTCCGACATCGCGGTCGGCGACGTCGGAGATCAGCAGGTTCTGCCAGACCGTCAGCCGGATCGTGCCGCTACCGAAGCGCTCGGAGATCTCGGCCAGGCCACGCATCTGTTCGGACGTGAGCCGGCCGACCGGCAGGACCAGTCCGAGATAATTGCGACCGGCCTGCTTCTGGCAATGCACGCCGACATGGCCATGCTTGTCCGCCATCGGCCGCGGCACGATCACTGCTCCGACGGCGCGGCGCAGCGGCTGGCCATATTCCTTTTCGACCTTGGCCGCGAAGGCTTCGCGACCCATGCGATCGAGGACGTACTTCAGCCGCGCCTTCTGTCGGTTGGTGCGATCGCCGTGGGCAATGAAGGCCCGGACCACGGCGGCCGCCACGGTCACGCATTCCTCCGGCTTGAGCAGGATGCCGGTCTCGAAGGCGAAATCGAGATGGCCGGTGATGCCGCCGAGCTGCAGATGGAAGTAGATGCCGGGCTCGATGCCGCCGGTCACCCGGCACGCGACGAAGCCGATATCGTTGGTGTCCTCGAGGGTCGGCACGCGCCCGCCGCCGTCGAAGGCGATGTTGAACTTGCGCGGCAGGCCGTACATCTCGCGATGATTGAGGATGTAGTGGTGCATGGCGCTGCACAGCGGCCGCGTATCGATCAGTTCCTGCGGGTCGATGCCTGCCGTCGCGCTGCCGGTGATGTTGCGGATGTTGTCGGCGCCGGACCCGCGCGAGGTGAGACCGAGCGCCTGCAGCGCATTCAACAGGTCGATCGCCTGGGCCGCCCCGATCTCGCGGATCTGCAGATTGGCCCGCGTCGTCACGTCGGCGTAGCCGCCGCCATGGGCATCGGCGGCATCGGCCAGGCCGCGGAACTGCCAGGCGCTCAGGATGCCGTTGGGAATGCGAAGCCGGCACATGAAAGAGTCCTGCGCCGGGGCGACATAGAACAGGCCCTGGTACTTGGTCACGAAGACATCGATGCCCTTGGGGAACTGCCCCGCCTTGGCGCGGCCCGCGACCTCGTCCAGGCGATCAAGCGGGTGACGCTGGCGCTTGGCCGTCTCCTCGGCGACCAGCTTTCCGCCCGCCGCCACGGTACGATCCTGAGCAGCGGTCTGGAGGGCATCGACGTTCGACGGCGCAGCCGCGACGGTACTGCGGTTCGTCAGCCGGTCGGCGGCCTTGCGCGCTTCCAGGCCGCTGACGAAACCCTGCAGCCACTGCTTCTGCTGGTCATCGAATTCGGTCATGCGCCCTCTCAGGCTGCGCGGGCCGGCACGCGATGCCGGGCGTAGAGGAATTCGAGCACGGCGGCGCGGCAGCGCGCGTACTCGGCGTCGGTCGCGAGCTCCAGCCGGCGTCGCGGCCTGGCCAGGGGAACCTGGAGGATCTCGCCGATGGTGGCGGAGGGACCGTTGGTCATCATCACCACACGGTCCGACAGCAGCACCGCCTCGTCGACGTCGTGGGTGATCATCATCACCGTGTTGCCGAGCCGGGCATGGATCTCCATCACGCTGTCCTGCAGATGGGCGCGGGTCAGCGCGTCGAGAGCGCCGAACGGCTCGTCCATCAGCAGCACCTTGGGTTGCATGGCGAGCGCGCGGGCGATGCCGACGCGCTGCTTCATGCCGCCGGAGACCTCGTGCGGACGCTTGTCCTTGGCCTGCGCCATCTGCACCAGTTCGAGATTGTGCATCACCCAGTCGTGGCGCTCGGCCTTGGTCTTGGAAGAGCCGAATACCTTGTCGACGGCGATGGCGACGTTGCCGTAGACGGTGAGCCACGGCAGCAGCGAATGGTTCTGGAAGACGATGGCGCGGTCGGGCCCGGGCTCGTCGACCACCTTGCCTTCGAGGAAGACCTCGCCGGTGGTCGAGGTCAGAAGCCCGCCCAGGATGTTGAGCAAGGTGGACTTGCCGCAGCCGGAGTGGCCGATCAGGGAGACGAACTCGCCCTGGTCGATGGTGAGGTTGATGTCGCGCAACACTTCCGACGCCATTTGGCCGCGACGAAAGCTCATCCCGACCTGCTCGAACTTGAGGTAGCTGTGATCCATGGTCGGCCCCCTATTGCGCCGCGACGCCGTGGGAGACGAAATGGCCTATGGTGGCGATCAGCTTGTCGAGCAGGAAGCCGACGACGCCGATGTAGACCAGGGCCACGATGATGTCGCTGATGCGCGAGCTGTTCCAGGCATCCCAGATGAAGAAGCCGATGCCGACGCCGCCGATCAGCATCTCGGCCGCGACGATGGCGAGCCAGCTGAGGCCGACACCGATGCGCAGGCCGGTGAAGATGTAGGGCACGGTGGCGGGCAGCGTGATCTTGTAGAACACCTCCCACCAGGAGAGCCGGATCACCGACGCGACGTTGCGATAGTCCTGCGGAATGTTCCTGACGCCCACCGAGGTGTTGATGATGATCGGCCAGATCGAGGTGATGAAAATCACGAACAGAGCCGAAGGATGAGCATCGCGGAAACCCGCCAGCGACAGCGGCAGCCAGGCGAGCGGCGGCACCGTGCGCAGCACCTGGAAGATCGGATCGAGGCCGCGCATCGCCCAGGTGCTCTGGCCGATCAGCACGCCGAGCGCGATGCCGACGATGGCCGCAATGCTGAAGCCGACGGCGACGCGGCCGAGGCTCTTGGTGATCTGCCAGAAGGCGCCCTTGTCGACACCGCCATTGTCGTAGAACGGATCGACGATGAAGTCCCAGGCATCGGTCACCACCTTGGTCGGCGGCGGCAGGCGGGAGCCGGGCTCGGAGCACAGCAGCTGCCAGACGATCAGCGTGAGCGTCAGCACGATCAGCGGCGGCAAGATGACCTGGGCGACATGGCGCGCGGTCTCCCCCAGGCGCTGCAGCACCGGCCGCATCGGCGGCCGGAAAGCCATGATCTCCGCCGACCGTACCGGCACGTCGGGCACCGGCATGTCGGCCGTGCCGGCCACGACAGTTGCCTTGTTCGCGGCCACCATCACGCCACCTTCTTGATCTGCAGGCTGGCCAGATAGGCTTTGGGATCCTCGGGATCGAAGACCTTGCCGTCGAAGAAGGTCTCCTTGCCGCGCGACGTGCCCTTCGGGATATCGGCTGCAGCGGCGCTGATGTTCTTGGCCGCCTCGCGCCACAGATCCTCGCGATTGACCTTGCCGATGACGGCCTTGGTGTCGAGGTCCAAGGGTAGCTTGCCCCAACGCTGGTTCTCGGTGAGGAACCACAGCTCGTGGCTCTGGAACGGATAGGACGCGCCGCGCGCCCAGAACGTCATGAGCTGGTCGGAGCCCTTTACCTTGCGGCCGTCGCCGTAGTCGATGTCGCCCTTGATGCGATCGGCAATGTCGGTCGGCGGCACGTTGAACCACTGGCGTTTGCCGATGATCTGCGCGAGCTCGTCCTTGTTCTCCAGCTTGTCGCACCATTGCTGGGCCTCCATGACGGCCATCAGCACGGCCATCGCCGCCTTGGGATTCTTGTCGACCCAGTCGGCGCGCATGCCGAGCGACTTTTCGGGATGGTCCTTCCAGATCTCGCCGGTCATGCAGGCGGTGAAGCCGATGTCCTGGTGCACCAGCTGGTCGCCCCACGGCTCGCCGACGCAGAAGGCGTCCATGTTGCCGACCTTCATGTTGGCCACCATCTGCGGCGGCGGCACGACGATGGTGGAGATGTCCTTGTCGGGATCGATGCCGCCCGCGGCCAGCCAGTAGCGGATCCACATGTCGTGGGTGCCGCCAGGGAAGGTCATGGCGGCCTTGATCTCCTTGCCGGACGCCTTCTTCTTGGCGAGCGGCTCCTTGAAGGCCTTGGCGTCGACGGTGATGCCGAGTCCCTTGAATTCCTTGGCGACCGAGATGGCCTGGCAGTCGTAGTTGAGACGGCACAGGATATACATCGGCACCGGCTTGTTCTCGGGCGTCGTGGTGCCGAGCGAGATCTGGTAGGGCTTCGGCGTCAGGATGTGCGCGCCGTCGATCCCGCCGGCGCTCGAGCCCAGCACGATGTTGTCGCGCGTGGTGCCCCACGAGGCCTGCTTGGCGACGTTGGCATCGGTGATGCCGTACTTGTCGAAGATCTTCTTTTCCTTGGCGATGATCAGGGGCGAGGAATCGGTGAGCGCGATGAAGCCCAGTGTGACTTTGTTGGTCTCCGGGCCCTTCCCCTGCGCGAACGCGCCCGACGGGAAGGAGGCGCGCACGGAAGCCAGCAGCGCCGCGGTGGCGGTGGCGCCTCTTAGGATACTGCGTCGACCGAACTTGGTGCTGCTCATACTCGTCTCCTGAATGATGAAGCCTCGGAAGTCTGTTGTGCCGTCGGAAGCGGTTCGCCGTGGCCGCCCGGCGGCAAGCGGTCGGCCTCGGGACAAGCGACGCCCATCTCGCGCGCCGCGGCGCGGTAGATGTCGGTGCGATAGACGCGGTCGGCGACCGCCTTGATGTCCGTGTCCGCCGGCGCCTGCTTCCAGCGCACCATCTGCGCCAGGAACCAGTCGGCGTGGCTGCGCCACGGGAAGTTGGCAGCGTCGCGCTGGAAGACGTGGAAGCCCGGCAGCTCTAGCGTGCGCGACATGACCTCGGCGGGCATGTTGAGATAGCGCGGGCTCGACAGGATGCGCGCCGCCTCGAGCCGATTTACCGGCTCATCGAGCCACAGGCACGCTTCGATCAGCGCCTTGATCAGCGCCTTCAGCGTATTCGGATTGTTAGCTGCCCACGACTCGGTGCAACCCAGGACCTTTTCCGGCATGCCGCGCCAGATGTCGGGGCCGGTGATGGCGATGCGACCGATGCCCAGCGCTTCGGACTGCTGGTTCCACGGCTCGCCGACACAGTAGCCGTCGATCGCACCGCCCGAGAGGTAGGCGACCGTGTGAGGCGGTGGCACCACGGCCATGCGCACGTCGCGATCGGGATCAAGGCCGGCCGACGACAGCCACAGGCGGGTCATGTAGTTCTGCGCCGAATAGGGAAACACCGAGGCCAGCACCAGCGGCTTGGCGCCGTTCGCAGCGCGCCTGGCCACGACGGAGGCAATGGCTCGGGCATCGAGCGGCCGACCTTTCTTCACCAGGTCGGGCGCGGTCTCCTCCAGCTCGTGCCACAGGCTGTTGGAGAGCGTGAGCGCGTTGCCGTTCACCTGCAGGGTCATGGCGTTGACGACCGGCACGCTGACGCTGTCGACGCCGAGCGTCAGCGCGAGCGGCAGGGGGCTGAGGATGTGGGAGGCGTCGAGCTTTCCCAGCGCCAGCTTGTCGCGAACGTTGGCCCACGAAACCTCGCGGCGAATCTCGACCTCGAGCCCCTGGCGCTCGTAGGCGCCCAGCTCTTCGGCCAGCACGATCGGCGCGCAGTCGATGATCGGGATGAACCCGACTTTGATCCTCGGTTGCTCCAGATCGGCCATGCCGTACGCACTCCACAAACGAAAACAGCGTCCCGCCCGGCCGGGCAGGTGCCGACCGATCAGGACGCCGTTGTCCAGGTGACGGACCGCCTTTGGTCCGCCTCAACTCATAAGGAGCCCGCCATTGGGCTCACCCCAATAGTCGAGCAGCAACCATGCCAAGCGTCTAAGCTATTGAAAAATCGCAATATCTGGGGATCTTACTGTAAAATTGGCGACTGCTGGGCGAGCACAGTTCTGATGCTCGCATGTGCAGCATGCTCGATCGACAGGCACGCCTACGATTTAAGCACTTTGGCGTATGTCACCATTTCCCGGGCAACTTCGCCGATCCGCTTGTTCTGATCCATGGCAAGCTTGCGCAGCAGTTTGTAGGCGGCGTCCTCGCCGAGACCCTTCTGCTCCATCAGCAGGCCCTTGGCGCGCTCGACGGTCTTGCGCTCAACCAGGGAAAGGCGGGCGCGGTCGAGTTCCTCGCGCATGGCGTGATAGCGATTGAAGTGGGCAACGGCGACGTCGACCACCGGGCGTACGCGGTCCTGCGCCAGGCCCTTCACGACATAGGCCGAGACGCCTGCTTCCATAGCTGCAGCTATGGTGGCCGGGTCGGAGCGGTCGACGAAGAGCGCAATCGGCCGCGGCATGAGGTCGGTGGTGCGGCGCATATCCTCGATTGTGTCACGGCCGGGACTGTCGATGCTGACCACGACGACGTCGGGCTCGAGCTCTCGGACCCGGCCGATCAGATCCTGCGTGCCTTCGAGCCTTGCCAGCAGGCGATAGCCCGCAGCGGCGAGGCCCGCCTCCACGATCTCGGCGCGGGTCGGGTTGTCGTCAATCAACAGGACGGATAGGGGCTTGGTCACGGATACCGGTTCGGCTGCAGCGCTTGGGCGCAACAACCGTGCCAGCCAGTCAAGGCGTTGTTTCTACTCGCTTTCCGTCTTCCCAGCGCCCCGATTGGACCTTGCCGTCGGCACTTGTGACCTGACCGTAGCCGCTGCGCTTGCCGCCACGGAAGCCGCCGGCATAGCGCTGGTCGCCCACAGTCTCGACGCCCGGCCCTTCCAGCAGGTTGGCACGGAACTCTCCCGATTGGACCGAGGCGGGTTCACCGAGCGTACGGCGTACGCCGAGACCATCGAGCCGGCCCGAGATGAAGTTGCCTTCGGAGCGCTCGACGCCCGGCTTCTCGCGCGTGCCGAGTCCGGTCGGCTGTCCGTCGTGCCATTGACCGGCATAGCGCGTGTCGTCCTCGAAGCGCACGGTCCCGAGCCCGTTCAGGCGGCCATCCTGGAAGTCGCCCGCCTGGCGTTCGCCATTGCTGAGTTCTGCGACGCCGAGGCCTTGGCGTTTGCCGTCGCTCACCTGGCCGACATAGCTCATGCCATCGCTTGTCAGTCGCTCGGCATTCTGCAGATCCGGCCGCGCCGCCCGCGCCGCAACGATGCGCGCCTCGCCGCCCATCGCCCGTGCGGCACGCGTCGCTTCGTCGGCCCGCTCCAGCATTGCCTGCGCCGACACTGCGGCGCGCGCGGCCTGATCGATCAAGGCTTGCTTGGCTTTATCGGGCGTGGGCGTCGGGGCCGGTGCAGGTCGTACCGCGGGCGGTGTCGGCATGGCCTGCTGCGGAGGAGGCTGCGGCGTCGGTGCAGGCGCCGGCGCGGAGGTCGGCGCAGGCGCCGGTTGGGGCGCCGGTACGGGCGTCGGTGATGGCGCCGGCTGCGCGACCTCCACCGGACGCGGCGTCCCTGAGAGCAGTGCACGCAACTCTGTCCCGTAGCGACGCTCCAAGGCCGATCCGGCGAGGAAGATCAGCAGAATGACGACCCAAAGCCTGATGCGCCGACGGCGCGGCCGCGCCGCTACCAATTCTTCCGGCGAATCGGGGTCGCGTCTCGCGGCGCCGAGACGTGGCGCAGCAGCAGCGGAGCCGAGCCGTTGCGTCGGCGCATCGGCGACGCGTGCGATCGATTGGCCGAACAATGCCGCCCATTGCTCGACGGACTGCGGCCGATCGGCCGGCGCGAAGGCCAGCGCGCGGTCGATGGCGCCGAGGAAGACCTGGTCGAAACGATCGCCATGTGCCGTCGCCAGCGGGCGATAGGGATCGGTGCCAACACGAGCGGCAGCATCAGGCGGCGGCTGTCCCGTAATGGCGTGATAGAGCACGGCGGCGGCGGAATAGATGTCGCTCCAAGGACCCTGCTTGCTGTCCAGGGCGTACTGCTCGATCGGCGCGTATTGCGGTGTCAGTACGCCGGTCAGCGTGCGCGAGCGCTCGCCCATCGCCTGGCGCGCCGCGCCGAAATCGATCAGCACGGGAACGCCGTCGCGGCGGATGATGATGTTGGATGGCTTGATGTCACGATGCAGGAAGTCCTCGGCATGCACGGCGCTGAGGCCGCCGACCAGCCCGTCCGCCAAGCGGCGCACGTCGTCGGTCGGAAGGCGGCCCTCGGGCTGACGCAGCAGCTCGCCCACGCTCTTGCCGTCCTCGAATTCCATGACGGTGTAGGCCGTGCCGTTCGCCTCGAAGTAGCGCAGCACCGGAACGATATGCGGATGACGGAAGCGGGCAAGCGCCCGCGCCTCATCGAGGAAACGCTCGCGACCCCAGGCGAAATCGTCGGCGAAGCGTGTGCCGCGCGGCACCACCTTGCCGTCGCCGCCGCGCACGGCAAACTCGACCGGCAGGTATTCCTTGATCGCGACGAACTTGGCGAGCTGGGTGTCGAAGGCGCGATAGGTGATGCCGAAGCCGCCATGGCCGATCACGCCATCGAGCCGATAGTCGCCGAGGCGTGTGCCCGGCGTCAGGGCTTGGAGGTTATCGCAGGACATTCATCAATGGGATTTGGTACGCGCACCTCGTTCCTAGATGCGCGTTCCCAAGCAGGCGCACAAGCGCCCGAGCGTTATCGGATGACGGCGGTGTTGGTGGCGATTCCATTTATGCGGTCAAGACCGCTATCACTGAATTGCGGCAGCAATTGCATGGCCATGATGAACAGGCACAGGCCGATCGCCGTGAGCATCGTTGCAGGTCGCGTGCGCAGAATGGGTCTCGGGTCGTTCACCCGGCTGTCGTCCGACATGGCGGACCTCCACAATTACTTCTTCAAAACCATGGCCAGCGACCCGGAATATTGGGTCAAGCCTCAATGACCATAAGACATAGGGTAGTCGCGTTCAACAAAAATGTATCCAATACAATGAGTTAGACATCGATGTGACACTATCGCTGCAACACGCAACAGGTCGCGGTCGCGAAAGCGGCCGGGCACCTCTTATTGTCGAAGGCCTGCCTTCCAATATCTGTCGCGCCATTGCCGACGAGGCGGAGTAGGATCATTCGAATGACCGCGACAGCGACACGCCACGACAATATCCGCACCTTGGTGCTGACCGGCGCGAGCCGCGGCATCGGCCATGCCACGGTCAAGAAATTCAGCGCCAGCGGATGGCGGGTCATCACGGTGTCGCGACAGCCGTTCAGTGCGCTCTGCCCGTGGCCGAGCGGCGGCGAGAACCATGTCCAGCTCGACCTCGCCGATCCGGTCGATGTCGGCCGCGGCATCGAGCAGATTCGGGCACGCGTTGCCGGCGGCCGGCTGGACGCGCTGGTCAACAACGCGGCGATCTCGCCGAAAAGTCCGGACGGCGAGCGGCTAGGCGCAATGGATACGCCGTTCGACCTGTGGCGCCAGGTCTTCAACGTGAACTTCTTCGCGCCGGTGGCACTGGCGCGCGGCCTGGTCCACGAACTGGCGGCCGCACAGGGCGCCGTCGTCAACGTCACCTCGATCGCCGGCAGTCGCGTGCATCCGTTCGCCGGATCCGCCTACGCGACGTCGAAGGCGGCGCTTGCAGCGCTGACCCGCGAGATGGCGCATGACTTCGGACCGCTCGGCATCCGCGTCAACGCCATTGCCCCCGGCGAGATCGACACCTCGATCCTGTCGCCCGGCACCGAGAAGATCGTCGAGGAGCAGATCCCGATGCGACGCCTCGGCACGCCCGACGAGGTGGCAGACGTCATCCACTTCCTGTGCGAGAAGGGCGCAAGCTACGTCAGCGGCGCCGAGATCCAGATCAACGGCGGCCAGCACGTGTAGGAGATCGCCATGGACACCATTACCACCATCAAGGGCGAGACCGGGCGCGACGCACGCCGCCGCATTCGCACCGGCGGCTTCCGCAAGCCGACCTCGGGCATGGCGCCCGGATATGTGCAGGGCAATCTCGCGATTCTTCCCAAGGAATTCGCCGCCGACTTCACGCGCTTCTGCATGCTCAATCCCAAGCCCTGCCCGCTACTGGGGCAGTCCGAACCGGGCGACTGGCGCCTGCCGATGCTGGGCGAGGACCTCGACATCCGCACCGACATCCCGCGCTATCGGGTTTGGAAGAAAGGCGAACTGATCGATGAGGTCGATGACCTGAAGCAGGTGTGGCGCGACGACCTGGTGTCGTTCGTGCTGGGCTGCTCCTTCTCCTTCGAGGAGGCGCTGATCGACAATGGCCTGGAGATCCGCCACCAGAGCTGCGACGTGAACGTGCCGATGTACCGGACCAACATCGAGTGCACGCCGGCCGGCCCGTTTCACGGTCCGATGGTGGTCTCCATGCGGCCCTTCAAGCCGGCCGACGCGATCCGCGCCGTGCAGGTGACGACGCGCTTCCCTTCGGTTCATGGCGCACCGGTGCATCTCGGCAAGCCCGAGCTCATTGGCATCAAGGACATCGCCAAGCCGGACTATGGCGACGCCGTGCCGGTTCGTGACGATGAACTGCCGGTGTTCTGGGCCTGCGGCGTGACCCCGCAATCGGTGGTCGCCACGGTGAAGCCCGAGTTCTGCATCACCCATGCGCCGGGCTACATGCTGGTGACCGACCTGTTGAATTCGCAGCTCGCCGTTCTCTGATGGCGCGTGTCGAGCTCGACGGCCGCGCCTGCGACATCGATGACCTGATCATCGCCGGATGGACCGGCCGCGATGTCGCGGCGCTGGAACATCACATCGAGGAGCTGAAGGCGATCGGTGTGCAGCCTCCGTCGAGGGTGCCGCTCTATTACCGAGTCGCCGCGAGCCTGCTCACCCAGGCCGCTTCAATCCAGGTCGTGGGCGACGACACGTCGGGCGAGGCCGAGCCGGTGCTGGTCGGCACGGCCGACCGGCTGTGGATCACTGTCGGCGCCGACCATACCGACCGCAAGCTCGAGACCTATGGAGTTGCCCAATCCAAGCAGGTCTGCGCCAAGGTGATCGGCCGCTCGGCCTGGCGCTTCGAGGACGTCGAGCCGCACTGGGACGAGCTGATCCTGCGCAGCTTCGTCGAGGAAGGCGGCAAGAAGGTCCCCTATCAGGAAGGCCTTTTAGGCAAGATCCGTCTGCCGCGTGACCTGATCGCCGGCTGGAACAACGGCAACAAGCGCCTTCCGGCGGGCGTCGCCATGTTCTGCGGGACCCTGCCGGCGATCGGTGGCATCCGGTCATCGTCGCGCTTCGACATGGAGATCGAGGACCCGGTGCTGCGACGGACGCTCTCGCACAGCTACGTCGTGCAGGCGCTCCCCATCGTTTCCTGAGAGACGAAGTCGACGACAGCGCGCACGACGGCGGGATCGGCCAACAGGCGATTGTGACCGAGCCCGCGTGTGACCATCAGTTCGGCGCCGGGCAGCACATGAGCAGTCCTGGCCGATTCGAGAACGGGGACCTGCCGGTCGTTCTGGTCATGCACCAGGAGCAGGGGCAGGTCGACTTTGCCGGCGATGCGCGCGACGTCGAAATCGGCGGACGGACGGCCGACATGATTCTCTACGGACGCGATGAATGCCTTGCGACCGCGCTCAGAAAGGCCGGCGGCCGAGGCGAAGCGATTGAGCTCGCGCTTCAGCGATGACGGAGCGGAGATCAGCGCCACGCGCTTGGCGCCGCCGGTATGGGCAACGGAATAGAGGCTCATGGCCGCTCCGAGCGAATGGCCGATCACCGCATGGACCGGCGACAGCCGGGCCAAGGTGCGTTCGATGGCGGCGATGAACTTGACGGCCGTCAGGTCGTTGCCGGCCGATTCACCATGCGCCGGCACGTCGAGCGCGACCGCCGCAAAGCCGCGCTCGACAAGCGCTGCGACGAAAGCCGCGAACTGCGCGCGGTTGCCCTCGAAGCCGTGGACCAGCAGCACGACGGGTCCGTGACCCCAGCGCCAGGCGACAAGGCCATCGCCGAGATCGATGCGCTGATCGGCGAGCGGCAGCGACAGGACCGGCGGCGGCCGCACGTGGCGGCGCGGTGTCAGCATCATGCGACGGAAGAACGGCGCGACCAGCGATGGCGCTACGTGGCTGGCGGCGGCAAGAGCAGCGATCGGCAGGGAAAGAGTGGCCATGATCCGGGGCTCCAGTAGGTGCAACTACACATAACTGCGCCGCGGCGGCTCTGGGCTCAAACGAAGAACTCTGCGCGTTTACGTAACTTTTCTTCATGCGCATGGCTTCCCTGCAGGTCGGACCTTGCTCCCGCACGGCGGGTAAACGTACGTTCAGGCGATCGGGAGGAAGGGTTAAATGATCAAGGGCGCGTACGACGGCATCACCGTGCTCGACTTCACGCAGGGCGTGGCCGGGCCGCATGCCACGATGCTGTTGGCGCTGCACGGCGCCGACGTCATCAAGATCGAACCGCCCGAGGGCGACTGGGGCCGCGCGCTGGGCGAGCTCAAGGGCGATCACTGCGCCCATTCCGTCGCCTTCAACCGAGGCAAGCGCTCGATCGCCCTGGACCTCAAATCGGCCGACGGCAAGGCGGTCGTGAACAAGCTGATGGCCAAGGCCAACGTCGTCATCGAGAGTTTCAGGCCGGGCGTGATCTCGCGCCTGGGCTTCGGCTACGAGGACGCGAAGAAGGTCAATCCCGATGTGATCTACTGCTCGGTGTCTGGCTTCGGCCAGACCGGGCCCTACAGCAAGCGGCCGACCGTCGACGGGCTGATCCAGGCCTTCAGCGGCATGATGGTGATGAACCGCCTGCCCGACGGCACGCCATGGCGGCAGGGCATGATCGCGGTCGACGTCACGACCGGTCTCTACACTTTCCAGGCGCTGGCGCCGGCGCTGATGCGCCAGCTGCGCTACGGCGAGGGCTGCTACATCGATTCCAGCCTGATGCGCTCGGCGGCGGCCTATCAGGGCGCCAAGTTGATGGAGTACGTGTTCTCCAATGGCACGCCGCCGCCGCTCTACATGCCGGCCGGCAGCTACAAGTCGAAGAACGGCTACATCATGGTGTCGGCCATGCGGCCGCATCATTTCCGCCTGCTGTTCGAGCTGATCGGGCGCCGCGACATCGCCGACGACCCCGACCTGCAGAGCCACAACGACCGCATCAGGAATGCCGCCAAGATCATCAAGGCGCTCAACGAGACCATGCCGACCAAGACGACCGAGGAATGGATCGCCATCCTGCAGCCCAAGGACGTGTTCTGCGAGCGGGTCAACAACTACAGTGACTATCTCGAGCACCCGCACGTCAAGGAATCGGGCGCCATCGACTGGATCGAGCAGGACGGCTTCGGCCGCATGCCGGTCGCCAACATCCCGGGCCTGCCGCCGGCCTCGCAGCACGACGCCCAGCAGCATGCGCCGCACACAGGCGAAAACGGTGCGGAGATCCTGGGCGAGCTGGGTTACGGCGCCAGCGAGATCGATGCGATCTTTTCACGCGGCGGCGTGAAGGCGCCGGCGACGCTGGCCAAGGCTGCAGACTGACTCATGCGGACCGCAGGCCTCAGGCCTGCTCATGGATTGGTCCGCGGTCCTCAGACCTGGAAGCCGTGCGCGAAGGGATCGCGATCGTCGACGAAAATCGTGTTGATGCCGTGCTGGCGCGCCCAGCCCGAGATCGAGGGCACGATGGCGTCGTGGTTGCCGACGCGAGCCGAGCCCTCGACGCGGCCGTCGAACAACGAGCCGATGATGCTTTCATGCACGAAGTCGTCGCCCACCTTCAGCCTGCCCCGGGCGGCGAGCTGGGCCATGCGCGCCGAGGTGCCGGTGCCGCAGGGGGAGCGGTCGATCGCCTTGTCGCCGTAGAACACCGCGTTGCGCGCGTGGGCGCGCGGATCACGCGGCTTGCCGGTCCACATGACATGGCTCACGCCCTTGATGGTCTCGTTCTCCGGATGCACCGGATGGATCTTGTCGTTCAGCAGGCGACGCACGATCGGCGAGAGGCGCAGCACGTCGCCGGCCGACATCGCTTCGAGGCCGGCATAATTCTTCTGCGGCTCGAGGATGCCGTAAAAATTGCCGCCGTATGAGATGTCGAACAACAGTTCGCCGATGCCCGGCACGTCGATCGCGATCTCCGTGGCGGCGAGGTACGAAGCGACGTTGGTGATGCGGACGCTCTCGACGAAACGGCCCTGCTGTTCGTAGCGCGCCACGACGCGGCCGGCCGGCGCGTCGATGTTGAGCGTGCCCGGCGTCGCCGGCGCCACAAGGCCGTTCTCGACCGCCATGGTGACGGTGCCGATGGTGCCGTGGCCGCACATCGGCAGGCAACCGCTCACCTCGATGAACAGGATGCCGACGTCGCAGTCGGCGCGGGTCGGCGGATAGAGCATCGAGCCCGACATCACGTCGTGGCCGCGCGGCTCGAACATCAGCGCCTTGCGGATCCAGTCGTGGTTGGCAAGGAAATCGAGGCGCCGCTCGCTCATGGTGCTGCCCTTGAGCAGGGGCGCGCCGCCCGACACCAGGCGCACTGGGTTGCCGCACGTATGGCCGTCGAGACAGGAGAAGGTATGGACCGACATGACTGTCAGTGCATTGTAACGAAGCGCTCGACCTCGCGCTTGTTCTGAAGGCGGACGATGCGCTTTTTCCCGGCCAGCGGCATGCATTCGCTGGCATAGCGCTCACGGTTGCGGCGATGGGTCTTGAGGGCCCACAGCAGGATCGACTGCCGGCTCATGAAGGCATTGCGGAAGCTCTCGCGGTTGCCGGTGCCCCAGAGTTCCTGCCGGGTGGCGGCGCGCCGCACCGTCCGGCGGACCAGGCGCCACATCACCAGGGACAGCGGCAGGTCGAGCCAGACCAGGGTGTCGGCGTTCGGCCAGACGATATCGCGGACCTGGCCGTAATTGCCGACCACGATCCAGCCGTCGTCGCGCGTCTCGCGTTCCACCCGGTGACGAAACAGCTCGAGCGGCGCCGGCTGCCAGTCCTTGCCCCAGTAAAGTGCATCGAGCTCGATCACACGCAGGCCGGTCTGAGCCGCCAGCCGCTCGGCCAGCCTGCTCTTACCCGATCCCGTTGTGCCGATTACCACGATGCGCCGCACGTACCCTCCGACCGCTCAAACTGTAGCGCCAAACGGGCGGCCATCGTAGGGTGCGCGGCGCAAGTTGGGAGAGCGTTGATGCCGCAGTACCTTTTCAAGAACCTGAACCTGCTCGACCCGCGCTGGAACGAGCCGCGCGGCGGCTACGAGGTGCTGGTCGAGGGCGACACCATCAAGGAAGTGTCGTCCAAGCCGATCAAGGCGGGCAAGGCGCAGGTGGTCGATTGCGGCAAGCGAACCCTGATGCCGGGCCTGATCGACTGCCACGTGCACGTCTTCCTGGTCGAGGTGAACTTCCGCCTGCTCGAGAGCATGCCGCTCACCCTGCTCACGGCCAAATCGGCCGACCTGATGAGAGGCATGATCGATCGTGGTTTCACCACGGTGCGCGATACCGGTGGCGCCGACTGGGGCATCAAGACCGCCGTCGAATCCGGCCTGATCCCCGGCCCCCGGCTGTTCATCTCCGGCCGCGCCATCGGCCCGACCGGCGGACACAGCGATTCGCGCCGCCGCACCGACTACGCGACGGCCTCGTGCGGCTGCTGCAACGCCATGGTCTACAGCCTCGCCATCGCCGACGGCCCGGACCAGGTGCGCAAGGCGGTACGCGAGCAGATGCGCCAGGGCGCCGACCAGGTGAAGATCATGTGCTCGGGTGGCGTCGCCTCGCCCTACGATCCTCTGGATTCCCTGCAATTCTCCGAGGCCGAGATCGCCGCAGCCACCGACGAGGCAAAAGCCTTCGGCCGCTACGTGCTGGCCCATGCCTATTCGCCGGAGGCCATCACGCGGGCGGTCAACAACGGCGTGCGGACCATCGAGCACGGCAACCTGATCAATGCCAAGGCGGCCAAGCTGCTCAAATCCTCGGGCGGCTACATGGTGGCCAACCTGGTGACCTACTTCATCATGAAGGAGCGCGCTGCCCAGTTCGGCATGACCGCCGATCAGCTGGAAAAGAACGACGTCGTCCTCGAGGGCGCCCTGCGCTCGCTCGAAATCTGCAAGGAGGCCGGCGTCAAGGTCGGCTACGGCAGCGACCTGCTGGGCCAGCTCCAGGTCGAGCAGAGCCGCGAGTTCATGTTCCGCGCCGAGGTGCTGAAGCCGATCGAGATCATCCGGCAGGCCACCACCATTGGCGCCGAGATCCTGCGCCAGGAAGGCAAGCTCGGCATCGTCGAGCCCGGCGCCTTCGCCGACCTCATCGTTGTCGACGGCAATCCATTGAAGAAGCTGGAGCTGTTCCTCGACCAGGGCGCCCATCTGCCGGTGATCATGAAGGCCGGCCAGTTCCACAAGAACGAGCTGAAATGATGACCTTCCTGTTCCGGAACCTGCGTCTGCTCGATCCGCGCTGGAAGGAAGCCCGCGCCGGCTATGAAGTGCTGGTCGAGGGCGACGTCATCAAGGAAGTGTCGGCCAAGCCGATCAAGGCGACGAACGCCGACGTGATCGATTGCGGCAAGCGCACGCTGATGCCGGGCCTGATCGACTGCCATGTGCACACGCATCACAGCGAGGTCTACATCAACCGCATGGAGGCGGTGCCGCTGACCCTGATGATGGCGCGTTCGACCGGCCGCCTGAAACGCATGCTCGATCGCGGCTTCACCACGGTGCGCGACGCCGGCGGCGCAGACTGGGGCACCAAGACCGCCATCGATTCCGGCCTGATCCCGGGTCCGCGGCTCTTCATCTCCTGTCGGTCCATCGGTCCGACCGGCGGCCACAACGATCGCAACCGGCGCACCGACACGATGGGTCCGCCGTGCCTCTGCTGCAACGGCATGGTGTTCATCCGCGCCATCGCCGACGGCCCCGACGAAGTGCGCAAGGCAGCGCGCGAGCAGATGCGCCAGGGCGCCGACCAGGTGAAGCTGATGGTCTCGGGCGGCGTCGCCTCGCCCTACGATCCGCTGGAATCGCTGCAGTTCACCGAGGAGGAGATCACCGCCGCGGTCGAGGAGGCGCATGCCTTCGGCCGCTACGTGCTGACCCACGCCTACACGCCTGAAGCGATCACCCGGGCCGTGAAGTGCGGCGTGCGCACCATCGAGCACGGCAACCTGGTGGACGCGCCGACTGCCAGGCTGATGGCGCAGAAGGGCGTCTACATGGTGCCCAACCTGATCGCCTACGACGCCATGAAGCGACGCGCTGCCGAGCTCGGCATGCCCAGGGAGATGCTCGAAAAGAACGACGAGGTCCTGAAGTACGGCTTCAAGGAGCTGGAACTCTGCCGCAAGGCCGGCGTGCGCATGGCCTACGGCTCCGACCTGTTGGGGGCGCTGGAAGACGAGCAGACCGTGGAATTCCAGATCCGCGGCCGCGTGATGCCCGCGATCGAGGTCATCCGCTCGGCGACCTTGATCGGCGCCGAAGTCGTGCGCCAGGAAGGCAGGCTCGGCGTCGTCGAGCCCGGCGCCTTCGCTGACCTCCTGGTTGTCGACGGCGATCCTCTGAAGAATCTCGGCCTGTTCAAGGATGGCGGCCCGCATCTCTCCGCCATCATGAAGGGCGGCCGCTTCCACAAGAACACCCTGTGATCGCTGCCGTCATCCGACGGCGCGCGCGCCGCTGGGCCCTCAACGGCGCGGCGGCGATCACGCTCGGCTACATTCTCACGCCGCTCGTCTTCGTCACCTGGCTCGCCTTCTTCCAGCAGGAAATCCCCTCCTTCCCGCCCGAGGGTTACAGCGTGCGCTGGTTCGCCGCCATTCTCGACCAACCGAAGTTCGTCGAAGGCTTCCGCATGAGCTTCCAGGTCGGCGTGCTGGCGACCTTTTTCGGCCTGGCGCTGGGCGTGCCGGCAGCCTTGGCCGTCGTGCGCCACCGCTTCGCCTACCGTCTGCCGCTGTCGCAGCTCCTGCTGATGCCGCTGATCGTGCCGGGCGTCGTGCTGGGCACGGCGATGTACGTCTTCCAGGTCGAGGCCGAGAAGGCCCTCGACGTCGACGTTCTCGGCACCTTCTACGCCCTGGTGGCCGGCCACACCGTGATCATCATTCCCTGGGTGGTGCGCCTGGTCACCGCGAGCCTGGTCGGCGTCGATCGCAGCATCGAGGAAGCCGCTCAGAATCTCGGGGCCAATGCCTTCGTCACCTTCTGGCGCATCACCCTGCCTGCCATCCGGCCGGGCATCGTCGCGGGCGCCCTGTTCGGCTTCGTGACCTCGTTCGGCAATCTCGAGATGAGCCTGTTCCTGGTCGGCCCCGGCCGCACGACGCTGCCCATCGTCGTCCTCCAGTACCTGGAATGGAAGATCGACCCGACGATCGCGGCGGTCTCGGTGGTGCAGATCTTGCTGATCGGCATGGCGATGTTGATCACCGATCGATACGTCAAGCTGGCGCGCGTGGTCTGATGGCCCAGCTCGACATCATTGGCCTCGCCAAGCGCTACGGCGACTTCCACGCCGTGCGCGACGTCTCGCTCAGCATCAAGGATGGCGAATTCCTGGTCCTGCTCGGCCCTTCGGGCTGCGGCAAGACCACCACCTTGCGCATGGTCGCGGGCTTCATCGAGCCTACGGCAGGCCACGTCAAGCTCGGCGGCACGGACGTGACGGTGCTGCCGCCCTGGAAGCGCAACGCCGGCATGGTGTTCCAGAACTACGCGCTGTTCCCGCACCTCACCGTCGCCGAGAACGTCGCGTTCGGCCTGGAGATGCGCAAGCTGCCGAAGCGCGACATCGCGCAGCGCGTCGACGAGACCCTGGCCCTGGTTAGGCTCGGCGGCTACGGCGGCCGCCTGCCGCGCCAGCTCTCGGGCGGCCAGCAGCAGCGCGTGGCACTGGCCCGTGCGCTCGCCATCCATCCCGACGTGCTGTTGCTCGACGAGCCGCTCAGCAACCTCGACGCCAAGCTGCGCCAGGAGGTTCGGGTCGAGATCCGTGAGCTCCAACGCAAGATGGGCCTCACCACCGTCATGGTGACGCACGACCAGGAAGAGGCGCTGACCATGGCCGACCGGCTGGTGGTCATGAGCGAGGGCTCGGTACGCCAGGTCGGCAGCCAGCGCGACCTCTACGAGCGGCCGGCCGACCGCTTCGTCGCGGGCTTCGTCGGCCGCAGCACCTTCCTCGAGGGCGCGCTCGAGGCGCCGGGCCGCTTCCGCACGGACGGCGGCCTCGTCATCGCTTGTACCGGCGACGGCGCCAGCAAGGGGACGGGTGACGGCAGGGGCCGCGCGGTGCTGTCGGTCAGACCCGAGCGGGTGGCGGTCGGGCCCAGTCCCAACACCGGACTCGACAACAGCCTGTCCGGCACGGTGGAATTCGTCTCCTATCTCGGCGCGCTGATCGACATCCATGTGCGCCTCTCGCCTAGCGACCGGATGGTCGCCCAGATCGCCAATCGCGACGGCGCCTTCGTGCCGGAGGTCGGCCAGCCCATCCACGTCGGCTGGCCGGCGTCGGCCGGTCAGGTTTTCAAGGAGTAGTTCCGGGGGGAACGGAGCCAACAACAGGAGGCAACAATGTCGAAGAGCTTCATGATCAACCGCCGCACCGCGCTGGGCGGCGCGGCTGCCCTTGCAGCAGGCACCTTTACTACGGCTGCGGCCCGGCCGGCCGGTGCGCAGGACAACAAGCGCATCGTCATCGGCACCTGGGGCGGCGACTATTCGCGCCTGCTCACCAAGAACATCAACACGCCGCTGCTCGCGCCCGCCAAGTGGGAGTGCGTGAATGCCGAGGAGAACGCCGACCCGCGCAAGGCCAAGATGATGGCCGAGCGGACGCTGCGCCGCGGCACGTCGGACGTGCAGGGCTTTTCCGCCAACGACATGTACGACCTCAACGAGCAGGGCCTGGCCGAGCAGCTCGATTATTCGAAGATGCCCAATGCCAAGAATCTGATCCCGGCGATGAAGTATCCCTACGGCATCGGCCACATCTATTCGGGCAAGGTGGTGCTCTACAACCCCGACATGATGGAGGCGCCGAGCGGCTTCGCCGACACGCTCGATCCCAAGCACGGCAACAAGCTCGGCATCATCGACATCCAGCGCCAGTACAACATGGTGGCCGCGGCCCTCGCCTCGGGCGGCTCGGTAAGCAACTTCGAGCCCGGCAAGGAGCGGCTGCTGGCCTGCCGGAAGGCCGGCGCGCGCATCTATCCGTCCAACGAAGCCTTCGCCCAGGCGCTCAAGACCGGCGAGATCGCCTGCGGCATCATGTGGAAGGCGCGCGCCGTGCAATGGCAGAACGCCGGCATCAAGGTGCAGACCGTGGCGCCCAAGGAAGGCGTGCCGATGTACGTCTCAGGCTTCGTGATGCCGAAGAACGCGCCCAACAAGGAGGGCGGCTATGCCTGGCTCGACGCCATGATGGCGGCCTCGGCGCAGGAGCTGTTCGCCGTCGACATGGGCTACAACCCCACGGTCACCGACGCCAAGGTGCCGGAGGACGTCCAGAAGCGCATCGGCTTCACGCCCGAGGAGCAGAAGCGGCTGGTCGATCTCGACTATGCCTACATGTCGAAGAACGACGTCGCCTTCCAGGACTGGTGGAACAAGTCCTTCAAAGGCTGACGGCCGCACGGCATGACCGACACCGCGATCGCACATGGCCCCGTCGTCGAGAAGCGACGGGGCGAGGGCCTCACCGCCGCCGCGTTGCTGACGCCGGCGACGGTGTTTGTCGCGATCGCGTTGCTGGCGCCGCTCGTCATCCTGTTCCGCTACAGCCTGAACGAGTTCGTGCCGGCCAGGAAGATGATGGTCGAGGCGGTCACGATCGCCAACTACGTCAAGTTCTTCACCGACCCCTACTACACCACGATCCTGTGGACGACCGTGCGCATCGCCGTGCTGGTGACCGCGGTCTGCCTGGTGCTGGGCTTTCCGCTGGCCTATGTCGTGGCGCGCACGCAGAGCCGCTTCAAGAACCTCTTGATCATCTCGATCGTCCTGCCGCTGTTCGTCGGCAACTCCGTGCGCGCGGCCGGCTGGATGGTCGTGTTCGGCAACAAGGGCTTCGTCAATGCGAGCCTGATGGGCCTTGGCCTGATCGACAAGCCGTTCGAGATCATGTTCACCGAGAAGGCGGTGATCATCGGCATCATCGCCGTCAACCTGCCGTTCATGGTGCTCAGCCTGCAGAGCGTGATCGAGGGCATCGATCGCTCGGTCGAGGAAGCAGCCTTCAGCCTGGGCGCGCCGCCCGCCACCATGTTCTGGCGCGTCCTGTGGCCGCTGGCGTTGCCCGGCATCCTGGCCGGCACCATCCTGACCTTCATCCTGGCGATGAACGCCTACGCCACGCCCTTCCTGCTGGGCGGGCCGCTGTTCAAGATGATGGCGCCGCTGATCTACAACCAGTTCACCCAGCAGACCAACTGGCCGTTCGGCGGCGCCATCGCCTTCATCCTGATGACGGTGACGCTGCTGCTGACGGTCGCGGCCAACCTGATCATCCAGCGCCGCGCGGCGCGCTGAGAAAGCACGAACCATGCACATCGGTTTGATCGGCGGCATCGGCCCGGCCGCCACGGACTTCTATCACCGCGGCCTGATCGAGCGGCATCACGCCTCGAACATCCCGCTCGACCTCACCATCGCCTACGCCGACGTGCGCGACATGAGCCGCAACATGGGAGATGGGCGCCCGGACCGCCAGGCCGAGATCTTCGTCCGGCTGATCGGCCATCTGAAGGGCGCCGGCGCAGAGGCCGCTGCCGTCACCTCGATGGGCGGGCACTTCTGCATCAGGGAGCTGGAGGCGATCTCGCCGCTGCCGCTGATCAACGGCCTCGATCCGGTCGACGCCGCCATCAACCAGCGCGGCCTGAAGCGCGTGGGCATCATCGGCACGCGCGTGGTCATGGCGAGCAAGCTCTATGGCAAGATCACCAAGGCCGAGGTCATTGCCCCGGAGGGCGATGAGTTCGAGCGGGTGCAGCAGTGCTATGTCGACATGGCGAGCATCGGCCGCGTCGTCGATCAACAGCGCCGGACCTTCTTCGCCGCCGGCCGCCGCCTCGCCGAGCGCGGCGCCGAGGCCGTGCTGCTTGGCGGCACCGACCTGTTCCTGGCTTTCGCCGGCCACGACTGCGGCTTCCCCGTCATCGACTGCGCCGACGTCCACGTCGACGCGATCTACAAGAAGTCGTCGGCCTGAACGAACCTCAGACGCATTTCTGCAGGAGATTGCTGGCCGCCAGATCGCCGGGCAGCCTGTCGAGCGACTCCTGGAAGAATCGGCGGGCGCACGCCAGGTCGCGGCGTCCCAGGGCTTCGACCCCCGACTGCAGAAGGTCGCGCGTACCGGCCTTGGCGGCGCGCTGTTCGGCCGGGTCGTGCTGGAACACCTCGCTGATCATCACCGGACGGCTCTTGCCCTTGACCACGACGACGTCGATCGGGCGGATGTCGTAGGCCTTGGGATCGGCCAGACCCAGCACGGTGTACTGCGAGACCAGCATCGCGACGCCATAGGCCTTGGTCAGGCTCTCGACTCGCGAGGCGAGGTTGACGGCGTCGGAGATGACGGTGCCGTCCATGCGATGCTTCTCGCCGATCGTGCCCATCATCAGGGTGCCGGTGTTGATGCCGATTCCGATGGCGATCGGCGAGCGACCGGCGGCGCGACGTACGGCATTGAAGGCATCGAGGGTGTCGAGCATGGCAAGCCCGGCCTTGACCGCATCGTCGGGCGATTCGAACAGCGCCATGATGGCGTCGCCGATATACTTGTCGATGAAGCCATTGTGGTCGCGGATCACCGGGCCCATGTGCTCGAGATAGGCGTTGATGAAGGTGAAGTTCTCGTCCGGCGTCATCGCTTCCGACAGGGTCGTGAAGTTCCTGATGTCGGAGAACAGGATCGTCATGTCCTTGCGCTTGTTGTCGCCCAGCTCGACCTCGACGATCGACGGCTTGCCGACGATTGCAAGGAAGGCCTGCGGCACGAAGCGCTCGATCGAGATGTTGGTCTCCTTGAGATCGGTGATGGTCCTGCGCACGGCGTCGCGCATCGACGCAAAGCTGAGCGCCAGCTGGCCGATCTCGTCGCGACGGTCGGTGTTGGCGATCGTCTGGTTGAGATCGCCCTTCGCGATCGCGCCGGCCTCGCCGCGCAGGTTGAACAGCGGGTCGAGAAGCTGCTTCTGCAGTTGCCGGGAGGCGATCCAGAACACCATCGGCATAAGGATCGCCAGCACGAGCAGCGAGCTCAGCAGGACCTGGATCACCGCCTCGCGCGCCAGCCCGACGTCATAGGTGATCTTCCGGATCACGTGCTTGGCAGTCACCGGATGGTCGGGCTTGGTAGCCGACGACGTCTGCTCGGCGCTGTAGACGGTGAGATAACGGCCATCGGCGCTGCTGATCTCCTCACGCCGCTTCTCGACGATGCGTTCGGCCAGCGACGGATCGAGCTTCTGTCCCGGATGGATCAGCGACCAGGCGGCGGTCTGGTTGATAAGGTAGATGTCGAGTTCCTTGATCGACGGATTCGAGCGAACCGGGTCGGTCAGCAACTCGTCGAAGAAGTACTTCGCCATCCAGCCGTAGCCGGTCGAATCGAGGCTGCCGCGCACGTCGGTCGAGATCTCGATGACGTAGTCTTTGTCCTTGGGCCCAAGGTAGCTGTAGGTCTTGAGCGTTCCCGTCGCCTGGCTGATGTCGATGCCGTCGCTCATGACCCGGTTGCCGCCGAACACCGAATCGAGGAACCGGGTGAACGGCCCCTTGGGGAAGGCGAGGTTCAAGTCCGGTCGATAGTTGGTCTGGAAGACGACATGATTGCGATTGATGAAATAGATGTGCTGAACGCCATGACGATGTGACAGCGCCGTCATCTCCTCGTTCGAAAGCGCGCCGGGGGGCCGGCCGCTCGCCTCAAGGTCCAGCGCAATCGACGGCATCACCTTTTCCATATGCGATGTGATGCGCTCATGCTCGTCGCGCAGCATGGTCTCGAAGACGGCGAAACGATCGCCGAGGCTTGCCTCGATCTTGCGGATCTCCTGGGCGTAGCGCTCCGATGCGAGCCGATACATGGCCAGCGACGTCACGATGATGGCGCCGAGACTGACGGACAGCATCACCGCCAGCAGGAACAGCGCCGCCTTGCGCTTCACGGAACGCCCCATTTCCGGGCCAAGTGGGTGTACGCGCCGTCACGCTTCAGATCGGCCAGGATGCGGTCGACCGCGCTCAAGAGCTCGCGCTGGTCGTGCCGGAAGCCGATGGCGAGCGGCTGCGGATCATCGGGCACCTGGGCCGCAATCACCAGGCCCGGCGTCTGACGCGCCAGCCAGGCCGCCACCGGATAGACCTTCATCACCGCGGTGATGCGGCCCGCAGCGAGATCGACCATGGCGTCCTGGATCCGCGCGAAGGGATAGACTTTGACGCTGCCGATCTCGCCCTTGCGCTGCATCCTGATGGCGATGTCGTAGTCGGTCGTCGCCGCCTGGACGCCAACGGTTGCGCTCCGGAAGTCGGCCAGGCTGCGAAGGTCGGGCGAGCGCCGGCCGTCGACAACGAGGCTCAGCGTCGTCGTCATGTAGGGCGTGGACCAGGCGAGCAGGCGCCTTCGCTCGGGCGTGACGGTGATGCCGCCGACGATGCAGTCATAGCGGGCCGACTGCATCTCCTGCAGGATCCTCTCCCACTCGGTATCGACGAACACGGGCGCCAGCGACAGGCGCGCCGCGATCTCGTTCATCAGGTCGACCTCGAAGCCGATCCTCTGCCCATCGGAAACATATTCGAAGGGCGGGTTCACGAAGTAGGTGCCGATCAGGAGCTTGCCCGGAGTCATGGTGCGCACGGCGACCGACGGCGCTGGCGTACAGGAGCCGGTCGCGAAGGCCAGTCCGGTAAAGCTGCGCCTCGTCAATCGCCTCATCATTGGGACCCTAGGCCGTGCCCCAGACGGCGCGTGCGGTATCGACGATCAGGCCAAGCTTGGCCCACTGCGTGTCCTCGTCGATCGAGTTGCCGCCGGCGACGCTGGCGAAACCGCATTGCGAGGAAAGCGACAGGCGCTCGGAGTCGACGAACTTCGCCGCCTCGTCGATGCGCCGCCTGAGGTCGTCGCGGCTTTCCAGCACCGGCGTCTTGGACGAGACCAGCCCCAGCACGACATGGCGATCCTTCGGGACATGGCGCAGCGGCGAGAAATCGCCGGCGCGCTGGCTGTCGTATTCGAGGAAATAGACGTCGACGGGAAAGTCGTTGAACAGCCGCGCCGCCACCGGCTCGTAACCGCCCGACGCCATCCATCGGCTGCGGAAGTTGCCCCGGCAGAGATGCACCCCGACGGTCATACCGGCCGGACGCTCGCTGAGGATGCGGCGCATCACGTCGACATAGAGATCGAGCAGCTTGTCGGGGTCGCCGCCCTCGGCGGCGGCCTGCTCCCGCACCAGCGGATCGCACAGCATGGCCACCGGCACCTCGTCCATCTGCACGTAGGTGCAGCCGGCGAGGGCGAGCTCGGCAAGCTCCGCCCGATAGACCGCCACGAGGTCGTCGAAGTAGCGCTGCTGGTCGTAGACCGCCGGATCGAAGGGCTGGGTGAAGCGAAAGAAGTGGAAGGCGCTGGGTGTCGGCAGGGTCGCCTTGGGCAAGGCAGACCTGGTGAACTTCTTGACCCGCCGGTATTCGGCGAGCGTGATCGGCGCGCGGCGGCGGATCGGCGCGCCGGCGACGCAGGTCGGCCACTCGAAGCTGCCGCCTTCGGTGTCGCGAAAACGGAACAGCGACGGCTGCAGGCGAAAGCCGTCGAGTCCTTCGAAGAAGAAACCGAACCAGGACGTGCGGCCGAATTCGCCGTCGGTGGCGACCCGGAGGCCGAGCGCCTCCTGCCGGGCGACGACGCGGCCGATCTCGCGTTCCAGCACCGACTGGTAGTCGGCCGCATCGGCCTTGCCGTTGGCGATCGCCGTCGCCGTATCCTTGAGGATGCGCGGCCGCAGCAGACTGCCGATGACTTCAGCGCGAAACGGCGGGTCACCCATTTGTCGTCAGCTGTTGGTCCACAGTCTCGTAGTGTAGGCGCCTTCGACACTGGCGTCGATCTGGGCGGCGACGCCGGCGTCGGCGCCGATGCGCGGAGCGATGATCTTGCCGAACGAGATCCGACCAGCCGCCGGCCATGACTTGGGGTCCCACAGCTTGGCGCGCACGACCGAGCGCGCGCAGTGGAAATAGCAGTGCTGGATATGCACCCGCGTGGCCAGCAGGGCGGGCTTGCCCAGCGAGCTCAGCGAACCGACCAGCTCGGCATCGTCGAAGATCTCGGCTGTACCCGACACGCGCAGCGTTTCGCCCGTCGCCGGCACCAACGCGATCAGGCCGATCTTGCCCGTCGCCAGGATGTTGCTGAGCCCGAAGGCCAGGTTGTTGCCGACACGCTCGGGGATCAGCAGCGTCCTGGAATCCTCGACCCGGATGAAGCCCGGCTCGTCGCCCTTGGGCGAGACCTCGATCGTGCCGTCGGCGGCGGTCGTGCCGACCAGGGCAAAGGGACAGCGCTTGAGGAAATCGATCGACTGCTCGTCGAGCGCATCGAGGATCTTGGTTTTCGTCGACGGGCGCGGCTCGGCGATGATGCGGCGAAGGTCGTCGGTCGAGGTTAGGCGGGCCATGGACATATCCCTCTGCGAGTCGTTCGCACCACCATCGGCGATCAAGCAAGCCGATTCAACCTCACTGCACGACAAATGCTACGGTCCTCGATCCTCGAGCCGATCCATGTTGGCATAAAGCCTGCGCAGAGCGGCCTTCAGAACAGCCGCCTCGTCGGCCGTGAAGCCCGTCAGCGCCACCGCCTCGTAGCGTTCGGCGATCGGCAGGATGCGCTGCGTTAGACGCCGGCCGGCCGGCGCGACATGGAGCAGGATAGCACGTGCATCGCCTTGATCACGGCGGCGGATTACCAGACCCTTCTGCTCCATGTTGTCGACCAGGCGGGTCAAGGTGGAAACCTCGATCGAGGTGGTGTCCGAAAGATCGCCCATGCGCCGGCCGTCCTGCTCGCGCAGCGCCGCCAGCACGCGCCAGATCTGCAGAGTGGCGCCGAGCGGCCTCACCTCTTCGCTGAAGGCCGTGGCGATGCGCGCGCCGGCGCGGTTCAGGAGATATGGGAGATAGGAAGCGAGCGGCCCCATGAACCCGCCTTGTCTATGAAGCGGCGACGGTCATGACATTGCGCGTGTCGAAGTGCGGCGCCACCTCGCGCATGAAGCGATCCATCTGCGCCTTGACCTCGGCATGCGGCTTCTGGCCGTAGTTGAAATAGAGGATGACCTCGGCGATGCCGGCCTTCTCGACCTGCTTCAGCGTGTCGACGATGTGCTGCGGGCTGCCGCACAGGATCGACTTGTCGGTGAGCTTCTCCGGTCGCATGTCGCGCAGGATGTTCACGATGTCGACGAAGTACTTGTAGGTCGGCGGCACTTTCTCGCCCGACGACGAAGGGAAGGCAGCGATCAGCGCGTCCTGAAAGTACCGTACCAGCGCTTCCTTGCCGTATTGCTCCTCGGCCGGCGTCGAGCCGATATGCACGAAGTAGGAGCACATGGCGCGCCGCATTGGCCGCCTGTGGGTGACCTCACAGGTTTCTTTATAGACGCGCACGGCATCGGCCAGCGAGCCGTAGACCATCGCCGCCGCGAAAGGGGCGTAGATCACGTTCCAGTCGTTCCTGGCAGCGAGCTCCATCGACGGGCGCGAGAAGCAGGCGACGTAGGGGCGCAAGGGCTTCTGTGCCGGGCGCGGCCGGATCTCGACGTCCTTGAACTCGTAGAACTTGCCCTTGTGCGACCACTTGCCAGGCTCGGTCCAGGCGCGCCACACGATTTCCAGGCCCTCTGCGAACAATTCGGCGGAGTCCTCGAACGAGGCCTGGAACGGCTCGTATTCCTTGCGGTCGTAGCCACGGCCGGCGGCGAAGTCGACTCGGCCGCCCGACAGCAGGTCGAGCGTCGCCCATTCCTCGGCGACATGCAGCGGGTGATGCACCGGCAGGAGCGTCACGGCGGGCGCCAGCCGAAGCCTGGTCGTGGCCCCGGCAAGCTGCGCCAGGATCGCCAATGGCGAGGCGTTCACGCCGAGAAGGTTGAAATGGTGCTCACCGATCCAGGCCGAGTTCAGGCCGATCTTCTCGGCGTAGAGTGCCTCGGCATAGATGTCCTTGAGGAAGTCCTCGGCCTGTCGCGGATTGTTGGGATAGCGGTTGTCGCTCAGCGTGAAGTAGCCGAATTGCATGGTGTTTCCTCCGTCCCCAAGCCGAGGATGACGGATCGGCATTTATTTGTAAATGCAATTATTAGTTCACGCAGGCTACCCATCGCCCGTCATCCCGAGCGAAGCCGCCCGAAGGGCGGCGCAGTCGAGGGACCTCGTCTTGTCGACGCATCAACAGAACAGGTCCGCTCCGCGCTTCGCGCTCCGGTCGGGATGACGGGTTGTGTCGGCGCTTCGCGCTCCGGTCGGGATGACGGTGGGGCGCTAAGCCGCGCGCGGTTGCGGTGGCTGTTCCTGCTTGACCTCGGAGAGCGAGACGATCCAGTCACGGAACGCCTTGATCTTGCGTCGACGGATCGCCTCGGGCGGATAGACCAGATAGTAGGCGGCGTCGGACGACATCTTGAAGTCGAAGGGCACGACCAGACGGCCGGCCTTGAGATCGGGCGCGACCAGCGCATGGCGCCCGAGCGCCACGCCGAGCCCGTCCATCGCCGCCTGATAGGCCGCAAGTGAAAAGTCGAACGAGGTGCCACGGGTGGAATCGATGCCCTTCACCCCTGCGGCCGTCAGCCAGATCTGCCAGTCGTCGGGAAACGGACCGATATGCAGCAGCGTGAAACGCTTGAGGTCGGCCGGCTTCTTGAGGCCGTTCGGTCCCTTGACCAACGACGGCGCGCAGACCGGCATGATGTCCTCGTTCATCAATCGCTCGGCGGTGAGCGACGACCAGTGGCCGCGACCGTAGCGGATGCCGATATCGACATCCTCCCGACTGAAATCGACCAGACCGGTGCCGGTGCTGACGCGCACGTCGATCTCTGGATTGCTGCGCTGGAAGCCACCCAGCCGAGGCACCAGCCATTTCACCGCGAACGACGACGTGGTCGTTACGGTGAGATGCCCGCCGCGGTCCTTCTGCAGCAGCTTCTCGGTCGCTTCGTTCAGCTGATCGAACGCGGCACGCACAGCCGGCAGATAGGCCTGGCCCGCTTCCGAGAGCAGCAGCGAGCGATTGCGGCGCACGAATAATTTTAAGCCAAGCCGCTGTTCCAGCCCCCGCACCTGGTGGCTTATCGCCGCCTGGGTGACCGAAAGCTCGTCGGCGGCATCGGTAAAGCTCATATGGCGCGCGGCGGCTTCGAAAGCGCGCAATCCATTGAGTGGCGGCAGGGTTCGCTTCATGGCTCTCTCATCACATGAGGTATTCTTATCAAAACAGGACAAACGGTTGTTTGTAAAGCGGCCGCGCGAAGACCAAATCCCCATCATCAAGGCGTTCACATCATTCGGGGAGAAATCCCATGGCTGACCTCTCACTTCATTACAGTTCCAAGGCACCCCTGGCCGGCACCTTCACGGCATTCAACCAGATCTTCGCCACATGGCGGCGACGCGCCAAGGAGCGCAAGGAGCTTTCGACACTCGACGCCCGCTCCCTTCGCGACCTGGGTTTGAGCGCCAGCGACATCAACTTCGAGATCAACAAGCCCTTCTGGCGTAGCTAGTCCCCAATCCGGAGCCGGCCCGTTTATTACCCTGCGCGGGCCCTACCCTCTCCGGACACTGGCCGGCGGTCGATCCTCAGCCTCCCTGTCGACCGCCGGCTTTTTCTTTTCGCGAATTGCCGGTCGCGGACCGGATAGAGACCACACCGGGCGTGCTGCTTTGGTGCGGCATGGTCTGGCACGCGATCCGGGGAATTTACAGGGAGTGGCGCCGCCGCGCGCGTAGCCGCCGCGACATCGGCGGTATCGACTACTGCACGCTGCGCGATCTCGGCCTCAGCCGCAGCCAGATGCGTTTCGAGGCCCAAAAGCCGTTCTGGCGTGCCTGACCATCTGTGGTAGAGCCTCGGCGGATGGCGCTCTCCGATCTGCAGATCCAGACCCTGGCGCGTGACGCCGTGCAGCGCGCGGCTGCCGGCGACTTTGCCGGTGCCGAGCCGTTGCTGGCGCAGGTCGCCGAGGCGCGGCCCAACTCGGGGCAGGCGCTGCACCTCCTGGGCCAGGCCCGCCTGAAGCTCGGCCGCATTGCCGAGGCGCGCGAGCCGCTGGAGCGCGCCGCCAAGTTCCTGCCCAAGGAGGTCGCAGCCCAGGTCAACCTGGCCGGCTGCCTGTCGCTTTTGGGCGACCACACCGCGGCGCTTGCCGCTCTCGACCGCGCCCACCAGCTCAAGCCCGGCGATGCCGCCGTTGCGCATAACAAGGGCCGCGCTCTCGAGGCGATGGGCAGGCTCGATGAGGCCGAGCAGGCCTACAACGAGGCCCTTTCGATCGACCATCGCCTGATGCCCTCCCTGTCGGCGCGCGCCAATCTGCTCGCCACGCGCGGCGACTGGATGGGCGCATTGACCGATCTCGAGATGGCGCTGACCAACCGTCCCAACGACCCGCAGCTGCGCCTGCGTCGCGGCGACCTGTTGTTGCGGCAAGGCGACTGGCTGCGCGGACTATCGGACTACGAGGCGCGATTGGAACTGTCGGGCGAACGCTACACGCCTGATCTGCCGCGCTGGCAGGGTGAGCCTTTGACCGGCCGCCTGCTGATCTATCCGGAGCAGGCCGACATCGAGAGCGATGCGGCGCTGCGCGACACGTTGATGCTGGCCCGCGGCGTCGACGGCGTCGTGCAGTGTGCCCCGCGGCTCTCCGATTGGCTCGACATGCCAACGGTTCGGCGCGGTGCGGCACTCGATGAATTCACAGCGGCAGCGCCCCTGCGCAGCCTGCCGTATCTCCTGGGCTGGACCCTCGACGCCCTGCCTTCACCCGGCCCCCTGCGAGCGACGACGCAGGCCTCGACACGCGTTGGCTGGTTCACCGACCGCACACCGCCCGACGGTGTCGAGATCGAACGCAGGCCCGAACAGGTCGCGGCGTGCTGCTTGGTCGTCGGCGACGACGTCTGGCCGATTCACCTCGCCGCACGACTCGGTCTTCCAACCATCCTCTTGTTGCCTGCTGGCGCCGACTTGTTGTGGGGACCGCAGCCGGGAGCTCCTCCTTGGTACCGGTCCGTCGAGATTCTCGCGGCCGGCGACGCCGCTTCTCTGGCGGCCCGCCTCGCCTCGACTTCAAGATCATGAACGCACGACGGGACGCGTGCGATCAGGAAGATCCTGGCGGGTCGCGACCCACTCCCGCATGCGCTGGAAGACGACATACAGCATCGGGATGACGAAGATGCCGAAGATGGCGGCCGCGAGCATGCCGCCGAACACCGGCGTGCCCACGGCGCGGCGGCTGGCGGCGCCGGCGCCTTCGGCGATCACGAGAGGCAGCAGCCCCAGGATGAAGGCGAAGCTGGTCATGATCACGGGCCGGAAGCGCAGCCGCGCGCCTTCGACCGCCGAGTCCAGCAGCTCGCGGCCGTGGCGCCGCTGATCGACGGCGAACTCGACGATCAGGATTCCGTTCTTGGCGGCAAGCGCCACCAGCACCACCAGGCCGATCTGGGCATAGACGTCGAAGGCGAGGCCCAGCCACCACACGAACGCGATGGCGCCCAGGACGCCGACGGTGACCGACAACAGCACGGGCAGCGGGATGTTCCAGCTCTCGTACAGCGCCACCAGGAAGAGATAGGCGAACAGAACGGCGAGCCCCAGGACGATGCCGGTCTGGCCGGACGCGGTCTTCTCCTGCAGCGCCGTCGCCGTCCATTCGAAGCCGTAGCCCGGCGGCAGCGTCTTCGCCGACAGCGCCTCCATGGCGTTGAGCGCCTGCCCCGAGCTGAAGCCGGGCTTGGGCGCGCCGTTGATGACGGCGGCGCGGAAGCCGTTGTAGCGGATCACCACCTGGGGGCCGAGCACCAGCTTGGCCGTGGCCAATGAGCGCACAGGCACCATGGCGCCGGCGGCGTTTCGGACATAGACGCGATAGATGTCGTCGATGGCATCGCGGAAGCGGTCTTCCGATTCTATGTTCACCTGCCAGGTGCGGCCGAACAGGTTGAAGTCGTTGACGTAGTAGCCGCCGAGGCTCGCCTGCAGGGCAGTGAATACGTCGCTGACCTTGACGCCGAGCACCTGCGCCTTGTCGCGGTCGATATCGAGGAAGACCTGGGGCGTATCGGCGGCAAAGGTGGTGAAGACGCCGGCGAGCTCGGGCTGCTGGTTGGCCGCCACTATCATGGCGCGCGTCACCGCGGCGAGATCGGTCGGCGACTGGCCCTGCAGGGCCTGCAGCACGTACTGGAAGCCGCCCGTGCTGCCGAGGCCCAGGATCGGCGGCAGGTTGAAGGGGAAGGCGATGGCGCCTTGGATGGCGGCGAGCTTGGGCCTGATGTCGGCGAGGATGGCGTCGACCGACTGGCCGTGATCGGTGCGCTGCTCGTAAGGCTTCAGGCGCACCACGAAGAAGGCGCTGTTGGACGAAACGACGTAGTCGATGAAGTTCAGGCCGACGACCGACACGATGCCCTGCACGCCGGCGATCGGCCGGATCACGTCCTCGACCTGCTTGACCAGGTCGGCGGTGCGGTTGAGGGAGGCGCCTTCGGGCAGTCGCATCGCGACAAAGAAAGCGCCCTGGTCCTCGGCCGGCAGGAAGCCCTGCGGCGCGATCCGGAAGATGCCAAAAGCCGCCGCGCCGCACAGCGCGACCGCGACGACGCCGAAGATCGCCAGCCGCACCAGACGGCGCACGATGGCGACGTAACCGTCGCGCACCCAGTCGATCGCGCCGAGCACGTGCGCCATCGCCCGCTGCAATGGCCCGCGCCGCTGGTGATCGCCGCGCTTCAGCAGCACCGCACAAAGGGCCGGGCTCAGGCTCAGTGCGTTGACCGCCGAGATCAGCATGGCGACGGAGACCGCCACGGCGAACTGGCGGAAGAGCTGGCCACTTACGCCGGGAATGAAGGCCACCGGTACGAACACCGAGAGCAGCACGAGGGTGATGGCAATGATGGGCGCCGTGATCTCGCCCATCGCCTTCTTGGTCGCCTCGGGAACGGTGAGGTCGGGATTCTCCTCGATGACGCGCTCGACGTTCTCGATAACCACGATGGCGTCGTCGACGACGATGCCGATGGCCAGCACCAGGGCGAGCAGCGACACGGTATTGGCCGAGTAGCCGATCAGCAGCATGACCGCGAAGGTGCCGATGATCGACACAGGGACAGCAACCAGCGGGATCAAGGTTGTCCTGAGGTTTCCCAGGAACAAAAAGACGACGATCGCTACCAGGATGAAGGCGATGACGAGCGTGTGGACCACCTCGTCGATGGTCGACGTGACGAACACCGTGGAATCCCAGAACACCTGGTATTCGAGATCGTCGGGGAAACGCTGCTTGAGCTCGTCCATGACCTTGCGGACGTTGGCGGCCACGTCGACGGCATTGGCGCCGGGCGACTGGAAGATGCCGATCGCCGCCGTCGGCGCGCCGTTGAAGCGACTGTAACGCTCCTGGCTCTTGGCGCCGAGGTCGGCGCGGGCGACGTCCTTGACGCGCACGACCGAGCCGTCGGGGTTGGCGCGGATCACGATATTGTCGAACTGGTCGGGCCGGGTCAGGCGGCCCTGGGTCTTGATGGTGAGCTGGTACTGCTGGGCCTGCGGCGCCGGCGCGGCGCCGACGCGGCCGAGCGCGGCCTGCACGTTCTGGCTCTGGACGGCGGCCACGACATCGGTCGGCGTGAGGTTGAAGGCGGTCAAACGGTCGGTGTCGAGCCACAGCCTGAGCGAATAGTCGAGCGCGCCGAACAAGCTCGCCTGGCCGACGCCGCGCACCCTGGCCAGCTGGTCGACGACGTTGATGGTGGCGTAGTTGTTGAGATAGAGCGCATCGTAGGTGTTCTTGGGCGAATAGACCGCGATGATCTGCAGGAGCGCCGCCGACTTCTTGCGGATGACCAGGCCCTGGCGCTGGACCTCCTGCGGCAGGAGCGGCGTGGCGAGCTGGGCGCGGTTCTGGACGTTCACCGTATTGATGTCGGGGTCGGTGCCGAGCGCGAAGGTGACAGTGAGCGAATAGCTGCCGTCGGCGGCGCTGGCGGACTGGTAGTAGAGCGCATTGTCGACGCCGGTGATCTGCTGCTCGATGGGCTGCGCCACCGTGGTCTCGACCACTTCGGCGTCGGCGCCGGGATAGGTGGCGGTGAGCGTGACCTGCGGCGGCACGATCTCGGGGAACTGCGCAACCGGAATCCGGAAGATCGCGATCAGGCCGGCAAGCGTGATGACGATCGAGATGACGAAGGCGAGGCGCGGTCGGTCGATGAAGATGCCGGAGATCATGGCTGTCTCACCTCATGGTCTTCCGGAAGCCTCAACCACCCGGCGCCGCCGGCAAGACCGCCTCCTGCACGACCTGGCCGGGCCGCACTTTCTGGATGCCGTCGACGATCACCTTCTCGCCATCCTTGACGCCCTGGGTGACGACGACGTCGGTGCCGCGCTGCGGGCCGGTCTGCACGCGGCGCTGCTCGACCTTGTGCTGGTCGTTCACGACCAGGACGTAGTAGCCGGACTGGTCGACCTGCAGTGCCGACTGCGGCACCACGAGCCGCTGCTCTTCCTGGCGTTCGCGGATGATGGCCGTGACGAACTGGCCGTCGGTCAGGGCGCGATCGGGATTGGGCATCGTCGCCCGCATCACCAACGTGTCGGTCTGCGGATCGACCTGCGGGTCTGTGAGGTTCCACACGCCGCGTTGCGCATGTTCCTGGCCGCTGGGCAACCGCACGCGGATGTCGATCTTGGCCAGGCCGCCATCCTCCTTGCGGCGCGCCTCGCGGATCGCCTCGAGGTCGCGCACGCTCACTGGGAACAGCACGTAGATCGGGTCCTGGCTCACGATGGTGGCGAGCACGCCGCTGGCCGGATTAACGAGATTGCCGACCGTGTAGGCGGTCCGCCCGATGCGGCCGTCGATCGGCGCGCGGATGTCGGTGTAATCGAGATTGACCTGGGCCTGTGTCAGCGCCGCCTTGGCCTGCATGACCCGGCCAGTCGCGGTGTCGAGGGCGGCCTTGTTGGCGTCGACCTGGCTCTGCGGGGTGAAGTTGCGCTTCACCAGCTCGGTGCTGCGCTCGTACTCGACCTTGGCATTGGTCAGGGCCGCTTCGGCGACCGCAACGTTGGCCTTGGCCTGGTCCATTGCCGTCAGGAACTGCACCTTCTCGATCTGATACAGCAGCTCGCCTGCCGTGACGTCCTCGCCCTCCTTGAAGAGCACCTTCTCGAGAAAGCCTTCGACGCGGGCGCGAAGTTCGACCTTTTCGATGGCCTTGATGCGCCCGACGAACTCGAACGATTGGCTGACGCCTTTCATGGCAGCGAGCCGCACGCCGACCGCGGGCGCCGGTGGTTGGGCAGCGGCAGCCGGCGGCGGCTTGGCGGCATTGCCGAACACCAGCCAGGCGACGCCTGCGGCGATAACCAGCGCGACCACTGCCCCAGCGAACCATCGCGATTTCGAAACAGCGGCTCGTATCGCCATGACAAACCTCATGACCGTTCGGCCGCAGCGCGCCTGGCGCCCGACTGGATCCCCGCTATCGCGAAGATCATGCAGCCAGGCAGTGCATGAAAGCGAGTTATTTTCGGCCGACCAATAGGAATGTATTGGTGGACCAGCCCTGCGCAAACCGCCTTCCTTCCAGCGTCGGCGGGTGCTGTTATCGGCTCCGGAGGAACCTCGATGGGCAAGACCCTGTTCGACAAGATCTGGGACAGCCACGTCATCACCGATCTCGGCAACGGCTTCGTGCTGCTGCATATCGACCGGCTGTTGCTGCACGACCTGTCGGGTGCGCGTGCGCTGCGGGACGTCACGGAGAAGGGCTACACGCCCGCTCAGCCGCGGCTGATCTACGCCACGCCGGACCATGCGATCTCGACCATGCCGGGGCGCACCGAGGAGACGTTCCCGCCAGGTGCCCCGTTGCTGAAAGGCCTGCGCGAGAACACCAAGAGATTCGGCATCCACCTGTTCGACATCGGCAAGGACGGCAACGGCATCGTCCATATCGTCGGTCCCGAGCAGGGCCTGACCTTGCCGGGCACGACGCTGGTCTGCGGCGACAGCCATACCTGCACTCACGGCGGCATGGGCTCGCTCGCCTTCGGCATCGGCTCGTCGGAGCTGGAACACGTGCTCGCCACCCAGACGATGGTGCAGCGCAAGCCGAAACGCTTCCGGGTGCAGTTCGAGGGCAAGGTCCCCGAAGGCGTGACCGCCAAGGACATGATCCTGCACCTGATCGGCGATCTCGGTACGGCGGCCGGTACCGGCTTCGCGGTCGAATACGCCGGCTCGGCGGTCCGCGGCCTCACCGTCGAAGGCCGGCTCACGCTGTGCAATCTCTCGATCGAGATGGGTGCGCGCACCGGCATGGTGGCGCCCGACGACACCACCTTCGAGTTCCTGAACGGCCGCGACTTCTCGCCGAAGGGGGCGACGTGGGACCGCGCCGTGGCGCACTGGCGGACGCTGCCGTCCGATGCCGATGCCGATTTCGACCGCGAGCACACGATCGACATGGCGAAGGTGGCGCCGCAGATCACCTGGGGCACCAGCCCCGAGCATGTGATCGCCGTCGACCGGGCGATCCCCGATCCCGACCAAGGGCCGGAGGACAAGCGCGCCGCCTGGGCAGCGGCGCTGCAGTACCAGGGGCTGGAGCCGGGCAAGCCGATCGAGGGCACCAAGGTCGACTGGGTATTCATCGGCTCTTGCACCAACAGCCGCATTTCCGACCTGCGCGCGGCCGCTTCCATCGCCAAGGGACGGCAGAAGGCGGCGCACGTGAACGCCTGGATCGTGCCGGGCTCGGAGCGCGTGAAGCGCGAGGCCGAAGCCGAGGGGCTCGACCGCATCTTCAAGGATGCAGGCTTCGAATGGCGCGAGCCCGGCTGCTCGATGTGCATCGCCTCCAACGGCGAGCGCGTGCCGCCGGGGCAACGCAGCGTCTCGACCTCCAACCGCAACTTCGTCGGCCGCCAGGGGCCCGGCGCCCGCACCCACCTCGCCAGCCCTGCCATGGCCGCGGCAGCGGCGATCAAGGGTGCGATTGCAGATGTGCGGAAGCTTTAGTTCGGGGCCCGGAGACAGCGATGGAAAAGTTCACCAAGGTTACCGGCGTCGCCGCCCCGCTGATGCGACAGAACGTCGACACCGATCTCGTCATCCGCATCGAACGGCTGGTCAACAACACCGGACGCCAGGGGCTCGGCCCCTACTGCTTCGAGCAGATCCGCTTCAAGCCGGACGGCAGCGAAAACCCTGACTGCGTGTTCAACCAGGAGCCCTATCGCGGGGCGCCGATCATCCTGTCGAAGGAGAATTTCGGCTGCGGTTCTTCCCGCGAGGGCGCGGTATGGGCACTTGCCGGCATGGGCGTGAAGGCGGTGATTGCGCCGTCGTATGGCGACATCTTCTTCAGCAACTGCTTCCAGAACGGCATCCTGCCGGTGGCGCTGCCGATCGAGGACGTCGAGCAGCTCGCCGACGAGATGCGCGCCTCGCCCGGCAACGCCCGCGTCACCGTCGATCTCGAGAATTGCCAGGTCGTGTCGCCGACCGGGCGGGTCATCCCCTTCAAGGTCGACGCGCGCCGCCAGCACGCCCTGCTGAACGGGCTGGACGACATCGCCCAGACGATGACCCACAAGGACAAGGTCGAGGCCTGGCAGGCGGCCGACAAGGACGCCCGGCCGTGGGTCTGGCTATGACCGCTTGAGGCCGGCTCATCTCCTCGCCGCGCTGCTGATCGTGGCGATGTGGGGCTTCAACTTCACGGCAATCCGTTTCGGCCTCGACGAATTCAAACCTTTCACCTTCGCCACCTGGCGGTTTGTCCTGGCGGCGCTGCCGGTGCTATTCGTGCCGAGGCCGGCCATTTCCTGGGCCACGCTCGCCGGCATCGGCACGCTGATGTTCGGCGGTCAGTTCGTGCTCCTGTTCTTCGCCATGCAGGCTGGCCTGCCGCCGGGCCTGACCTCGGTGCTGGTGCAACTGCAGGGGCCGTTGACCGTCGTGCTGGCGGCACTCTTCCTGCGCGAGCATGCGACCAGTGGCCAGTGGCTCGGCCTGGTCGTCGCCGGCGTCGGCGTCGTGCTGATCGCCCGGTCGGTTTCGGGCGACGCCAGCATCCTCGCCATCGTGCTGGCGCTGCTGTCGGCGCTGAGCTGGGCCGCCGGCAACCTGGTCTTCCGCTCGGCGCGCGGCGTCTCGATGTTCGCGGTCACCGCCTGGGCGAGCCTGTTGCCGACCCTGCCGCTGGCCCTGGCCGGATTCCTGATCGAGGGACCGCAGCACCTGTTGGCGCCGATCCTGATGCCGACCTGGAAGGGCTGGCTGGTGCTCCTCTACACGGTCGTGCCGGTGATGTGGCTGGGCTACCTGCTGTGGGGCACGCTCCTGCGAACCTATCCCGCCGCCAAGGTCGGACCGATCTCGCTGCTGGTGCCGTGCGTGGCGCTGGTCTTCGCCGCCATCCTGGTCGACGAGCCGGTCGGCGGCATGCGCCTCGTCGGCATCAGCGTCGTGCTGGGCGGCGTGGCGCTCGGCCTGTTCGCCTCGGTGCGGCGAATGCGCTGAGCGGAGGCCCGCGCGCCGATCAAGCGGGCTGCAGCCCGCACCATTCAGCGATGAACAACGCCGTCGCCTGGGTGATCTTGCGGATCGATTCCAGGTTCACCCGCTCGTCGAACCCGTGGATGTCGTCGGATTGCGGCCCATACACCAGGGCAGGAATACCGGCATAGAGGCCGAAAAAGCGATTGTCCGCCGTGCCGGTCGAGGTCTTGTCCTCCAGCTCCTGGCCCCACACGGCCCTATGCGCCTCGGCAAGCACCGTGCGCACCTCCTCGTGGTTCTTGAGTACGAACGGCTCGGCCTGGAATCCTTCCCAGGCCACGGTCGGCGGGTTGTTGCCGAGGAACGGATCGTTCGCCGCGGCGGTGCGGATCACGTGCTCGATCTCCTGACGGCACTCCTTCAGGGTCTGCGACGGCAGCACGCCGACACGCATGTCGAAGGTGCACCACGCCGGCACCGAACTCGCCCAGTCGCCGCCAGCGATCTTGCCGACGTTGAAGTTCACCGGGTGATGGTGATCGCAGAAATGCTTGTCGTGCGCCTTCTTCTCGTTCCACTTCTTCTCCAGTTCGCGCAGCTGCTGGATCAGGCGGAAGGCCGATTCGATGGCGTTCGACCCGGCGTCGGCCTTGTAGACATGCACCGGATGGCCGGTGACCTTGACCTGGAACCACATGACGCCAACCTGGGCCACCGTCAGCACGCCCGACGACGGCTCCGGGATCAGGGCGGCATCGGCGCGATAGCCGCGTTGCAGACAGGCGAGCGCGCCGTTGCCGGTGCATTCCTCCTCGACCACCGACTGCTGGTAGACGTCGGCCGCCGGCTGATGGCCGAGCGCGCGCAGCGCCCGCAGCGCGAAGAGATTGAGGATGATGCCCGCCTTCATGTCGCCGGCGCCGCGGCCGTACATCCAGCCGTCCTTGACCGCGGGCTCGAAGGGCGGCCGGCTCCACATGTCGTGCGGCCCTTCGGGCACGACGTCGATATGCCCGTTCAGGATCAGCGAGCGGCCCTTGGGACTGTTGGGCCGCCAGGCGCCGACGACGTTCCAGGCGTCGTCGTAGTCGAGACTGTGCGGCGAGTAGCCCGGCAGATGCTTCAGGTCGTCGATCTTGATCTGCCAGCGATCGACCGACAGTCCGTCTTCCTTGAACAGGCGGGCCATCATGTCCTGCGCCGGCGCCTCGCGGAACCGCGTCGACGGGATCTTCACCAGGTCGGCCAGCACCTTGGTCTGGTCGTCGAACTGGCGATCGACCTCGTTCATGATCTTTGTCTTCAACGCAGACTCGAGCATCGACCACTCCTTCATCTCACGCGTTACAGCGATTGGCTGGTGACCTTTTCCCAGGTCAGTTCCCGCGTCACCTTCACGCCCGCGATCTCGGAGGCGGGCGGCGTCAACACCATGCGCTCGCCCTCGAAACGCACCTTGCGCACCTGCGGCGCAGTGAAGCGCACGGGATCGCAGTTGGCGTCGACCACGGTGGTGAGGGTGCTGCCGTCGAAAGTATAGTTGCCGCAGTAGGACGAATATTGCCTTGGCGTCCCATCGGGCAGGCTGGCGCGGCCGTCGACGAGGACCGACATCATGCGCCCGTCGGCAGTGAAGGTGACCAGGCCCATGCCGCGCGGGCCGTACGGCACGCCGACCCGCTTGCCGTCGGGATCCGTCGCCTGGGTCGATGCCAGACGCCACACGCCCACGATATTCCGTTCCATGTTGACCTCAGCTGAAGGCGAGCCGACGCGAGCGCCGCTGCGAGCGCGACAGCATGGCGGCAGGGAAGAGCGCCAGCAACGCCACGATGCCGACGATGATGAACGTGTCGGAGAAGGCCATCATCTGGGCGTTGATGTTCAGGATCGTGCCGAGATATTCCAGCGCGCCCGCCTTCTGCTGCTGGAACGGCAGCCCGGAGCGCTGGTAGAGCTGGTAGAGCTGGTGCAGCAGGCGTTCGGTCGTGTGGTTGTCCCAGCCCTGCGTCGCTGTCAGCGCATCGGCATGAAACCGCGTGCGCACCTCGAAGAAGGCCACCATCAGATTGATGCCGAAAGCGCCGCCGAGCTGGCGCATGAAGTTGGCGACGCCGGAGCCCTGGCGCACCTTGTCGGCCGGCAGGGCCTTCAGCGAGGAGGCGTTGAGGCTGGGATTGATCAGGCCCAGGCCCAGTCGCGAGACCATGATCATCGCCACCAGGGTCCAGAAGGTCGTGTCGACATCGGCGACCGTCATCCAGGCGAAGCCCGCCGCGAACAACAACAGGCCGATGATGATCATGACCGATGCCGGCATGGCATCCGACAGCCGCCCGGCCACCGGGAAGATGAAGGCGAGCATGATGCCGGCCGGCATCATCATCAGCCCGGCCAGAAGCGGCGTGAAGCCGATGATGGTCTGCACGAACACCGGGATGACGTAGGTCGAGCCCATCATGCCGGCGCCGAAGATGAAGGCGATCATGGCAGCGGCGGAGAACTCGATGTTGGTGAAGATGCGGACGTCGAGCAGCGCGCGTGGGGTGTGCAGCTCCCACAGGATGAAGCCGATGCCGGCGAGCGCGCCGATCAAGAGGCGCAGCACGATGATATCGGAGCTCCAGCCTTCGCGCTGGCCGTCGGCGATGCCGGTCATCAGGCCGAACAGGCTGATGCAGAGCAGGGCGAAACCCAGCCAGTCGAACGGCGGGATCTCGCGCGGGATGCGCCGGGTCGGCATGAACAGGAGGCCCATGCCGGCGGCGATGACGCAGAACGGGAGCGAGATGAAGAAGACGTAGCGCCAGGAGAAGTATTCGATCATCAGCCCGCCGAGCGTCGGGCCGATGGCGGGCGCGAACACCACGCCCAGCCCGAATACACCCATCGCCATGCCGCGGCGTTCGGGCGGGAAGACGGTGAAGATCGTCGCCATCACCAGGGGCTGCGAGACGCCGGCGCTGAACCCTTGCAGGACGCGGGCGAAGATCAGCCAGTGCTCGGTCGGCGCCGTGCCTCCAAGGAGGGCACCCAGCGAGAAGAACAACAGGGCGCCGACAAAGATGCGGCGCTCGCCGAAGATGCCGGTCAGCCAGGCATTGATGAGCATGCCCGCAGTCATGGTCGCCATGTAGGCCGACGACATCCATTGCGCCTGGTCCTGGCCGATGCCGAAGGCGCCCATGACGTCGGGCACGGCCACGTTCACGGTCGTCATCGCCAGCACCATGGAGACCACGCCGACCATGCCGGCGATGGTGACCAGCCAGCGGTAGGCGGGCCCGTAGCGCTCGCGCAGCACCTGAGCGGTCTGGATGGCGTTATCGGTCATCGCCCGCACGCTCCCTTGAGGGGTTAACGCACGTCAATTTCGACTTCGACCATCATGCCCGGCGTCAAGGGCTTGGGCATCTCGACCATGTCGATCTTCACCGGTACGCGCTGGGTGATCTTGGTGAAGTTGCCCGAAGGGTTGGGCGTCGGCAGCAGGGCGAAGCGCGCCGTTGTGGCGCTGCCGATGCGCGAGACCTTGCCGACGAAGGCATCGTTGGGATAGGCGTCGACCGAGACGACCACCATCTGGCCTAGCTTGAGCCGGCCGACCTGGGTTTCCTTGATGTTGGCCTCGACCCAGACCTCGTCGGGATTGTGCAGCAGCAGGATGCGCTGGCCCGATTGCACGTATTCGCCGGGCAGCACGAAAGTGCGGTCGATCACCGCCGCGATCGGGCTCTTGATGGTGCGGTCCTCGACGTCGACGTTCTGCTGGTGCATCTGCGCCGCGAGATTGGCGACTTGGTGATCCAGCGCGGCGATCTGCGCGTCGATGACGCCAAGCTTGTCCTGCTCGACCTTGGCTTCCTCGAGGCTGTTCAGCGCCTGCTCATGTTCGGCACGCGCCTGCTGGAGCTGGCTGTCGAGCTTCTCGACGGCGGACTGGGCGACCTGAAGTGCGCGCTCGTTGGAGACGCGGCGCTCGAACAGCGACCATTGCCGCTCGAGCTCGTTCTTGGCGAAATCGAGGTCGGACTTCGTCGCCGCCAGCGCCTTCTCGCGCGCCTGCACGACCGAGGCGCGCGTCTTGGCCAGTGCATCGGCCTGGTTCAGCGCGAGGCGCCGCTCGGCCCTGAGCCGCGTGCGCTCGGCCCGTACGCCTTCGATCTGGGCCTTCAGCGAATCGCTGCGCAACCTGGCGGCGCGGTCGTCGATCTTGGCCACGACCTGGCCCGCCTCGACCCGCATCCCCTCGCGTACCGGTATGTCGACGACCCAGCCGTCGGCACGACTGGAAATCGTGACGATGTCGGCCGTGACACGCGCATCGTACTCGTAGATGTGGGTGAACCTGAGATAGACTTCGCGGCCGCCATAGACCAGGGCCGCCAGCACGACGGCGACGATGGCAAGCGTCCGTGGGCCGATCGGCAGACGGCCTCGGCCAGCCCTCCAGATCGACGGGCGCGGCGGACTGGCAAGGCGCGGCGGAGAGACCGCGGGAGCCGGAGAAGCCGGTGTCGAAACCGTCCTGGCGACGGGTGGTGAGACCGACTGATCCACGAGAAGGTTACCGGGCTCCCTGGCGACAGCTTGTCATTCAAAAAGCATAAGCCTGAAACATTCGTCCGACCATCGGTCCGACCGGCTTGCTGCACCGCATCTAATGCATGCCGGCCCCCGCAATGTGTCCGGCGGCGAGGCTTGCCAAGCCAGCCAGGGCGAGAGACCGTTGCAAGACGCCGACTTTCTTACCGCACAGCAAAAACAATTCGGGAACGCTTGAAAAATGCCTGACGCCTCGCATGGTCCCGCTCCTCATTCCGCCGACAAAGGGCTCCTTGATGTCGCCATCGTCGGCGGCGGTCTGGCTGGTCTCTATGCCATTCATCGCCTGCGCGGCATGGGCCTCAAAGTGCGCGCCTACGAGCAGGGCTCGGGCGTCGGCGGCACCTGGTTCTGGAACCGCTACCCCGGCGCGCGCTGCGACGTCGAGAGCCTGGAATACTCCTACAGCTTCTCCAACGAGCTGCAGCAGGAGTGGAAATGGCCTGAGCGCTACGGAACGCAGCCCGAGATCTTGAAATACATCAATCACGTCGCCGATCGTTTCGACTTGCGCCGCGACGTGCAGCTCAACACCCGCATCGTGTCGGCATTGTTCGACGACAAGCCCGGCGAGTGGACACTCGAGACCAAGGACGGCGAGGAGATTCGCGCGCGCTACTGCGTGATGGCTGCCGGAAATCTCTCGACGCCGCGCGTGCCCGACTTCAAGGGTCTGAAGAACTTCAAGGGCAAGTGGTACCACTCCGGCCTGTGGCCGCACGAGGGTGTGGACTTCACTGGCGTGCGCGTCGGCGTGATCGGCACCGGCTCATCGGGTGTGCAGATGATCCCCATCATCGCCCAGCAGGCCCGGCATCTGACGGTCTTCCAGCGCACCGCCAATTTCAGCCTGCCGGCGCGCAACGCGCCGATGGAGGCCGAGCGCGAGCGTAGACACAAGGCAGAGTATCCCGAGCGCCGCGCCGCGGCGGCCGACACGCCGTTCGCCATCGCGGGCCATGACAAGCCGACCAGGTCGGCGCTGGACGTGCCGGAAGACGAGCGCAACGAGGCCTACGAAGCCAAGTGGCAGGAGGGCGGCAGCATCAGCTACCTCTATTCCTACACCGATCTCCTGGTGAACAAGCAGTCGAACGACACCGCCTCGGAGTTCGTGCGCAACAAGATCCGCACCACAGTGAAGGACAAGCGCACCGGCGAGCTTCTCGCACCCAAGGACCACCCGATCGGCACCAAGCGGCTCTGCCTCGATACCGACTATTACGAAACGTACAACCGCGACAACGTCCGCCTGGTCGACGTGCGCTCCGATCCCATCGCCGAGATCACCGAGCATGGTTTGCGCACCAACGGCGGCCAGACCTTCGAGCTCGACGCCATCGTCTTCGCCACGGGCTTCGACGCCATGACCGGCGCACTGCGCGAGATCGACGTGCGCACCAGCGACGGCGCCGTGTTGCGCGATCACTGGGAAGGCGGTCCGCTGACCTATCTGGGACTGATGATCTCGGGCTTCCCCAACATGTTCGTGGTCACCGGCCCCGGCAGCCCCGGCGTGAAGACGCAGATGATCGCCTCGATCGAGCAGCACGTCGACTGGATCGCCGACTGCTTAGGCCACCTGCGCAAGCAGGGCTTCGACCGCATCGAGGCCTCGGCGCGGGCCGAGCGCGACTGGGTCGAGCACGTCAACCAGGTGGCGGACAGCACGCTCTATCCGCTGGCCAACAGCTGGTACATGGGCGCCAACATCCCCGGCAAGCCGCGCGTGTTCATGCCCTATGTCGGCGGCTTCGACCGCTACAAGCGGCACTGCGACGCCATCGCCGCCAAGGGCTATGAAGGTTTCAAGCTCGGCAAGCAGAAGGCGCCTGCCGTCTGATTGACTTGCGAGAGGACGCGTCGGCACATTGCCTTGCATGTCCTTCTCGATTCTCCTCACCGGCGATTCGATCCTGCAGCGCCGGTTGAACAGCCGCGACGACGCCGAGCTCAGGCCGTTGTTCGACAAGGTGCGCGCAGCCGACGTCGCCTTCACCAACCTGGAAGTGCTGGCTAACGACTACCGTGGCGAGCCAGCCCTGGAGAGCGGCGGCTCGCACTTCGGCGCGCCCGCCTGGGTTCTGGATGAGCTGGCGGCGGCCGGCTTCGATCTCTTCGCCGCCGCGACCAACCATGCCCTCGACTATTCGATCTCGGGCCTCGTGCACACGATCGAGGCACTGGAGAAACGCGGACTTTCCTTCGCCGGCATCGGCCGCAATCTCGAGGATGCACGCCGGCCCTGCTATCACACCTCGCCCGCCGGCACCGTGGCGATGATTTCCTGCTGCTCGACCTTCGCCAAAGGCAACGAGGCGGGCGCGCAGCGGCCCGACCTGCCGGGACGCCCCGGACTCAATCCCCTGCATGTCGACACCGTGCACGAAGTCACCGAGCAGCAGCTCTCCGTGCTGCGCGAGGTCGCCCAGCAGCTTGGCCTCGAGGACGAGCGCCAGCAGAAGATCAAGTCGGGCTTCGCCTTCCCGCTGGCCGACCCCACGCTGTTCCCGCTCGGCGACTTCAAGTTCAAGTCGGCCAACCAGGCACAGGTGCGGACCTCGCCCAACGCGAAGGATGTCGCCGCCATGGTGCGCTGGATCGAGGAAGCGCGCGGCCTCGCCGACCTCGTGCTGGTGAGCCTGCATGCGCACGAGCAGCTCGCCAGCAAGGAAGTGCCGGCCGAGTTCATCGGCGCCTTCGCCCGCGAGATGATCGACGCCGGCGCCGATCTCGTGGTCGGCCACGGCCCGCACCTGCTGCGCGGGCTGGAACTCTACAAAGGCAAGCCGATCTTCTACAGCCTGGGCAACTTCCTCGGACAGAACGAGCTGGTGGCCAAAATCCCGGCCGACGGCTACGACCGCTTCCGCGCCGAGCCCGACCTGAAGCCGGGGCAGGTCTATCAAAAGCGCACGCAGGGCGACCAGGCTGGCTTCCCGGCCGACCGTCGCTACTGGGAATCGATCGCGCCGACGCTTGCCTACGAAGGCGGGGCAAGCGGGCGGCTCGCCTTGCGCTCGATAGAACTGACGCCGATTTCGCTCGGCTGGAAGGATGCCCGCCATCGTCGCGGCCGTCCGCGCCTCGCCGAGGCGGCGCAGGGACGCGCCATCCTCGACCGCTTCGCCGAGCTCTCGCGGCCGTTCGGCACCGAACTCGGCAGCGACGCGCGGTCGGTCCGGCTGGGTTAG
>CADECW010000039.1:39394-53896 GCA_902825855.1 uncultured Rhodospirillales bacterium | reverse complement strand
CGTCGCAACCCGTCAACCCGCGATTGCCCCGCGCGACGGTGCCACGCACGCGGCTCGTCTGCTCTGTAGTAGAGTTCGCAAGGCGCTTTCAAGCGCGGTAGTCCGCGTCAGTGGAATTGGACCCTATGGATGGCCGTCAGGATCGGGGCTTCGCCGCCGCCCTTCGCGATATCGAAGAGTCCGTCCAGGCACTTGAGGTGCTTGAGGTCAGCGGGGCCGAGGGTGACGAAATCGAAGGGTAGGTGCTTGCCCCTGTCTTCCTCGACATGACGAATGAAGTCGTCGGTGACGTAGATCTGTCCCGACTCGACGTGAGGTTCCAGGCGCGCCGCATTCTGCAGCGCCAGGCCGTACGGTTCCCTCTGCCGCGGGCCGTCGGCAATCTCGACGAAGCCGGCATCGCCGGCAAACCGCAGTTGCGCGCCAAACTCCGACCGGCCGAGCTCACGCTGGATGTTGCGCGCTGCCTGGAGCAGCTTGATCGGATTGGTGTCGATCAGCGTCAGCGAATCGCCCTGAGATCGTTCAGCATGATCCAGCTTTGCGGCGAACTCCGACACGATCGAATCGAAGGTCGTGGCGAAGGCCTTGGTCCTGAGGCCGTCGCGCATGGTCGCAGAATGCCCCTTGACGTCGCCCTGCAGGACGTAGCGGATCTCGCGCTCGCGCAACCATCGGCGCCCGCGGCCGATGATGTTGCGGTCGTTCAGGTTCTCGAAGTAGGCCGGGTTGCGTTCGGCGATCAGGTCATCCAGTGCGGGATGAACGAGATAGGTCCGCGCCGGCGGCAGGATCCGGACGTTGTCGAGCGGATGCTCGCCAGGCAGGCGGAAGATCTGCACGTCTTCGCCGGTCTCGGCGTCGCGGCCGACATAGCCCAGCAGCCCCAGCTTGTAGAGGGCGCAGAACGGATGCTGAGTGTGCGGCGCGGCCACGCTGAACGCATCCAGCCAGTTGCTGGCATAGCTCCCGGCAATGCGCTCGAGGTCGTCCGGAGAGAGCACGTTGCGGTCGATCAGGCGCAGCAGCTTGTCGGCGTCGAATCCGTCGAGGTGCGGCGCCATCTCGGCGAAGTAGGCCGTCGTGATGGTCTTGGCCTCCGAGCGTACGGCCTCACGGACCCTGCGCTCGCTGCGGCCGGACGGCGCGATGCTTGCGAGCGCCTTGCCGATCGAGACCACGTCGCGCGGACGGCCGAGCGTGTGCCGCAGCCAGAACCCCAGCACGTCTTCTTCGTCGCCAGTCACCGGATGGGTGACGCGCGTCAGCGGCCCGAAGAACGCCGCGACCGGATCCTTCGAGCGGGGATCGGCCAGGTCCTCGGCGTCGGAATGGGCGATGTTCTTGTGGATGATCTCCAGCAGATCGCTGTCGGTGTAGCTGATGATGAGCGACTTGCTGCGCAGCTGTTGGCCGAAGTAGGTATCGCCGATGATCCCCTGCAGGACCTCCTTGCGGATCGATACGTAGATCTTGGCGTGCGTGTTGATATGGCTGAGCTCGCGGGCGGCAGCGGCAATGCCGGACTGCGCCAAGTGCCAGAAGCTTCGCTTGACCTTGCCGCCGGGCCCACTGGCCGGGCGATCGCGCGCGGCAGCCATCTCACGCAGGACGCCTTCGTAGTACTCGTCGATATTGTCGACGAAGATGGCTGTCGATTCGTGCAAGCGCCGGAAAGCCGGCAACAGGGCGTCGTTGTAGTCGTTGTTGAGCTGGTGGTAGGTGTTCACAGACGCCGACAGGATATGATCGAAGATCTCCCAGACGGAGACAAGGTTGTCGTCCTGGAAGATCGCCCTCAGCGAACGGCTGCAGCGAGCCGGGACATGGTCCATGGCCTTCAGCACGGCAATAGTGAAGGACAGCAGCCACACCGACCGCCAGTAGCCTTCGCTGTCGCGCAGATCGCCGTAGTCGCTGGTCGGAATGACGCTGGGCAGGCCGCCTGGCTTCTCGACCAGTGCGCCGCTCGGCAGGATATGGGCGTACTTGTCCTGGATCGAGAGCCGCTTCGCCTTGAGAAGCAGCGTCTTGCCGAAGCCCTTCGGCGCGATGACGATCGTGGTGCCCTTCTCGTCCGGCCTGAGAAAGGATCTTATCTCCGGGTTGGGATGCAGCAGGTTGGAGCGAAAATTGAGGATGTCTTCGGCATCCATCTCACTCGCGTCGATGATCCACGCCTGCATCGCTGACACCACTTCATTTCATATACTGGTGCGCCGAACCTGATCGTCTTGCGGCATCGGCGAGAGGCGAGCGCCTTGCGCTGATGCGCAACCTGAACGGCACCGCTCGGGGCGGCAACCAGCATGAGCCAGACATCTGCGAACAGTCAATGCGGCTTCAGGTAAGCGGCGAACGAATCCGCGCCGGCGCCAATGCAGATCAACAGAATCACGCCGGAGGTCCGCGAACTGGCAAGCGGGCTGAACTTCCCCAAGGGGCCATTACCCACCCGGCTGAGCGTCTGGCGCCGCACTCCGACCATCACCGAGCTGGGTTGGGCCCATAGACAGCGCAAGCCGAGGCGCCGGCGCTCACGTTGGTCGGATAACGCTAGACGCCAAGTTGGAAGATCCTGCGCCCCCAGACGCAAGCCTCGGCCATCGCGGCGTCGGCGCCACTGACGTTGCCGACCCAGAACAGAAACCCGTGATTCATGCCGGGCCGGCGCGTGACTTCCACCGGCACGCCGGCGGCGCGCAGGCGATCGCCATAGCGTTCGGCTTCGTCGCGTAGCGGGTCGTACTCGGCACTCACGACGTAGGCTGCCGGCAGCCGGGACAGATCAGGTGTCCTGAGCGGCGAGGCGTGCGGGTGGTCGGCCTGCGCGGCAGTGCCGAGATAGTGCGCCCAGAACCACTCCATGGTGTCACGCGTCAGTCCGTAGCCCTCGGCATTCTCCGCGTAGGAAGGCGTGCCGGGTGTGTGATAGTCGGTCACAGGATAGAGTAGCATCTGCCCGACCAGGGCAGGACCGCCCTCGTCACGCACACGCAGCGCCGTGACCGCCGCCATGTTGCCGCCAGCGCTGTCGCCCGCGAGCATGATGCGTGCTGGGTCGGCGCCGATCTCGGCGGCGTGCGCTGCCGCCCAGCGCGTCGCCGCCAGGCAATCGTCGGGACCGGCCGGGAATTTGTGCTCCGGCGCCAGGCGATAATCGACCGAGACGACGACGCAGCCGATGCCGGCCGCCAGGTTGCGGCACATGCCGTCGTGCGTGTCGAGGCTGCACAGCACGAAGCCGCTGCCATGGAAGAATACCATGAGCGGAAACGGCCCGGCGCCCTTCGGCGTATAGATGCGCAACGCCATCGGCCCACCCGGGCCATCGATGCTGCGCTCTACAACCTGCTCCACCTCAGCCGGCGGCGCCATGACGGCGATGCGCGCCTCATAGAGCCGCCGCGCTTCTTCGACTGGCAAGGTGTGCGTCTGCGGCACGCCACTTCCCTTGTCGAGCAAGGCCTGGATCTGCGGATCGACGGGCATAGCTATCTCCCTCCCTCCCCTCTTCCGGGTGATCCCCCCGAGCGGCTAGCGTCCGGTGAACTTCGCGGGCCGCTTCTCTGCGAAGGCGCGGGCGGCCTCCTTGTGGTCCTCGGTTTCGCGCAGCTGCATCAGGTTGGCGCTCTCGATGTCGAGGCATTCGGCAAAGCCGGCGTTCATCGCGCGATTGAGGTTGTCCTTGATGAAACGATGGGCAAGGCGTGGGCCGGCCGCCAGGCGCCGCGCAATCTCCATTGCCTTGGCCTCGAGCTCGGCGGCCGGGACCACCCAGTTCACCAGCCCCAGCCGGAACGCCTCCTTCATGTCGATGCGATCGCCGAGCAAGTAAAGCTCACGCGCCTTGGCCGGACCGACCAGCTGGGTCAGTAGGTAGGTGCCGCCGTAATCGCCGGACAGGCCGATCTTCACGAACGCGGTGCTCATGATTGCCGTGTCAGCGGCAATCCGCATGTCGCAGGCGAGCGCCATCGACAGGCCGGCCCCGGCGGCAGCGCCGGGCAGGGCGGCAATCGTCGGCTTGCCCATCTCGAAAAGGCGCAGCGAGGTGCGGCGCTGCGACTGGCGCTGCGCTTCCATGCGGCGGAGCTGATCGATCGGCTGGCCGGCGGCATGGCCGCGCGCCATGTTCTTGACGTCACCGCCGGCACAGAAGGCGCCGCCCGCGCCCGTGAGCAATACGCAGCCGACCTCACGATCAAGTTCGGCGGTTGCAAGCTCCTCGCCGAGCCTTATCTGCATTTCTTGCGTCAGAGCGTTGCGATGGCTCGGCCGATTGAAGGTCAGCACCAAGACTCCGTCCTCGCGCCCTACCAGAAGGTCGTCGTTGTCCGTCATCGTTCCCTCTCCCTCCGTCGTTCTCCGATCAGCCCCGATGTTCGCGGAATGCGATCTGCTTCGCCGCCATGTCGTTGATCTCGGTCTGATTGTAGCCGGCCTCGGCCAGGATTTCGTTCGTGTGCTGTCCCAGCCGCGGCGCAAAGCGATCGGCCGGTGGGGGTGTTTCCGACCACGTGCTGGGCTCGCGCATGGTTCGGATGCGGCCTTCCGACGGATGGTCGCGGAATTGGAAGAAGTCGCGATCCTTCAGGTGCGGGTCTTCCAGCAGTGTCTCCAGCGTATGCGGCACCATGTGAGCGATGTCAGCATCGTGCAGCAGCTTCAGCCACTCCGCGGTCGGACGCGTCTTCAATTCGTCGGCGATCATGTCGTACAGGGCATCGATGTTCGCCGTGCGGGCGGTGATATCGGCGAAGCGCGGGTCCTCGACGAAAATACGACCCTTGCCGACAGCCTCGAAGAACCGCCGCCACTGTCCGTCATTGTAGGGCAGCACCGCCAGGAAGCCGTCCTTGGTGGCGTAGGGCCTACGCGAGCGAGACAGCGTGCGGGCATAGCCCGGCGCGCTGGTCGGCGGGTCGAAGGTCGCCCCTTGCATGTGCTCGGACAGCACGAACTGAACCATGGTCTCGAACATCGGCACCTCGATTTCCTGGCCGACGCCGGTGCGTTGCCTGGCCAGCAGGCCAGCCAGCAGAGCATTGGCCGCCGCGGTGCCGACGATTCGGTCGATCGCTGCCATGGGGATGAAGCGCGGCTCGCCGGTCGAACGTTGCAGCAGCATCGGGATCGCCGAGGCCGCCTGGATCAAATCGTCATAGGCCGGACGTCCAGCGTAGCGGCCGCCGCTGCCGTAGCCGACCATGGCGAGATAGACGATCGATGCGTTGGTTTTCCGGACGGGCCCATAGGCCAGCCCCAGCCTCTCCAGAGCGGCCGGGCGGATGTTCGAGACGAAAGCATCGGCGCCGGCCGACAGCCGCAGGATCACCTCCCGCGCCTCAGGCTTCTTGAGATCGAGCACGATCGATCGCTTGCCACGCGCATTGTGCTGGAAGCCGCCGCTCATGCCGCGATTGCGGGCGTTGGCGTTATAGCGGCTGGAATCGCCCTCCGGAGCCTCGACCTTGATCACCTCGGCACCGAGGTCGGCGACGATGCGGGTGCACCACGGCCCCATCTGGACGGTGGTCAGATCGAGGATCCGCAAGCCGGCAAGAGGTCCGGACGTCACGATTACGCTCCTTTGTAGGTCCCTTTGCGCTTTTCGCGAAAGGCGGCCACGGCTTCCTTATGATCGTCAGTGGTCGACATGATTGCCGCCTGCGACGACGCAAGCTCGAGCGCCGTAATCATATCGTTCTGGAAGCTCTCGTAGGTGAGGCGCTTGGTTGTCTGCACCCCAAGCGGCGGGAGGGCCGCGATCTTACGTGCGATCCCGTAGGCCTTTTCTTCCAGTTCCGCGTGCGGCACGCAGTGATTGACCAAACCGAATTGCTCGGCCTTGCGCGCCTCGATGAAGTCGCCCGTCAGCAGCAGCTCGAGTGCTCGCCCGAGTCCGATCAGCCGTGCCAAGAAGAAGGCGCCGCCGTCGCCCGGCACGAGACCCAGCCGGACGTAGGCCTGCGAGAAGCGCGCCTTCTCGGAAGCGACACGAATGTCGCACATCAACGCGATGTCCATGCCGCCGCCGACGGCATCGCCGTTGATCATGGCGATCACCGGCTTGTCCACGGTCGCCAGCATCTTCGGCACCGATTGCATGCGCTTCCACAGGTCGGACTTGCGTTCGGCCACCGTGGTCACGCGACCCATCTTCTTGACGTCGCCGCCGGAACAGAACGACTCGCCCGCGCCGGTCAGCACGATCACCCGGATCTCCGGGTCGTCGCGAAAGCCAGCCAGGATGCTCGAACACTCCTCCAGCATCTCGAGCGTGAAGGCGTTTCGGCTTTCGGGACGATTGAACATGATCGTTCCGATGTGATCCTTGATCGAGACTTTGATCGCGTCGCTCACGTTGTGACTTCCCGTTGATTGATTGGGCGACATCAGCCGATCGCACCGGCGGCCCGCAGTTCCGATACCTCCTCAGCGTCGAAACCCCAGTCGCGCAGGACGTCGTCGCCCTGCTGCCCGGTCGAGCCGGCGGAATGCCGGATTTCGGGCTTGGTGCGGCTGAAGCGCGGCGCCGGCGCCGGCTGCACGACCCCGTCCAGCTCGACAAAGCTGTTGCGGGCCTTCATGTGCGGATGCAGCGGTGCTTCGGTCATCGACAGCACAGGCGCGAAGCAGACCTCGCAGCCCGTCATGATCTCGCACCATTCGTCCCTCGTTCTCTCGCGGAACTTCTTCGTGAAGCACGCCCGGATCGCCGGCCAGCCCTGCCGGTCGTGCCGGTCGGCCGGCAGAGCGGACCGGTCCGCGCCAAGGCGGTCGAGCAAAGCCTCGTAGAACTGCGGCTCATTGCAGCCGACCGATATCCACTTGCCGTCCGATGTCTGATAGACATCGTACCACGGCGTGCCCGAGTCGAGACGGTTCGAGCCTCGCTGGTCGGTCCACAACCCAGCAGCATGCATGCCGTACATCATCGTCATCAGGCTCGATGCGCCATCGATCATCGCGGCATCGACCACTTGCCCCTTTCCGGACATGCGCGCCTCGAGGAGGGCGCACACAATGCCGAAGGCCAGGTACAGGGCACCGCCGCCGAAATCGCCAACCAGGTTGAGCGGCGGTACTGGCGGTCCACCCTTCAGGCCAATCGAATGCAACGCGCCGGTCAAGGCGATGTAGTTGATGTCGTGACCCGGCTCGTCGGCGAGCGGACCGTCCTGGCCCCAGCCGGTGATGCGGCCGTAGACCAGCTTTGGATTGAGACCCAGGCAATCGTCGGGGCCGATGCCCAGCCGCTCCGCGACCCCCGGTCGAAAACCTTCGATCAGCGCGTCCGACTTGGCGACTAGCCGCCGAACCGCCTCGACGGCGCGCGGGTTCTTGAGGTCGACGGCCACCGAGCGGCGGCCACGATTGAGCAACTGGTAGCGCCTGTCGAAGCCCTTGATGCCTCGGTCGGTCTCCTGCTTGCGGGTGATGCGCAGCACATCGGCGCCCATCTCTGAGAACAGCATGGAGGCGAAGGGTGCCGGGCCGATGCCTCCCAGTTCCACGATTTGCACGCCAGCCAACGGTCCCATCTCTGTCTCCTAGTCTTTAGTAAGCTGCTTCGAGCAGGCGCAGCGCGTCGGCGATCTGCGCTTCCGGAGAGCGGGCGCCGGCATTGGCATTGAAGTTCTTTACCGTCTCAGCCGCGAGTGCCGGAAAGTCCGCACGCGGAATGTCGAGCTGGCGCAGGCGCGTTGGCATGCCGGCGCGCTCGTAGAGCTGCTCAAGTCGCTCGGCCACCGCGAGCACGGCGTCGTTGCTCGCCATGCCGTCGCCCCACACTTCGAGCGCTTCCGCGACCTTCCGGGCGACGCGCACGTCGGCCGTGTTGGCGATCCTGATGTTCGCGCTGTGCACCGCGGACGTCGATTCGCCCTGCCCGACGCGCGGATAGCGGATATGGAGCGCCGTCGAGACGGCATAGTTGCCGGCGAAGGCACCGCCGCGCAGCAGACGGCCCATGCTGTCATCCTCCGCGCGATTGCGCAGAAAGGCCGCGATGCCGACATCGAGCAGCAGCGCGCCATTGTCTGGTTCGTCGGGCAGCCGCTGATAGGCGCGGTAGGCCAACCGGAACGCCTGCTCGTCGTCGCCCGCGACCAAGGGGTTGGGCTCGAGCAATCCCTTCGCAGCGATGGTGCTGGCGAAGATCGTCGTCGCCGTCGAAAGGTTCAGTGCGGGCGGCGTCGCGAGCAGGGCCTTTTCATCGAGGAAGATCGAATGGGGGCGGGTCTTGGGGTCAAAATACTCCATGCGATGATCGAGGTCGGGATTCTTCAGCGCCGTGCCTGCCCGGTTCATCGCGCTGTTCGGCGTCGTCGGCACATTGATGATTGGCGGCTTGGCGGCCATCAGGCGCGGACTGAAGGCGGGACGTCCGTCAGGATACTGCGTCATGATCTCGAATGGATCGCCCGGCTCGCCCATGAAGATGGCGACGCCGCGCGCCGCCATGATGACGCTGCCGCCGCCGACGGCGATGAGGAGATCCGCGCCCGCGGACATGGCGGCTTCCGTGGCCGCCCGAACTGACCTGTAGGTGGCATCGTTCTCGATCGCATCGAATACGCCAGCGTAGAGAGGGCCCAGAGTGGCGGCGGTGCGGGTGATGGTGTCGGTACGCCGTGTGATCGAGGGCGAGCAGATGACGAAGGCGCGCTTGGCGCCCGCTCGCGCGACGGCTTCCTTGAGGCTTTCCTCCAGCACCCGGTGGCCGCAGTAGAGGCGCCACGGAAAACCAGCAGCTCGGAAACCGTTTGCGTGCATCGGTGTCCTTTCCTTCGATCCATTTAGCCGACTCTGCAGTTGCGCGCCCATAGAGTGGTTTTAGGCCGTTCCATGATCCGGAATGAAACGGCGGACCTAGGATAGAGCTTTGGCCAGGCGGAGTCCGGGCCCAGGCGGCGATGAGCTTGGGAATGCGGACGAGATTGCAGGCGATCAGGTTAAGCATGAAGTCGCCGCCGATGGCGGCGATACCACGGTGCTTGGTTCGACGGTGCTGATGTGGACGAAGACGTCCTTGCCGCCGCCGTCGGGCCGAATGAAGCCAATGCAGTTTGGCTAGGGGTGAAGCGTCCCTGAAGAACATGCCGACTAGGCGCTTAAACATCGACCAGCCGACCTCAGACGTTGACCAAGCCAACTTGGGCAAAACATCAGGCGATTGACCAGATAACCGGCTTCCCCGAGGCAGTTTCATCTATTAGACTAAGCCCGATACAATCCTTCTTTGTCAGTATTGCACGGGAATGAAGGAGCCGAATGATTGATCCGCTGCTGTTGCAGATCGAAGGACAATCTTCTCTTCTGATCGAGCGGGCAGAAGGGGTCGCCTTTTTCAAGGCTGCCAAAGACCTTTATTGCTTGTCTCGGATTACCTATGTCTGTGCCAATTTAGTCATTTCATCCCAGAAGCACTTGACGCACTGCTTTTACTCAGACACTTGCGTCAAACAATTTGCCAGTCAGGGCCCCCTGAAAATCGGTATGCCCGCTTCGCCACCATCGAACAGCGATGAGTTTGTGCTTCCGCTGGCGCCGCGTTCAAAGGAGATCGCGTTCTTCAAGCTAACCGCAGCCGAACCGCAATCGGACTGGCGAACGCAGAGATTGGAGCTGATACGCGAGTGTCGCGTCCTCGCGAACTACTTCCACAATCACGTCCTTCGGATTAACGGATATGATTCGGAACAAGAACTCCTTGTTTCAGCAAGGGAACTCGATTGCCTAAAATGGACGGCGGCTGGCAAGACCGCGTGGGAGGCTAGCGTAATCCTAGGCATTAGCGAGAGGACCGTGCGCTTCCATTTGAATGCGGCACGAGAGAAACTCAAATGCACAACCACCACCCAAGCGGTGGCAAAGGCGATTGCCAACCAACTAATCGATCTAGAGTGACTTCCGCGCAATGATCCGGTCCAGTATCCAAATTGTTGGATAGCTGATGGGTGGAGTTGCGCGAACTAGTGTCGGAAAAAGGGTATCAGGCTGAACAAATCCAAGAAACCCATGAACTGGCAGGCATCGAAACCCGTTCCTTAGTGCTCTCGAAAAGCCCGCGATAAACTATCTGATACCGGTCTGATCAAATAGTTGAAAAATGTACGCTGTCCAGTTTCGATGAAGACATCGGCAGGCATACCGGGAGAGGGCCGGAAGTTGTCGATCTTTTTTTGCATGTCGTCTTCGTCAAGCCTAACCCGTACGATAAACGAATTGCGCTTTGGAAAAGCCTCGAGCTCGTTTGTTTGTCGGATGCTCCGCTCTGGTACCGTGTCAGCGGATACATATATCACCTTACCTTCGATCATGGGCGTGAGGCGTTGATTGAGTGCCGTGAGTCTGATGAGCGCGGGCTGTTCAGATGTAACGTGAGTAATCTCGCTGGGACTGACTCTTACCTCGATTACCAGCTCATCGTTGAAAGGAAGCAACTCGAGAATATTTCCACCAGGAGCGACCACCCCCCCGACCGTATACTGGTTCAGTTTAACGACGGTCCCGCGAACCGGAGCGCGTATGTCGATACGTTCGACAATATCTTGCACGGCACGGATCTGCTCGGTCACATCATCCAATTCCGATTCTGCTCGATGCAGTTCTTCTATGGCCTTCTGCGTTGCAGTCGACCGCAGTTGTACTATTTGTTGCTCGGCCCGCGCGATCCGTTCCTTCGCGTCTCCGATTCGGCCAATGAGATCACCAAGCTCCCCTGACAAGCTGACTTCAGAACGCCGCAGCGCGAGAATCTCAGAGCGTTTGATCAGTTGTTGATCCGCCAGCGAGTTCTTTGCCCTCAATTCCTCGTCGAACAGGGCTTGGCGGGCATGAGTCGACGTCACCTGGGATTGGTATCCCCGAATACTTTCGTGGAGACCGGCGATCTCCTTTCTCAGTACTTCCGCTTGTCCTTGAAGACTGGTCCTGCGCGCGTTGAATTCAACTTTTTGGGCTTGATAGATCAGTTCTACGGCTGGGTCATCCACCTCGGCAGCGAGCAAGCGGGGCAAGGTCATCTCATCAGCCAGTGCGATCTCGGCTGTGAGGCGGGCAGAAACCGCAATGAGCCTGTACTTTTGAAGCGTCAGGCGTCTTAGCTTCGATTTGGCCGCAGTATCGTCAAGGCGAACTAAAGGCTGATTCGCCTCAACAAGATCGCCTTCCTTTACAGCAATCTCTCGGATGATGCCGCCCTCAAAATGCTGTACCTGCTTGTTCTGCCCCGTGGCGACAAAGGAGCCAGATGCAACCACGGCACTTGCCAGAGGGGCGACGAGTGCCCATACCCCGAAGCCGACAGCCCACGCTAAAAGTATGACAAAACCCAATAGCGTAGGAAGGCGAGCACTACGCGGGACGCCCTCGTGCCAACGGTTGATAGCTGGACACCCGTGCATCATTGGTATTCCTAATCGCGTTTGGGCTCGCTGTTGAGCGCGCTGCGCTTGACGCTACTGCGAGACGTAGACGATTGCCGTCGTTGTTTTTGATTTAGCGTATCTGTGCTTGCCTTTGATGATGGGGCCGAACTCTGCGGCTCTGGATCAGGTGCTGCCTCAACCGCTTTCGGTGTGGACGGACTTGAAGCGCGGACTAAGCGAACTAACACTTCGTTGGGCGGTCCGAATGCCTCCACGCGTCCGCCGCGAAGTATCAGCAGCTTATCCATCGATTTCAAGACTGCCGGGCGCTGCGTAATAACGATTACGGTTACACCTTCATCCTTTGCGCGCTTGAGGGTATCAGTCAGCGCCTGCTCCCCGGTCGCATCCAGATTGGAGTTTGGCTCATCGAGAACAACGAGGGCGGGGTTGCCAAAGAATGCGCGTGCCAATGCAATCCTCTGCTTTTGCCCTCCAGACAGTGGCGCCCCGCTTCGCTCGAGAACCGTTTCGTAGCCGCGGGGAAGACCGGTGATCATGTCGTGCACTTCCGTGAAGGTCGCAGCTTGGTAGATTCGTTCATCAGGAAGATCGCTGCGCATGCGACAAACATTGTCCTTGATGGTGCCCGGGAAGAGTTCGACTTCTTGCGGCAAGTATCCTGTAAACTCTCCGAACTGCCTCCGGTCCCAATTTCGGAGTTCGGTACCATCCAAACGAACCTTGCCTGCAGTCGGGTAGAGGCAGCCAACAAGTATGCGGGCGAGTGTCGACTTTCCTGAGCCGGAAGGCCCCACAATCGCGAGTGACTCGCCAGCGCGCAATTCGAAGCTCACGCCATTGAGTACGGCTTCCTTCGTGCCAGGCGGCAGATAGAGCAGGCGTTCAACCGAAAGGCGGCCCGAAGGCCGAGGCAATAGCAGGTGGGGCTGCTCCTGATTTAGGTTTTCCACGGTACGCGTTACTTGAGCGTAGGCTACCCGCGTTTGCACAAGGTTGCGCCAGCCTTCAATCAGGACTTCTAACGGCTGCAGGGCACGGCCGGCGATGATGGAGGCGGCGATCATCATGCCGCCAGTTACACTTCCCATAAGTGCCAAATATGCGCCAACGCCAAGAATAACAATTTGGGTGACAAGACGCGCTCCTTTGGATGCACCGCTGATCCAAAAGTTTCGATCAGCGGCGTCACTTTGGTAGGTCAGCGCCCGCGCTTGCTCTCTTCCCCAATGAAGGATGCTTTCGTTCAACATTCCCATTGCGTTGATGATCTGGGAATTCCTCGCGAGAGCATTGGCATGGGCATCCGCTTTTGTCGCATGCAGGTTTGCACGCCCCAAGGGATTGGACGTCGCCTTCTGATTGATGACGGCTATTCCCAAAAGTAGCAGCCCGGCTGCTACGCTGATGAAACCTAGATAAGGATGGATCAGGAAAACGGCCACAAAGTAGATGGGGGCCAACGGCGCATCAAACAGCAGGAGCATTATCGGGCTGGCTATGAAGCTTTTCACCTGATGCAGGTTTGTAAGCGGCTGCAAGTTTGCACTATCCGCGACCTTTGCCGTTGTTACGATGCTGGCGAGGACCGGTCCACCGAGGATTGTCTCAAAGTTCGTGGCAAGGCGCCCAAGAACCTGACGCCGTAGAATATCGACGAGCGATAGCACTCCAATGAAACCGAGCGCAACAATAGTGAGCATGAGAAGGGTCTCATGACTGTGACTTGTCAGTACGCGATCGGACAATTGAAACAGATAGAGCGGCATCGTCAGCATCAGTAGGTTGACGAAGACCGAGAATACCGCCACCGATATAAGTGTCCGACGTGCCACTGCCTTCCAATGCTTTAAGGGATCCGATCCGAAGTCCGAGGCTAGCGAAGGGTTGGCTGAGCCGGAATGGAAAGGCACCTTCGATGCTTCGCCATGGGATACTTGGCGCGTCGGGGTCTGTTCGTTTAGTTCGCCGTGAAATAGCGAAGGACTACCAACGATGGGATTGCCTAGCTTGATAACCCATGACCTAAGCGTCATCACGGCAAGATCCTCTATCTCATAGCGCGAGATGAAGTACCGAAATGGAGGCGTGAAGCAAGTTGTCCGGCGCAGGATCACTCGCCGCTGGTGTGGGCTCCGGGATTGCCACAACAGTTTCTACAATATCCAGAGGCACGGGAGCGCTGCTGCTTTCCGCCTGATGCTCGACAACCTCACTCTTATGTGTTTGCAGGGTGACGTTGTAGTCGGTGTACTTCGGACCAGCGAAGAGTTCGTCCACCAGTCCCAGGGTTGCTTCTGGGAAGGTGATTACGTCACCCGATGAGATGTCCCCTGTATCGGTCAAATTGCTGGTCTCGGACGCGTCGGACAACACATGGGCTGGCGCCAAGACACCACCGGCATCTGCCGCTGATGCCGCTTCGGCAACCCCTGTAGCAGTTCGCTCCTCGGCACCGGTCAACCCGCCAACTGGGGCCATTGCCAGACCCTGTTCGACGCTCATGAACAAATCGACGCCAGTAACCTCAGCGATTGTCGGCCCTAAGGATTGCGCAACAGCACCGGAATCGCTCCCAAGTAGCTCCTGCGAAAGGGGCGCGAAGGGGGAGCCCAGAGCCAAAATGCCAGTGAGCTCGACGCCCGCGCTCTCTACGCCGGATGTAGTGCCAGGTGGCGAAGCTTCGGCCGCAGATTCCACATTGGCCTGCCCCACTTCCACGCCAGCCAAAATAGTTTCGGCGGACAAAGGCGCACCGAAGCCGAAAAGGTCGCCAAATGGGCTTACGCTAAGGTCTGCCGTTAGCCCGTCCTCACTGAGACTGATTTCAAAGCCAAGAACGGATTCAACACTGACCGCGGCGCTGTCGCTTGGAGGTTCGACCGCAACGTTGCTGCCTGAAAGATCGACCGTAACGTTACCGACCGGAAGGTCGACCGCAACGCTTCCGACCGGAAGATCGACCGCAACGCTGGCGACCGGAAGGTCGACCGCAGCGCTGCTGCCTGGAAGATCGACCGCAACGTTGCCGACCGGAAGGTCGACCGCAACGCTGCCGACCGGAAGGTCGACCGCAACGCTGCCGACCGGAAGATCGACCGCA
>CADECW010000039.1:37333-39294 GCA_902825855.1 uncultured Rhodospirillales bacterium | reverse complement strand
CGCCCGGAGGATCGACCGATATGCCGCCGCCCGGAAGATCGACGACTATGCCGCCGCCCGGAAGATCGACGACTATGCCGCCGCCTGGAACGTCGACCACTATGCCGCCGCCCGGAGGATCGACCGATATGCCGCCGCCTGGAAGATCGACGACTATGCCGCCGCCCGGAAGATCGACGACTATGCCGCCGCCTGGAACGTCGACCACTATGCCGCCGCCCGGAGGATCGACCGATATGCCGCCGCCTGGAAGATCGACAACTATGCCGCCGGCTGAAGGATCGACCGATATACCGCCGGTTGGAATATCAACCGACACACTACCGGCCAAAGCCCAATGCTGGCTGACATCGTATGGCTCAGCAGCCTTACCATTCTCCTGATCATGCGGCACCGCGACGTCACTCGAAGAGAACGAATGATCGAGCACGGGTATGAAAGGGGTCAACCTGGGGACATCAGCACCCGCGACATCACTATGGTCAAGGGCGGCATCTGAAGTGGCACTTTCTGCGACATGGCTCGCATCAAAGCTCAAGCTTTTTGCCTCACCCCGACCACCGCCGCCGCCGCCACCGCCGCCACCACCACCACCACCACCGTCGAGACTTTCCGTATTGCTCTTTCCTACATTGCCAATCGCTGGCGGAGCGGATGCTTCCTGCCCGCCCATACTCATTGCAGCCCCGGCGGACCGGCCCTGAAGGCCTTCGCCATCAAGCAGTGACTCTGGGGATCGTGAGATCGCGGCAGAACGTGACGTCAGGTCTGAGGTGTCTGCAACGACGTCAGCATCCGGGACGTTTTGCTGCCCGCGTGGGTCCTCCGCGGCTGCCGCCTTAGCGCCGCTTCCGAAAAAAATCTCAGACGCTGCGAGCTGAGGAAGGAAGAATGCCCAAGTGAGGAAGTTCCAAGTTTTTCGTTGACGCTCGGCTTTTTGCCCAGCCTTCAGGTCAGTCAAATCCCCCGAAGCGTCGCCACGCCGAGTCACGAGAAGGCTACTCATCGAAAGGCCCTCCAGAACAAACAGCAGCACCCGATGCTATCGCAGTAACGCTGTTCTGAGAAGAAGGTTCGACGCGGGGTTGAAAATTTTTGGCGAGCTCTATTGCACCGCGAGGTCCCGCAAAACTATTGGGTTAACAAAAAAGTCCCGATGCGTTCTGCCGCCTATGAGTCGCTAGCACCGTCGACATCAATCGACGGTACATCGAACAAGTCCGTACTACCGATCAACTGATCGACCGCATGCTCTAAGTGGATGATATGTTCTGGTGAAATTGCCGTCACAGCAGCAAGCATGTCGTCGTCTGCAAGTTGATCAGCAACTATACCAGGAGGCTCAATTTCTGAAGCCACCGCGGTAACTGAAGCGAGCTCGGCTGCATCAGGCGCCGAATTCCCGCTGGACGACGGCGCATCATCACTGCTCAACAATGACGAAGCTTTTTCCGGGTTGTCAGCAGTCATTTGGACCTACCATTGTTTAGTTCACGCAGATCGCCACGAAGAACGAAACGGAAATTGCGTTTAGTTTTAAACCGGCGTTACGACGGTGAACCTTTAAGTAGCGCAAAACAAGTAGCGCAAAAATTCTCGGCGATAACCCTGTCTTATCCGACAGTAGGAACGCGGAAGATTCGCGATCAAGTTCCGACAGCCTACAACCACGGAGGCTGGAATGACTAGAGCTGGCGGTTCACATAACCATTCAGGATACGGCGACGGACTTCTGGGACATATGGGTAGCGGGATCGGTGGGTTTTCGGGGCACATGGGCAACGGGATTAAGAACCTTTTTGAAGGTCGTCACGACGGAGCATGGGGCCACAACGGACATCGAGACCACGATGGGCACTCGGGTCACGGCTGGAGCGGTCCAGGCTCGGGCGGCGATGGCGCCGCGTGCAGTGACGATGGCGGTGGAACGGGCGGCGGCAACAACGGCCCGGGAACAGGCA
>CADECW010000039.1:0-37233 GCA_902825855.1 uncultured Rhodospirillales bacterium | reverse complement strand
TGCCGTATGCAGTGACGATGGCGGTGGAACGGGCGGCGGCAACAACGGCCCGGGAACAGGCAGTGGTGGAAACGACGGCGGGACCGGCGCAGGCTCGGGCGGCGATGGTGCCGTATGCAGTGACGATGGCGGTGGAACGGGCGGCGGCAACAACGGCCCGGGAGGCAGTGGTGGAGGCGGACACGCCGGCGGTGGAAACCCATCCGGGGGCGGAAGTCAGGCTGACAATGGCTGCGATCCCGGCGATGGTTGGGAAGGTGCGGGTTCCTACGGGCATCAGTTTGCACTCTTGTCTGCTGACGTTGATGTCGACAGCGGAGGCATCGATTTAGGCGCTGACGTCCTGCACTACGAAAGCGACGCTCATCATGCCGCGTTAGTGTCTGCGGACGTTGACGTTGGTCACGATATAGACCTATCCGCGAGCGTGCTGAATGTTGAATTGCTCGATGTGAATGTCGGTTTCGACTTTGGTCATGACGCTGGCCACGCGTGAACAAATAGACGCCCCTCACACGACGTGGGGGGCGTCTGCTCCATCAACGAGGCGTGCACATCGATGACGTTTTCGGCCCGGCTTAACGAAACTTTGCGTTGTTAGGCAAGGTGACCCGTCCGAGCGGAAGCTCGACGGTCATGCTGTTGTGTTGCCATGTCTGGTAGGCCGGTTGCTCGCAGCGGGCAAGCGGCCGACCCGGCTCTGAGCGCTCAGGCGGTGAGCTGCCTGGGCAAGATGAGCGCCGCTTGCGCTCGGAGTCGGGGGCACCAGGGGATGCCTGCACATAGTGGCTTCCATCGCCGGAGCAAACACACTCGTACCGCGGCGCCGCGGCCCGGCCCACTCAGTTAAGCCTGGCCCCTCCAGCCGCGTCGAACAGATGGCAGGCCTCGGGCGCGAAGCGGAACCGCAGCGTCGAACCCGGTCCCAGGGTGGTGGTCGGCGGCACCTTGGCGACCAGGCTTTTGCCGTGGCCGTAGTCGAAATGGACCAGTGTGGCGTCGCCCAGCGGCTCGGTGATCAAAACCGTGCCGGCATGCGGGGCGTTGGCGTCGACCAGCAGATGCTCGGAGCGGACGCCCAGTGTGACGCTCTTTCCGACGATGCTGGCCGGCAGCCCGTCGGGCAGCGGTTGGTCGATGCCCGGCGCCGTGAAGCGGCGGCTGGCGCCGTTGGCCTCGACGGTGCCCTCGAGGAAGTTCATGGTCGGTGTGCCGAAGAAACCGGCGACGAACTGGGTGGCCGGGGTGTTGTAGATCGCAAGCGGCGTGCCGAGTTGCTCGATCCGGCCCTTACTCATCACCACGATGCTGTCGGCCATGGTCATGGCCTCGGCCTGGTCGTGCGTGACGTAGACGAAGGTGGCCCCCAGCCGCGCGTGCAGGCTCTTCAGCTCGGTGCGCATATCGACCCGCAGCTTGGCGTCGAGGCTGGAGAGCGGCTCATCCATTAGGAACACTGCCGGGTTGGTGACGATGGTGCGCGCCAATGCCACCCGCTGGCTCTCGCCGCCCGAACACTGCCGCGGCAGCTTGGCCAAGAGCGGCGTGATGTGTACCGCCTCAGCTGCTGCTCGCACCCGGCGCTCGATCTCGGCCCTCGGCTCCTTCTTTATGCGCAGGCCAAAGGCGATGTTCTCGTACACCGTCATGTGCGGGAAAAGCGCCAGATCCTGGAACACCATGCCGAGCCCGCGCTCGCCGGGCTCGAGGTCGTTGATTACGGTGTTGCCGATCACGATCTCGCCCGAGGTCGGCGTCTCCAGCCCGGAGATCATGTTCAAGGTCGTCGTCTTGCCGCAGCCCGACGGGCCGACCATGATCATGAATTCGCCGTCCTTGATCTCCATGCTGATGCCGTTCACGGCCGTGTAGGCGCCGAACGTCTTTACGAGATCCTTGATCTGGATGCGTGCCATCTTCTCCCTCGGAACGCCGGCTACTTCCTGATCGTGCCGAAGCTGAAGCCCTTCACCAGGTGCTTCTGGATCAGCATCCCGAGAACCACGACGGGGATCGTGATTATGGTGCCGATCGCCGCCTGCGGGCCATAGAGGCGGCCCTCGGAGGCGCTCTGGAACTTGTTCAGGAGCACCGTCAAGGTGGTGACGTCGGGATGGGTCAGGGTCAGCGCCAGCAGGAACTCGGCCCAGTTCAGGATGAAGACGAACAGGAACGTCACCACCATGCCCGAGGCGACCAACGGCAGCACGATCTTCCAGAGCACGGTCATGCGGCCGGCGCCCATCACGCGGGCGGCGTGCTCCAGCGTGTAGGGCACCTCGTCGATGAAGGTCAGCATCATCCAGATGACGAACGGCAAGGTGGTCACCGTGTAGATCAGGATCAGGCCGAAGTAGGTGTCGAAAAGGCTGATGCGCATGCCGAGCAGCGCCGAGGTCACGTAGGGGATGATGATCGCGTAGTACATCAGGATCGAGATCGCGATCACGATCGGCGGGATCATGCGGATGGTCAGTATCATGTGGCGGAAGTACTTGCCGCCGACGTTGAAGCGCGAGATCGAGTAGGCCAGGAACGTGCCCAGCAGCAGGGAGACCAGCGAGGCGGAGGTGCAGACGAGCACCGAATCGCCAAGCCCCTTCCATATGGTGAAGGACGTCTCCGTCGCCTGCCGCGCCTGGCTGGCGTCGACCTTCGCGAAGGCGAAGATCTGCGAGTAGTTGAGCAGAGTCGGCTCGCGCGGGATCCAGTTGGGCGGCCAGGTCACCCACTCGCCCGAATCCTTGAATGACGTCATTACCATCCAGTAGATCGGGAAGACGATGAAGGCGGTCCAGGCGACCAGCGCGGCGTGGCGCAGGACTCGCCGGCGGCGCTCGCGGCGGGCCCGGCGCGCCTTGTTCTGCTCGGGCGGGAGCGTCGATATGACGGCCATCCTCAGCGCCCTCCCGCCACGGCGTTGCGCTGCCGGATGATGGTGAAGATGCCGGCGAAGATCAGGAACGAGAACAGGAACAGCAGCAGGATCGAGGCGGCGGCGCCGAAGCTGAACTTGTTGAACTGCCAGACCTGCTCCCACAGGAAGTAGGCGACGGTCTGGGTCGAGGTGCCCGGGCCGCCGAAGGTCAGCAGCACTACCGGGTCGAACATCTTGAGCGCCTCCATCGAGCGGATCACCACAGCGATAGCGATCGCCGGCTTCAGGAGCGGAAGCTGCACCCAGAAGAAGATTTGCGACGGGCTCGCGCCCATGACACGGGCGGCATTGATCAGCTGCTTGGGCAGCGCGGCGAAGCCCGACAGGAAGATCAGGAAGGTGAGCGAGGTCCACTGCCATACGTCAGCGAGGATGATCGCCCACTGCGCCGCCACTGGGTGCGACAGCCAGCGGATGCGCGGGTCGACCCCGAATCGCTCGAGCACGGGCGCCAGCAGCTGGTTGAGCGGCCCGCTGTCGATGTAGATCATCGAGAAGTTGTAGCCGACGACGATCGGCACGATCATCATCGGCACCAGGAAGATCGTGGTGTAGAGCTTCTTCGAGCGCGTGCAATTGGTCACCATCATGGCGAGGAAGAAGCCGAGCAGCAACTCGAGCACGACGGCGGTGCCCGCGAAGTAGAAGGTACGCCCGACGGAGGACCAGAACTGGTCAGTCTCGAGCACGGCGAGGTAGTTCTCGCCGCCCGCGAACACGGCCGTCTCGAACGGCCGGTTGGCGCGCCACTTCAGCATGCTGATCCAGATCGTGAGCGCGAACGGGATCAGGATGGTGACGATGAACAGCCCCTCGACCAGGACGAAGGGGATCAACCGGAACACGCGCTCCGACGCGAGCCACTTGCCGAGCCGCGCCAGCGGGCCGAGCCGGCGACGCTCGCCCGCGGCGAGCGCCGTCCCTATGGCAGTTTCCGCCATCAGAACTTGTCGAGATAGATGCCCTGCTCGACGCCCTTGCGCCAAACGCGCTGCTGGTTGGCGAGACCGATGTCGTTGGTCACCTTGTTCCAGCCCGCCTCGATGCGCTTGGCCGCCTCCTCCGCCGTGATGTTCTTGTTCATCACGTCGGCCAGGTTCTTGTCGAGGATGTTGAAGTACTCGTAGTTGCCCTCGATTAGCAGCAGCGAGGCGGCGTACTGCGAGTTCTCGATCGTGGTCTTCACCATCTGATCGCCGAAGCGGTCGAGGATCGCCTTGTCGGTGAGGTTGGACTGGCGGAACGGATCCCAGAAGCCCTTGGGATGGGCCACCGCCTGGTCGCCAATGCTGGGGCTGGTGAGCCACTGGATGAAGAGGTAGGCGAGCTCGGGGTTCTTGGCATAGGCCGAGACCATGTAGCCGGTGCCGGCCGCCTGCGGCGAGCGGCGCAGCAGCTTGCCGTCGATCATCTGGCCAGGAATCAGGCAGGCCAACTGCTTTTCCTTAACCACGCTCTGCGGGTTGGAGCTGCCGAAACCCATGATCGAGGGGAAAGACATCGCCGAGTAGGCCTGGCCGGAGGCCCAGAACGGGTAGATCTGCGGCGTGCCCCAGCCCTGGATGTCCTTGGGCATGTCCTCGACGCTGGCCGCGAAGTCCTTGATCGCCTGGATGCCGTCCGGCGTCGTGATGCGCGGCTTCATGTCCTTGTCGAACCACAGGCCCTTCATATAGACAGGGAAGTGGCGGTAGGAGAAGTTGATCGACCGGTACCCTAGCGCGCCGTAGAGATCCTTCTCGAACTTGACGCCCCACTTGGTCTCGCCAGCCTTGGCCTTGAAGAACTCGGCTTGCCGCTTCCATTCCGGCACGGTGTCCGGGCAGGCGAGATCCTTGCCGTACTTCTGCTTGTACTCTGCCTTGGCCTCGGGGTTCTCAAGCAGGTCCTTGCGCACGACCAGAAGCAGGTGGTCGCCGTCGTTGACCAGCACCATGACCTTGCCGTCGTAGTACTGCTGGAATTTGAGCCCGTCGGCGATGCCCGAGAAGTCAGGCTTGTACTTGGCCACCCAGTCGTCCAACGGCAGGATGACCTTGGCGCCGGCAGCATCCGGCATGGTGTAGGGGAAGTCGTTGAAGATGTCGTAAACGCCGGTCTTCGAAACCGCCTCCTGCATCACCTTGGCCGGGATGTCGGTGTAGCCGAGCGGCACGATCTCGAACTTCACCCCGGTCAGCTCCTCCCATTTCTTGGTGAAGTCGGGGAACGAGCCGTTGTAGAGCGAGTTGAGCAGGATCGTCAGCTTGGGATTGGTGAGGTTCTTTTCCTTGATATAGGCTTTGGCCCCATCTACGGCCCGTTGTGCGACCGGGTCCTGTTGGGCTTGGGCGGGCGCTAAGGCGGCTACGGCACCAAGTGACAGCCCGACGAGCAGCGAGAGTGCCCTTCTCATTGACGTCCTCCTAAGGTTCGCGGTCGTCCTTGAAGCCGGCACCGCTTTCTATGCTTTGCGGGCATTGCATCACAGACCGTTGACCTGAGCAATCGGGGAGATGCCAAAAGACCCTTGCAATCGACGGAGTGAATGCCGATGCGGCGCGACAGCAGCAGAAGTTCGGCTGGATCCGCATCGAAAACGCGACGGATAGCCTCGGTACGTCCACGATCCATGCATGACGTGACTCCAGACTGCCCCGGTGGCCTTCAACGCCGAACTGGCGCGATGGGCCAGAAGCGAACTCATCTCGACGGCGGAGCGTCTTAGCTGGCAATACTCTGGCAGCTGCTTCCGCCGGGTCAGCGGGTCAGCGGGTCAGGTTGTATTGGTAGTCCTCACGCGAACTGCCTTCAGCCCGCAGTCCTGCCGGCATCGGTGCACGGGTAAGATTGACCTTGGCGTGGACATCGAGCGCGGCCTGGTCGGACCACAATTCCAGCAGCGCGAGTTTGTCGGGATTCACCACACTCTGAAATACCTCGAACTGTTCGCAGCCGGGCTCCTTCGCGACGTCGGCGCAGCGCTGACGGAAGACCTGAGCAAGTTCCGCCCCTTTGCCAGAGACCGCATTGATTGAGACGATCAATCGAATTTTCATGATGATTTCTCCGAACGAGGAAGCGACTCTAGAGTGAAAGCTTGCCCATGAACCTCTGGAAGTTCTCGATCTTCTCCAGCTTCATTAGTCCGTCGAATAGGGTCTGCGTCGTCGGCTTGTCCCAGACCATTTCACCCAGTTCGAAGAACTTTCGGCCGAGATCCGCAGCAGTGTGAGGTCGAGCAGGCTCTCCCTTAGTGACTACACAATGCCCTTCATGGGTGCTGCCGTCGCGCATGACGGCGCGAATGGTAACGGGCTGCTCGGCTGGATAGCGCGCCGTGAAAGACTTATCCTCCTTGAGTTCGACGCGCTTGGCGAGTGCCTGGACCGACGGGTTTGCAACGGCGCTATCGTCGAAGCTTGCTAGGCTCGAGCGGCCATGAACGATGATGCTGGCAAGCGCGAAAGGCACCGAAAAACGCGCGCCGAAACTCGTCTGCACGCTCTTTTCCTGCAGCATGGCCGCGAGCATGTAGGCGTCAACGTCCAGGCGGTCGATTTCCAATGGATCGAGGCGGCCCCCAGGGACTTTTGCCAGAAGATCTTCGAGCGCATCAATCACCGAGTGGACGTAGCGGCCCGTCGGGTGAAGTTTGAAATAGCTTTGGGTAACCAGCCACTCCGAGCCCAAGTCACGCACGACGCGCGCAGGATCAAAAGTCTCGGACAGTATCCTGCCGTAGATCGCCGAGATACTGTCGACCTCGCCAGTGAAGCCGCATTCTACAAGCCGGGCCGCCATCGTGCCCATATAGCCGGAGTGACCAGTGTAGATGTTGCGAACGGTTGCGCCATCGAGGAGGGTCTGACGACTGGTCGTCATACCCATTGTCGCCGACACGTTAATGAGCTCCAGCATGCGGGCCGCATCGAAGCCCTTGAGTTTGCCGACTGCGAGAGCAGCGCCGATCACCCCATAGGTACCATGGGGATGCACGGCGATCTTCACGTCGGCAGCACGGTGGATACGCGACGATACTTCGTAGCCAAGGGCTACGGCGAGCAGCAGATCAGCGCCCGTCGCCCCTAGTTCCTGAGCGACGGCGACGGCAGCCGGAACGACCTGGATGCCGGGGTGTCCCTTGGCGAAGAGATTGCCCTCGTCAAGCTCAAGCCAGGTGCCGGCGGTGCCGTTGAGCAGCGCGGCGTCGATTGGCAGGGCCTTGCGGCCTGCACCAAAAACGCACGCGGCCCCGGACGTAGCCTCCTTAAGATGCGTCTCGACGAGTGCCTTCATCTCCGGCATTTGCATACCTGCCGCGATCACCGGGATGCTGTCGGCGATGATCCAGCGAACGCGTTCGATGACCTCCGCGCCGAGGGTGTCGAGCGATGCCTCGCCACAGAAAGCAGCCAACTTCTTCAGGTACTCAGGACGATCCATAGTTGCGGCCTAGTGGATGGTGTAGCCGCCGTCTACGATAAGATCGTGACCAGTCAGGAACGAGGCGTCCGTGGTGAGAAGCCAATGCACGACCTCCCCTATCTCCTCTGGCCGGCCATACCGGCCCATCGGAACGTACTCCAGCCGACGGGACGCTTCTTCTGGATCGTTCTTGACGCGATCGAGCGTGGGCTGGGTGGCAATTGGCCCCGGCGACACAGCGTTGACCTGGATGTTGTCGCGCGCGAGTTCGAGCGCCATTGACTTGGTGAGATGGATCAGTGCGGCCTTGGTCATGCCGTAGATCGTGCGCGTGTGGTAGGCGACGGAGCCCAGCTGGCTCGCGACGTGTACGATGCGGCCGCCGCCCTGCTTGCGCATCGACGGCAGCACGGCCTGGCTTGCCAGGAACGGGGCCCTGAGGTTGATCGCAACGGCGGTGTCGAACTCGGAAATCGTGAACTCCCCGAAGGGGCGGTTGATGCGGACAGCGGCATTGTTGACCAACATGTCGATGCGGCCGAATCGTTGCTCCGCCTCGGTGACCATTGCGGTGACGGCCGATGGATCGCCGAGATCGACCGTGACCGGAACGACCGATTCGGCATTGCCAAGAAGGCCCGCGCATTCCCGCGCGATCGCCCCAGGCGAGACATCCGCGACCAGCACCAGGCGCACGCCGGCACCCGCCAGCCGGCGCGCAACAGCGGCGCCGATTCCCACGGGCGATGAGACGCCAGTCACGATCGCGACCTTGCTCCCGAGCGGATTCATGTCAGTTGACGACACCATACCGTGCCGCCTGCTCCGCATGACATTCACGATAGCGCGTATAGGCCTGGTCGTGCGCTTCGGCCTGCGCCGCAGCGCTCATCGTCCTGGGATCGTCTTCAAGATCGAAGTGGCCGAAGCGGTCGACGCCGCGAACCAGCGTCGCCGACATACGCTTGCTGCCGCTATGGCGGCAATAGGTCGGGATGTAGCTGATGCCGAAGCCGATGCGCCGATCGTTGCTGCAGTTGGGCGGCGAGTTGTGCGCTATCAAGGTGTGATGCAGCGAGACCTGACCGATCTTCACTGGGGCGAAGACCGCGGCCGATGTATCGAACGACTGGCTAATCGAGCGGGCACCGGCGTTGATCGTGCCGGCAAGCGCATCGCGGCCATGTTCGAGCTGGCCCCAGCGATGGCTGCCGGGAACGAACTCCATGCAGCCCGCCTCGATCGAGGCGTCTGACAAAGCGACCCAGGCGGTGACATGCTCGTAGGGCTGGAGCCCGAAGTACGTTGCGTCCTGATGCCAAGCCGTGATGGCATCGGTCTTCGGCTCTTTGATAAAGAAAGTGCTGGTGAAGACCAGTATGTCGGGACCGAGGATCGATTCCATAACGTCGAGCAGGCGCGGATCGCTCACGAGATCGCGCGCCCAAGGGCAGCGGACATGGAGCTTGCGTCGGTTTCCTGCAGACACCGGACCGGGAGGCAGCGTCGCCTCGAACGACTCGAGGTCGGCACGCCAACGTTGTGCTTCGTCGGCGCCAAACACGTCCACTGGCGCGTAGTAGCCGTCACGCCGGTAAGCATCGACCTGTGCGGGGCTGAGCTTGCTCACGTGCTTGGCGCTCCTTGCAACGAATCAACCGGTGCCTGTCGCCTTGGCCAACGGCCCCCACTTGGCAGCTTCGATGGCGAGGAACTCGGCCAGCGCTTCCGGCCCCACTTTGCGCGGCAACTGGTAGCCGAGCTCGATGTAGCGGCTACGGATGGCAGGATCGGTCACAGCCGCCTCGATTGACGCCGAGAGCTTGGCGACGATGGGGCGCGGGGTATTGGCGGGAGCCAGCATGGCTTGCCAGCTGCCGGCCTCGAAGCCGTTGAGCCCAAGCTCGTCCAGCGTCGGCACGTCCGGTAGAAGTCGCGAGCGCTCAAGTGACGAGACTGCAAACGCCTTCAAGGCGCCGCCTTTCACATGCGGAACCAGCACGTTCTGCGAGTCCATCATGAACCCGACGCGGCCCGCGACGAGATCGTTCATAGCCGCCGGCGTCGAGCGATACGGCACGCGCACGAACTCAATGCCGGTCCGTTTGGCCAGCAGCATCTGGCCGAGGTCGGCCGAGCTTCCCGGTCCCGCTGAACCGCAGTTGATGGTGTTGGGATTGGCCTTCATGTAGGTGATGAAGCTCGCGAAGTCGGTGGCCGGCACCGAAGGGTGTACTGCGAGCACGAACGGCATGATGCCAAGATGGCTGATCGGTTGGAACGACTTGATAGGATCGAACGTCACCTGCGGGAAGAGTTCCGGGATCACCGAATGCGCCATCCCGGTAACCAGCACGCTGTAGCCGTCCGGCGCAGACCGGGCGATCGCTTCGGCCGCAATCGTCGAACCTGCGCCTGGCTTGTTGTCGACCAGTACCGGCTTGCCGAGCGTACTAGTCATGTGCTCGGCGAGAATACGGGCGATCACGTCGATCGCGCCGCCTGGCCCGTACGATACGGTTACACGCACAGGCTTGTCAGGATAGGTGTCCTGCGCATTGGCCACTCTGGCTGCGCTCGACGGCAGAACGATTGCAGTGCCCCCCAACAAGACCATGCGTCGGCCAAACCTGTTTGGATAGCCGGATCTGATGCCGTGGTTCATGTCTCCTCCCGAATCGGAGTGCCGTCCCAGTAAGGCAAGTATCATTCCAAATGCGAAGAGCGGCAACGGACAGTCAAGAGACAATGGTTCGACAGGCGAAGTCGCGTTTCGTGTCGAAAGCAATCCGAGAGCATTGGCAGCTACGGCTCTCTTGGCAATCAACACGGTTCCTACGCAGCGGCGGCACTTTCGCTATCTAGAGACGCTGCCGAGATAATGGACCGAAACTGACCCAGTATCTCCGCGTGGTGCTGCGATAGGTGGCGTTCGACCTTCTGGTTTGAGACCAGCTTGGAAAGAAATCCCACTGCGATAACGAGAGCGAGAACGTCATCACCATATGTTGCATCCACTGCCCTGAAGTCCTCCTGCAACGTGGCCATCTGACAGAGCTGACCATGCGATCCTTAAACGCGGTCAGTCTGAAGGCTCTTACGCTCGCCTACGCCAATCACGGCCAAGTCCCCATCATCGTCTCCATGAGCGGCGTAATAATGCCTCACCCGGCCAGGAAAAGCGCGAACTGAGGCACATAGGTCGTCAGGAACAGTACGATCAGCATCACCAGAATCATGGGCCATATCCTACGTGCCACCGCCCCCAGGCTGAGGCCGCTGATCGCCATGCCGATGAAGAGGCAGTAGCCGATCGGCGGCGCCGCCATGCCGATGGCAACGTTGGTGACGATGATCGCGCCGAAGTGGACCGGATCGACCCCGAAGCGGCTGGCGATGGCTATCAGCATTGGGCCGAATATCACCATGATGGCGATCTCATCCATCACGGCGGCGATCAGGAAGAAGACGATGTTGAGGCCGGCCAGGGCAATCCAGCGCTGGTCGACGCCCGCGGCGAGCCATTCTGCGAACTTCACCGCTATCTGGTCCTGCGCCACCAGGACACCGAAGCCGGTCGACACGGCGACGATGGCCGTCACCATGGCCGACGTCCTTACCGCGCGGATAAAGAGGTCGGGCAGCCCCCGCAGCGTAAGCTGCCGCTCCACCAGGAGGCCCACCAGAATGGCATATACGCAGCTCACACCTGCCGCCTCGGTCGGGGTGAAGACCCCACCATAGATGCCGCCCAACACGATGACCGGCGACATCAGTGCCCACTTCGCATCCCAGAATGCCTGGCCGGTCTCGCGCCAGGAGGCAGGCTCCTCCAGCGGCACCTTGTGTCGGCGCGCATGCACATAGCAGACGACCAGGAGGCCGGCGGCGATCGCGAGGCCGGGCACTACGCCCGACAGGAACAGCCGCCCGATCGACTGCTCGGCGATGACGCCCCAGATGACGAAGGCGATCGACGGCGGGATCAGCGGCCCCAGCACGCCCGAGCTGACCGCGAGAGCGGCGGCAAAGGCCTTGTCATAGCCGGCGCGGGTCATGGCCGGGATCATGATCGACCCCATCGCCGCCGTGGTCGCCGGCGCCGAGCCTGAGATGGCGGAGAAAACGGTCGACGCGATCACCGTCACCATGGCAAGACCGCCCGTACGGTGCCGCACCAGCACGCCGGCCGCGTGGACGAGGCGGCCGGAAAGACCGCCTGCCGTCATCAGCTCGCCGGCCAGCATGAACAGCGGGATCGCGAGAAGGCTGAAGGACTGCGAGCCGGCGACGATCTGTTGCGCGAAGAAGGCCGGCTCCATGTCCGCCACCAACACCACGGCCATCGTGGCGAGGCCGATGGCGATGGCGAAGGGCACGCTGATCGCGGCCAGCCCGACGAAGGCGGCCACCAGCACGATCGCACTGACGCTCATGACGGAGGTGACGCCTCAGCTTGTCCGGTGCCCGTCGTCGCGCCCGCCACCACGCGCGCGACGGCGAAGAGGCAGACCAGCGTGCCGGCGAGCGGGGCCATGCCGTTCAGGATTTCCACGGGATAGGCGATAGCCGCCGACACGGACCCTTGCGTGAACTCGACAAAGCGAAGCCCGGACCAGACGAGGAAGGCGCCGAACACGGCCGCGATCAGGTCGATGCCGCGCTCCGCCCAGACGCGCCCCGCGTCGGGAAGCGGATCCAGCGCCAGCGTCAAGCGGACATGGAAGCCTTCGTGGATGCCGAGCGCCAGGCCGCCAAGCGTGGTCCAGGCGAACATCAGGATCGCCACCTCCTCGGACCAGGAGGGGGTCTTTCCGAACACGTAGCGCATGACAACCTGGATCGCGATGCAGGCCAGCATCACCGCCGCGGCGGCGATCAGGCTAGCCCGCAGCAGCCAGGCGACGGCGCGGACGATGCGCCGGATACCCTCGATCGCCGATCCGTCCGCGGACTCCGTCGCCATCGCCTATTTAACCGCCGTGAGCACCTCTTCCATGATGTCCGGTCCGATCGACGTCTTGAACTGTTCATAGACCGGCTTCACCGACTCGCGGAAGGGAGCGATTTCGGCCACCTTGTTGACCTTCATTCCCTTGCTCTCGAGCGTCGAGATCACGCTCTGGGACGCCGCCAGCGATGCCGCGCGCTGCTGCTTCGTCGCTTCCGCGGCGGCCTTGACGATCGCCTTCTTCAGGTCGTCCGGCTGCTTGTCGAAGACGCGCTTCGACATCAGCAGGTCGATCACCGAATAGGTGTGGTTGGTCAGCGACAGGTATTTCGTGACCTCGAAGAGCTTGTTCTGGTCGATGACCGTCGGCGGTATCTCGAGTCCATCGATAGCGCCCTGCTGCACGGCCGTGAACGTCTCAGCCCACGCCATGGGCACCGCGTTGCCGCCGAGCGAGGAGAACATCGAGATATAGACCGGGTTCTGCATGACCCGGTATTTCACGCCCTTCACGTCCGCGGGCGTCGACACCGGCCGGACGTTGTTGATCATGGCGCGAAAGCCGCCCTCCATGTAGCCGAGCAGGACGACACCCTTCGTTTCCAGCTTCTTGCGGAGCTTGTCGCCGACCGAGCCGTCCAGGATCTTCTGCGCCTGCGCCTCGTTGGAGTAGAGGAACGGCATGTCGTTGATCTGGAACGCCGGCTCGATCTGCGCGACCACCGCGTTGGTTATGATCCCGGCATCGACCGTGCCGAGACGCATGCCGTCCAGCAGCGGCCTCTCATCGCCGAGCGCCCGGTTGGGAAAAAGCTGCACCTCGATCCGGCCCTTCGACTCCGCCTCAACCGCCTGCTTGAAGGCACGGGCGCCGATGGCGTAGGGGTCCGTCTCGCCCCCCGAGCTCGCCCAGCCGAGCTTGATCGTAAGGTCAGCCGCCTCGGCCTGCGGAACGAGTGCCGCCGACAGCCCCCAGGCGAACGCCGCCCCCGCTGCAAGCAAGCTCAACTGACTAAACCTGCGCATCCTGTCCTCCCACTTCTCTTGTTGCATTGCAGGGCCGTTGCCGCGCCCAAGCCCGCATTTGGTTTGCGGCCCGATGCTGGGGGCATGGCAAGCAGGCGTCAACCGCGGAGAATTCGGACAATTGCGAGCTGCCTCGATATCTTTTGCCAAGCAATGCACCAAGGCAAAGGGAGGGCGGCTTGGCGGACACTCTTGGCTGGCGGATGAAGTTTGGGGTGGTCACCCCGTCCACCAACACGGTGGTCCAGCCCGAATATGACGATCTGCGGCCGCCGGGCGTGACGAACCACATCGCGCGGATGCACATTGCCGACGATCCCGTTGGAAGCGACGCAGACTTCGACAGGCTGATTGCCGCCATCGACTCTGCGTTGGAAGCGGCTGTCGACCGCGTGCTGACCTGCAAGCCGGACCACCTGATCCTCGGCATCTCGGCCGAGAGCATCTGGGGCGGCGGCCTGGCCCCGGCCCGCGCCATCGCCGAGCGGGTACGCCGCCGCGCCGGCGACATCGGCTTGACCCAGGCCGCCGACGCGCTGCCGGCGGCCCTGAAGGCGTTCGGGATCAGGGAGCGCATCGCGATCGTGAGCCCCTATTTCCCAGTCGCCGAAGCGCATCTGCAGGAATTCGTCAGCGCCATCGGCTATCGGCTCGTTGGCACCCGCCATCTCTCCTGCAAGAGCCCGACCCTGATCGCCCATGTAACTGAGAACGAGCTGCGTGCCGCCCTGCACGCGGTGGACGGCTCGGATGTGGAGGCGATCGTGCAATTCGGCGCCAACTTGCCGATGGCCGCACTAGCGGCCGAGGCGGAAGGCTGGCTCGGGAAGCCGGTGATTGCGGTCAATGTCGCGACCTACTGGCACGCGCTGCGCAGCAACGGCATCATGGATAGGGCGTACGGCCGCGGGCGACTTTTCTGGGAACACTAGCTATCGCTAGCCGCCGTCAAACAGTTCCTCCTGCTTCTTCAACATCCACAGTTCGAGGGGACTTTCCAGATGCCGTGAGCCGGCATCCTCGTTGAGAATGTTATCAGCCGAGCGATCCTGAGGCTCGGATCATCGCCTTCGTTACCGCCGCGTGATCCGGCATCCCGACAGACCAGGAGCTGCCTGCGCGGGGCCTATTCTCGTTCGGCATTTGCCAGTTCGACGATCGATTCACGGTCGAGATCTCTCATACCGGTTTGCAGATCAGAGACCGTAACGCCTTTGGTACCTTTTAGATCGTTCAAAGCGTCCAAGACCTCGTCCGCCGTGTTGCACCCAATCTCTGGTCGTCCAGGCACATGGATCGTGAAACGTGTATTTGGCATAGATCACTCCTCGGTCACCGCGAAGGCATCCGCCCCCTCACTCCTCTGCGACTTCGCCGTTGACCTGCAAAACGACAGCAATCTCTACACCGGCGCGTTCCGCCTCTGCCGCCCAGTTGCCGACCGGATCGCGCGTCAGGTTTTTTACGTTTCTATAGCCCCAAGCTTCCAAGGCGGCTCTCGCAGCCGCTTCGGCTTTCTCCGGAACAGGCTCGAACGAATTGGCAGTGGCAGCTTGGACCACACTCGTCGTCGCGATGAGAACCAGGCATGTAAGGAAGATGCGAAACATGACAAACCGCAATGATGGATGAAGGTTAAACGACAGATCGGCTGGATTGTTGCGAAGATTCAGCGACATTACCCAAGCCTCAGGGCACGGCGCGGAGTAGGAAGCGGGTAGCGCTTGCGAGGACGAGCAACCCGTGGCGGATCCTGCTATCAGCTCCCCGGTTACCTATCGTCGACGTCGGGAATCTACTTGAGTCGGCCTTCGGCGACTTGGCGGTTGAGTTCGCCACTTATCCCGGACTCACCTGCATGGCGATCAGCACGGTGATCCCGGCGACGAACAGATAGAGACATGATGAACCCTAACACCGAACCCGGCGGCAGTTCCGATGAGGCGCAGCATGCCACGGCGCAGCGAGCCCGCCCCAGTCGACATCAGCGACATGAATCCGCTGATTGCCGCCCACCATGGCGATTCCACCTCGAGCAGGAGCGCGAGAAACGTTGCCAGCACGGCCGAGCAGGCGGCGACAATGCCCTGCCGCGTGCGCACCGGATCCTCGCCCAGTTCGGCGAGTTCGCGGCCGAAGTTCACTAACGTGTCGTCGATCATGTCGCCGATCTCGGCGAAATCCTCGACAACCGTCCTGAGGAAGAGCCATCTCATCGCGGACAGACGGCAGTGCCGGCATCGACTCCAGTGTAAAGCTTGCCGTCCGACGCCTCATCTTCCAACACGATGGTTACCGGAATGCAGGGGTGCACGAGGACACAGTCGGTCGTGGACGCAACGTCACACAGCGGTATTGCCGCCTCCATGCTACAGCTACGACTTGCGACGTACTGCAGCGTCTGTGGTTAACCTCTTCGGCGACCACCCATAAGCCTTGGCGCAGGCACCGCCCATCAGCATTGTCCGCTCGCTCTCGCTCAGGCGGTCCGTCTTGAGGAAGGGTTCGACGGCCTGCTCGTAGTTCACGACGGCGAAAGCCCGCGTCCAGTCCGTGCCCCACAGGCAGCGGTCGAAGCCCCAGGCGTCAAAAACTCGGGCGAGCGGGTCCCAGATATCCGGGAATGGATAGGGTTCGCGGGACAGCGTGCAGGCGCCACTCACCTTGAGCACAGCGTTGGGCCGTCGGGCAAGCTCCAGCACTTTCGGCAAGTCGGACCACGGCTGCGTCGGGGCGGGCGGCGTGCGCGGCTGGACGATGCCCAGGTGGTCTATGATGAAACGCGCGTCCGGATGGCGATCGATCAGCGCCATGCCGTCGTCCAGGTTGCCCCAGCATAGAATGTTCACCGGAAAGTCGTAGCGCACGGCTGCACGCAGGATCCGATCGAGGCCCGGGTCGTTGGGGGAGCGGTTGGCCTCCTTCGTCAGCATGATGCGGATGCCTACCGTGCCCGGCGTTTTCTTCCAGTCGGCGACGACATCGGCCACCGCGGGATCGTCCGGGTCGACGGGCTTGACGATGGCAAGTCGACCTGGATGGGCCCGCTGCACTTCCACCGCATAGCCGGCGTCGTAGCGGTACATGGAAAAGGCCGAGATGAAGATCGCACCGTCGACCCCGACCTTGTCCATGGCCGCCACCATCTCGTCACCGGTGACGTGATCCGGCCAGTTCGGCACGCTGTGCCACGGCCGTTGTGACGTGTTGGCCTCGTAGGCATGGACCTGCGAATCGATAACGACCATCCGGAAAACTCCTCTCCTCGCCAGTTTGATATCGCAGCAGTTTCGGGGCCAGAGGGGCATGAAGTGAAGGCGACATCAAGTTCGTCGCCTTGGAGGGGCGGAATTGGTCCAGGATTTTTGCGCCTCGACGACGGTCGCCGCATACAATGCCAGGCGATCAGCTACGCTACTCCCTACTTCGACTGGAGCCTGCCCCCGGCTGAATCGCTTCGCCGCTCGCTGAAATTGCCTCAGAGCCCCAGGATGGCAGTCCCGCACCTCTGATCCTAATTGGAGGCGCGCCGGGCGAAGGACGATGCAAAGCAGATGCAAGTGCCTTCGGAAATTGTGTCCCCACTAGGCTGCGAGTGAAGCGAGCTTCGCCGCAAGTTTCGCAAGACCATCAAGAATATTAGCTGCCGTTTCAGCAAACTTAGCTATTTTTTTCAGTCGCTGCAGATCAGACTCAATTTGCTTGTTCACATCCTCGATGTCCGCAAGAAGGCGCGTGACGGTGTCCGAACTGTTGAGCGCTTGAAGAGTGACAAACCCAAGCTCTCGGAATGCATCGTGTGTTTCCGCAAGAGCCGCACGTAGTTGATCGTGTCGCTTTGTCTCCGCGTTGGTCATAGGTCGGTTAGCAGCGAAAGCGGCCTGCTCGATAGCTTCGATCTCGACCTCGAGATCGAGCTGCAAGGACGAAAGTTCAGCCCTCGTCCCGCGTGCGATCTCGATAATCTGCTCAGCATCGTTCGGCATGGTTACCTTCCCCCGGAAAAGAGTTTTGGCGGCTGGGCTATTTTTTCTCCGGTGCCTTCGCTGCCGCTTCAAGCGCAGCAAAAAGCTTGTGCAAATTTTCCGCCTTCTTCGCAAACTGCTCGATGGCAGCGTAGGCGTCTGCCAATGTGACATTCTTGCCTGCTAAGGCCTCGGTCAGATCGCGATGAGCCACGCCCATTGCGCCAAAGACCGATGGCGAAGTTGCCTTCAGGGCCGTATCGAACTCTCGCACCGCCTTTTCGAAGCGGTCGAGCGCTGCCCGATCGCCCGGCGTTCGGCGATAAGCTTCTCTCTGAGCGTCGACTCGCTGGGCAAAGTCGGCATTGATAGTTGCGGCCGCCGCCGTAGCGCTCTCTTGGAGGATTGGCAATGCCTTCTGAATTACCGGGTCTGCACTTGCTGTCGCCTTGCGCAGCGCGTCGACCTGAAGCAGATTCACATACTCTCCCGCCAGCCAGCCAGCGATGTTGGCCGAGGCATCGATCAGTGCCGGGTTCGCACCAGCGGCCGACGCTTTGATCTTAACAATCGTGCTGTCCAGATTCTTGATGCTGCCTGCCGCCGCGCTAAAGCTTGCCGACACTTGCTGGGGGGCTTCGGAAGCCACGATCGCGCGCAAGTTCGCCGCATAGTCAGAAATGCCTCCCATTAGAAGGTTGATATTCTCAAACTTCTCATGCAGCGGCACCATTTTGCCGTTGCGGTCCACAATCAGGATCTCGCAGTTCTCCGACTGCTCTTTGCAGGACCCGGCTCTAATAGTCGCGCGCCGCTCACCCCGGAGAAGTTGCTGGCGCAACCCTTCCGCATGCGACGAGAGCACCGTTGCCTCCATTTTCGAGTACGCTTCTTGTGCCTGCTGGGTCGCGGCTGCAAAGCGATCCACTGCAGGCTTGTACGTGTTCACTGAACAACCGGCCAAACCCACCGACAGGATCGCCAGAAAGACAAAGCCACGGGCGCGGTCCTCTTTACGTCGATGTCCTGCGGCGGTGTGGGCGAAGGCGTGTGGCGTTCCATCGACGAGTGGCATGAATTAGCTCCTTGAAAGCCGAGCGCCTTGCGAGTCGCTGCATCAACCGCGCCGGTAACCCTAATGCCTACGTCGCGTTGAAATGCCACGACTCCAGCCTTTGTATTCTCGCCGAAATCGCTGCCGATCGCGCTAGGTGAGTGTCGCCTGCTCAATAGAAGTGTTCATGATTGCAACCAAGTATCAGTTTGCCATCAGGGTTGTCGGTGACAAAACTCACACTCCCACGGTCGCCGCATTGCCGTCGTCTATCGCCGCGTAACTCTCGAACATAAAGCAACCTTTGGTCATTCCCATGCACACTGGCGGACCTTACTTTGCTAGAATGTACTTGAAGGTCGTCGTTCGGAGGTGATCGATGGGGACGTTTGCAGACGAAGTCGTTGCGGCAGCACGCGCCGAGTTGCAACGGTTTGGTGGACGCAAGGAAACGGACGAAACAGTGCGTGAGCTGCTCAGCGAATACTGGATGATCGGTGCCGGTCGTTCGCAAACGGCAGCGACACGGGAAATCAACAAGCGGACAGCCTGGTCCGCGGCCTTCGTTTCCTTCGTCGTCAGGAAGGCGCTCAAGGCTGCTGGCTCTCGGGCGACCTTTGAGTTCAGCGCCCGGCACTCCGACTATGCGGGGGCGGCCATCCGGAACTTGCTCCAGAATGGGCGTCCACCCATCTTCCTCGGCATGCCGCCAACGGAACCGGGAGCCATTGCACCCAGGATCGGAGATATCATCGGCGTCACCCGGGAGCTTTCGGTAGATGACTACGCCGATGCGATGGATAAGGCACGCGCTGGGGGCAGCTATTTCAGCCACTTCGACATCGTGACCGGCATCAGGAGCGGAAAGCTGACCTGCATCGGCGGCAACGTCAGCGACAGCGTCAGCGAGACGACTGTCCGCCTGGAGCCCGGCGGCATCCTCCCAGTACTTCCATTCAGGTTCAATTCGGCCGGCCAGGTCCTCACTGGCCCGTACATCTGCATAATCAGGCACACGGACGCCTAGTTCGCACCGACACGGAGTACACCATGGCCAGCTTCTCCAGCGAAGTGTTCGATGCCTTTCTCAAGCAGGGTCTATGGCATCCCTCGGTCGATGACAACGTCAAGGGGGAGCGCCTTGAAGCCGATCTGATCCGCCGCATAGTTGCCAACTACCGTGCACGGCCTGAGGACGCGGAAGCATCAAGCAACGTGGGCTTGTTCGCCCTGGCTCTGGGGGTCGCCGAGTGGGGCGTCTCGAGTCCGGACATGGCAAGCTTGCCAAGCGATCCCGCCGGCAAGAAGTGGGCCAGTGACACCGGTCCCGACTCTGGAAAGCACCTCATGAGCTATGCGGCCGGCGGCATCGGCATCTCGCACGCCGACGTCGGCGATCTCGAGCAGATCATTCGCGACGTGGCCGAGGATCGAACGCTCGTACCAGCGGAGCACGCACCGATGCTGTTGCGGCTGGCCGACCGCCAGCTCTACAAGCCGCGCAACGGCAAGCACGCGGTGATCTACGATGAGATCCGCGCAGCAGGCCTATGCGGCGGCGCTGAAAGGTTCGACACCGATCTGCTTGGCGAGCCCTTCCACCATTTCGACAATGTTGGCGTGGACTGCGCCAGGCATGCGAACCCCAAGCTGACAGCCACGGATTGGCGCATCTTCAGAACTTGGATGCGCGCTGCGATCCGCACCAGGAAGATGCAGGAACGACTGATGTCCCTGTGGCTGGAGGACTATTGGAAGGATTCCCTGGCGACGGTCCCGCGAGGCGACGGGTACATAGAGGAGGTCCTCATCAATGTGCGAGTGCGCAATTCCACTCCAAGCCACGCCAACCGCGCGGTGAAGCGTCCAGCAACCACGATCGTGCAGCGTGTTCAGCGCGAGCTTGACCAATACGGCGAATTCAACCTGAAAACGCTAAAGCGCCGCTGCCGACTGATGCTTCGGCCGCTCGTGCTCTATCGGCACTTTGCCGGTGAGCGGCCGCTAGAGGGGATCACTTGTCCCCCGAATTCCCCTTAAACAGGGGCAACACACGAGCCGACTCATCGCCGCCTTGCAGCCTCGAAACCCCTGACCACGGCGGCCAATCGAGTCAAGCGAGTTCCCAGAACAGTTTCCCGAAGCATTGGCGGGGAGCGCCTTGGGAGACCTCGCAGGAGCAAGATGTCCAATTGACGGTGCTGAACTGATTCATCGGGTAAGCGGCGGGCCCTCGCGCGGGGCCGCTTTCTCGGCGGAGAGCGGCTTGCCTGCTGCAGTCCACGCCTCCTACCCGTGATTGGCGATCAGGAACTCGCCGTTGCGGATGCCGATCAGCACGGAGTGCGGCTCCGCGCTCACGGGATCGAGCAGGAGGGCGGCGGCCGCCATGTCGCTGGCGCCCTGCCACTGCGTGTGGTGCAGCTCCTGCTGCGCGACGAAGGCCAAGCTCACCGCCACCTTGCCCATAAGGCTAGTGAGATCCTTGCCCTCCGCCGTGTCCTGCGCCCCGCTCATGATGTCGACCAGAATCGAGCCGACCGGGCGGCCGGCCTGCAGGTCTTGCCGGATCTCGTTCCCCCAGTAGCCCAACCCCGCGGCGTCCGGAGCGCGGCTGAACAGCTTGTCATAGACGCTGCCAAGGAAGGCGCCGATCTCAGCGTCGCTCGCCCCCGGCGGGTTGGCGAGGAGGGGATAGAGCGTCTGAGCTTCGGCGCCGATCGCGAACGAGTTGGCGATGTTGGCGAGCACCATCCCCCGGCCCTGCACCGGCAAGCCACTCTCGTACTGACCGACCCAGAATTCGAAACCCGCGGCGTCGGCCGCGCGGCCGCCGAAGGCGGCATAGGTCGCCGCGATCTGCTGCTCCGGCGACAGCGCCAGCAGGTCGAGCGTGGGCGTCGCTGCCTGCGAAACCGGCACGACGTAGAGCGAGACTCGGGCGTCGTCCGTGCTGCCGCCGTTGCTCGAGCGATACGAGAACGAATCGACGCCGAAGTAACCGGCGGCGGGCGTGTAGCTGAAGCTGCCGTCGCCGGCGAGCTTCAGCGTGCCGTGCGCCGGGCCTGCCAGCAGCGACACGTTGGTCGCGTCTCGATCGTTAAGTGTGAGCCCTATCTGCGCCGTCGTCGTCAGCGACTGACCCTCGTGGACGATATAGGCGTCGTCGCGCGCCACCACCGACAGCGAGCCGTTCGAGGCGGCGAACAGGAAATCGGCAGCCGTGAGCGGCGCGACGTAGTTCGCCATGTCGACGTACAGCAGAACCGAGCCGCCGGGCGACGTTTGCACGACGAACGAATTGCCGTCCTGGGAAATCTCGTCGAACGAGGTCGTGCCGAGGGCCCGGACGTCGAAGAGGTCACGCTCCGTCGCGGAGACGGTGAAGTCGCTGACGGCGACGGCTCCGGGTCCGTTGGTGCCGAGGAACTGGAAGATATCCGAGCCGCCGCCGCCGGTCAGGATGAACGGCTCATTCTGGGAGGACGAATAGTCGATGTAGGCGCCCAGCGTATCGTCCTTCGCGGAGCCGGTCAGCCGCGCCACGTCGTTGATGTCGGTGTAGCCGATCACGTCGCCCTCGGCGTCGCCGCCCGAGGCCTTCGAGCCGTTCTGGAGGAGCTGGACGGTCACGCCTTGCGTGGACGTGCTGTAGCTCACGGTCACGTTGCCGGCGTTCGCATCGAGATAATCTGCGCCGGCGCCGCCCTCGATACTCGAACCGTTGGCGGCCTTGATCCAGTCGTTGAGCTTGCCGCCGATGGCGTTCTCGATGCTGATCAGCTCGTAGCTGTTTGGCACCTTGTTCGGGCCGGTGCCTGGAAACGGCGCCGTGCTGCTGACCGGAGCACTGGTGTTGGCGGGTGCCGCCCGCTCGGCCGCGTAGCCTGCTGTAAGGTCGACCTCGAGCTGCTTGGCCGGACCCAGGAGCGGCAGATGGACGACGCCGAACGTATCGGAGCCGGTGCCGCCGTCGAACACGCCGGCGCTGCCGCCGCCGTACAGCGTGTCGTCGCCGGCGCCGCCCGACACGCTCTCGGGGTCGATGCCGCCATCACCGTTCACCGTGGAGACGAAGCTGTAGACGAAGTCGTTGCCGTCGTCGCCGAAAAGGGTGTCGGCAGAAGCCGTGCCGTAGATCACGTCGCCGCCGCCGAAGCCGTGGATATAGGCGGCAGTCGTCGCCAGCGTAAGCTGGTCGAAGCCGATCACCTTCGAGTTGGTCGACAGTATGTCGGTATAGTCGGTACCGGCCAGGACGTGGCCGAAGGTTTGCGACTCACCGTTGGAGATCACCAGGCCGCCGACAGCGCCGAACACCTCGACACCAAGATCGAGAGGCAGAGTGGCCTGCTGCGACTGGAAGCCGCCGCCCGGCAGCGCGTTGCTGATCGTTGAACTGACGAGATTTGTGAAGCCGACAGCGCCGTTCTTCGATTCGAGAGCGCTGCTGAGGTTCACGAGATTGTTCAGAACCTGGGCCGCGGCATCGCTGTCCGCCGCGATCCCCATGGCGCTCAGGAAGTCGGCGCTCAGCTCGACATAGGCATAGACCTTGCCGCCGGCCGAGAATTCCAAGGCCTTGGCGTCTCCCTCGCCGCCAGGCACCTGGATCGCCGTGACGACCGTGGCGGTGAGGGTCTCCGAGACGGTTTTCTGCAGGGGAAGCATGAGGACGTCGCGCCGGGGATCGAAGTCGGTGACCACCATCGCGTCCTGGTTGGCAGATGCCGGCGTCGCACTTGCGATGAGGGATTCGATCAGGTTGACGAACGTCTCGGCCAGCACGCCGCCCGCCGCGCCAAGCGAGGCCCCGATGATGCCCTTGGCGATCTCCTCAGTGGTCTCGTCGGCGATGTTCTGAATGACGTCGCCGACGGCGGTGCTGGCGAAATCCTGCGCCGATGCGGCGAAGTATCCAGACCAGAAGGACGAGCCCGAGTTCGACCCGCTGTCGCTGTAACTCAGCATGAAGGCATCGCTGTCGGCGCCGCCGGTCAGGACATCGAGATAGCCGCGGCCGCGAGGGCCGCCGTAAAGGAAGTCGCTGCCGGCGCCGCCGTCGATCGTGTCGGAGCCGTCGCCGCCGTGCAGTTGGTCGTCGCCGCCGTTGCCCTCGATCGTGTCGTCGCCGCCGTAGCCGAAGACGACGTCGTCGCCGTCGCCCTGCGTGTCGTAGGACGCCAGCGTCACCGACGCGATTACCGGATTGCCGGTGAACGAATTGGCCTTGTCGCCGTATAGCGTGTCGTCGTCCGACCCGCCATTGATCGTGTCATTGCCCGAGCCGCCATAGGCCTCGAGCTTGTAGATCGCGCCCGGATCGAAGCCGGACGTCGCAGGATTGATCTGGTCATCGCCCGACCCGGCGAACAGGCGCATCGGCCAGGTGATGGTCTGGACCGACAGCGTGTCGATGCCGGCTCCGGTCTCGAAGGTTCCCGCTGCCGCGCCCACGGTGACCGTGTCGCTGGCCTCCCAGTCCGGCGATGCCTGTCGAAAGACGTAGTAGCTCAGCGAGGAGATTTCGACCTGGTAGCTGTCCGCCACCGTGGCGTCGTAGACCATGTACATCAACCCGTCGCCCGGATTGATGCTGGAGACGAAAGTGAAGTCGATGTCGGTAATCTGTCGAGTCATGAGTTTCTTTCGACGTCCCTTTTCAAATGGGCTGCGGCGTCGTCAGACGCTTGTCGCCCAGCAGTGCGGTCCCTGAGTGCGCCGGCGCGAGTCTCGAAGCCGACCTTCTTCTCCCCGGTCGATCCTACACGAAGCCGGCCTGCGCACTCGGCCTCTTAGCAGGCAGAGTACCTTGCGTGTATACGGCCCATCATCGACTCGTCGTCCACAGGCCTTCACAGCGGCGCAGAATGCCCCGCCAGTCAAAATACGGACCGTTCGGTAGGGTGCAGCAGCCAGCCTCAAAATCAGCTCAGCCAGTCTCCAATGACCATATTGCGCCCCTCGCCGGCGGGCGTGGAGCGGCGTAGCGATGGCCTTCCCCACATGCTGATGGAGCAGCATGTTCTCTCATGCGGTCTCGGCTCGAGGCTATCCTGCCTCCTCGGCAGTAACCTTGCCTCGCCCCTTCGGCGAAGCGCTTGTTCCAATGGCTTCACTTTACAAAGTAGGGGTCGCAGCCCGACGTCAGGCGGCAGCGCGCCCCTGCAACGGGGGGCGTCAACGCGCTGCACAGGACCGCCTATCGCCGCTCATTCGGCTTCTCCACGCCCGGCGCCGCCACTCGACAATCAATGGGAACCAACTCCGATGTGACGTGTTCATTGCGGAGAGGAGTTCGCCATGAGCCATGTCTCTTCACGAGTAGCTGCATTGCTCGTTTTGCATGGAACAGCTTTGGGCCTGGGGGTGGCGACCTTCCCGGGTTCGACGGCACAGGCTCAGGTATTGGCAGATGGTATGGGCACGACCGTCGATGCAATGAAGGATATTGTGGTCGCGCGGTTGGCGGAGTGCGAAACCCATGGAAAAGCTGATCCGGATGCTGTGATCGTCCGCGACGCCAATGGCGAATTGTCGATGGGCCGTTTGCAGTTCCAGGCGCGGACGGTCATCGCCTACACGAAAGAAATCGAGGCTCGCACTATCGATTCAAGCGAAGCTCGCCGCATTGCACTCGATGGTGATAGGTCTGCGAAACTGGCCAAGAAAATCATCTTCGATAAGGACGGCGTGGGCCACTGGCACTATTGCGCGAGAAAGCTCGGCCTGTATCAGGAAGTGAATGCGATCCGGCAAATGCGATAGCGGGTAAGACTGCAATCGATCAGCACCGAACTTGAAAGGCGCAAAGACCACTATGCGCCGACGCCCGCCAGAAGTGTTCTATCGCGAACGCGAACAGGACAATACTTTGCAAAACCCTTATGCACCTTGTTGCAATAGTTGCATGCCGCCCCTGGGCACCACTCCTCTTCAATGTGTTGGCGCCGCATGGCGCAGCACGGACCCAGCCCGCTCGCCCGTGTGCTCGCCGTCAAGCACGTTCACCGCACCGTTCACGATGGTCGCCTTGTATCCGGTAGCGCGCTGGATGAAACGCGCCGCGCCGCCGGGGAAGTCGTGCACCAGCTCAGGCTGCCGCTCGCTCACCGTATTGGCGTCGAACACGTTGATGTCGGCGCGCTTGCCGACCTCGAGCGTGCCGCGATCCGGCAGGCCCATGATGCGGGCCGGTACCGCGGTCATGCGGCGCACCGCCTGCTCAAGGCTGAAGAATCCGGTCTCCCGCACCCAGTAGGCCAGGATGAAGGTCGCCCAACCGGCGTCCATCACCTGCGTGACGTGCGCGCCGGCGTCGCCCAGACTCGGGAAGCAGCGGTCGCTCTTGAACATGTGGCTGAGCGCCTCGAGGTCCGAATTGAACATGCGCAGGGTGAACAAGGCCTTGCCCTTGGTCTCGCGGCCCAGCCGCAGGAAGGTCTCCGCCCAATGTTCGCCCCGCGCCTGCGCCATGGCCACGAGGTTCATCTCCTCACCCGCGGTGTAGGCGGGCGTCGGCCCGTCGCCCAGGTAGAACACCTTCTCGACCGGCGTCCCGAGGTTCTGCTTGAAGCCGTTGGCCTTTGCCTCTCCGATCAGCTGAGCGTGGAAGTCGGCATCGCCGAGTGCGGCCACCCGCGCCGCGAGACTCGGCAAGCGACGCAGGCGCGACCAGGCGGCGCCACGCACCGGCAGGCCGGCCTGCAGGCCATAGATCATGCCGGATGCCCGCACCTGGGTGATCGCCGTCATGTCGCGGCCGGCGCAAAGCTGTTCGAGAGTTGCCCGGCGCTCCCGCGCGAGCGCCAGATCACCACCGCCGCTGCCGTAGCTGAACAGCAAGCGGCCGCCGGCGGCATCGGCGATGGTGCGCAGGACCGCATTGTCGGCGCCGACCGCCTGCATCAGCGCACCGCGCGGCGCTACCACCTTGGCGATCTCTACCAGCTCGACGGGATCGGCGAACGTTCCCGGTATCGACCGCCCGTCGGGCAGCTTATGCGGGGCGAACCGGTTGGTCGAGAAACCGACCGCGCCGCGGTCGATCGATCGAGCCACCACGGCAGCCATCTCGGCCCGCTCCTCGGCGCTCGCCTGCTCCTCGACGGCGCGTTCGCCCATTACATAGAAGCGCACCGCGCTGTGGCCAACGAGGCCCGCGACGTTGATGCCGGGCCGCAGCCTCTCTATCGCGTCGAGGTAGCCGCCGTAGTCTTCCCACGACCACGGCAGCCCGTTCAGGATGGCATGGCGCGGGATGTCCTCGACCGTCTCCATCATGCCGGCCAGCAGCTCTTTGTCTTGCGGATGGCAAGGCGCGAACGTGACGCCGCAATTGCCGAGCAACGCCGTCGTCACGCCATGCCAGCTGACCGGCGTGCAGTCCGGGTCCCAGCCGATCTGGGCGTCGAGATGGGTGTGAATGTCGACGAAGCCCGGGGTTACCGTCATTCCTTCGGCGTCGATCTCGCGCCTTGCGGTACCTTCGAGATGACCGATCGCGGTAATCAGCCCGTTCTCGATGCCGACGTCGGCGCGCACTGGCGTCGAACCGGTGCCGTCCACCAGCGTGCCGCTGCGGATGGCAATGTCGTAGCCCATGAGGATCCCTCCTGCTTTGCCGTCGAAGGATCGTTACGGCGGCCCCATCGGTCAACAACGTCGCCTCGTCGAAATCCGTCAGGCGGGCAGATCCCGGCTTCTCCTTTCGTAGGACCCCTTGCGACCGCATCGGCTGTCCCGGCCCGTTGCTCGCGTCTGGTCATGGCGCGGGAGCGATGGCACTTTGGCCACGACATCGAACGAAGGAGACGTCATGGCGATGCGCATCCTCTGGCCGAACTTGCCGGCTTGGCTTGTACCGGTCGCGACCGAAGCTGTCGGCTCCGGGTTCGAGCTGGAATTCCGAGAAAAATTCGAAGACGTCAGCGACGAGCAATGGGCGAAGGCGGACGCAGTCGTCGGCGGGTGCCCTCCGCCATACATCGACAAGCTGCAAGCCTGCCGTATTTTCGTGAAGTACGGCGTCGGTTACGACGATGTCGACATCGAGCGTTTCGGAAAGCTGGGCATTCCGGTCTGCAATGTGCCGGACTACGGCACTCGGGAGGTCGCCGACCACGCGATCGCCCTGATGATGACCCTCGCGAAGAGCGTCGCCTATCATGATTCGGAATTGCGCGCGGACCTGAAGGGCAACTGGCGCCCGCAGCACAATCCATTCGGGCGCCGTCTGTCGATATGCACATTTGGAGTCGTCGGCATGGGCCGGATCGGCACCGCGGCGGCGCTCCGCGCGAAGGCCTTCGACATGGACGTGGTGTTCTACGACCCGTACCAACCGAACGGCTATCAGTTCGCAATCGGCGTGCGCCGCGCCGACACGCTCGCCGAACTGATGGGGCAATGCGACTTCGTCAGCATCCACACGCCGCTGACAGCCGAGACGCGTGGACTGATCGGCGCCGAGGCATTTGCCGCCGCCAAACGGGGGTTGATCCTTATCAACACCGCGCGCGGCCCGGTGGTGGACATCGATGCGCTGCACGACGCAATGAAGGACGGCACGGTTCAGGCGGCCGGACTCGACGTGCTGCCGGAGGAACCGGCGAACCCGCAACGCCGGCTGATCGCAGCATGGCAGAGGAGCGAGGACTGGATCCGCCATCGCCTCTTGCTGACACCGCATTCGGCTTTTTACACGCCCGAGAGCATGCGCGATAACCGGGCCTTCGCGGCCCGCACCGCGGCACGCTATCTGCGCGACGGACGGCTGGAGAACTGCGTCAACAAGCAATTCCTGATCCCGAATGTGTGAGGCAGTGGCAGAAACGGGATAGGACCTGGCCTGACGCGGGAGCATTCTCGACCGCCATGCCAAGGGAACATCGGTCGATCCGAAGCACAACATCAGCATACGTTTTCGAGAGACGCCGCAACAGCGTCAAGGCGATCAGACCTGCTGCTACTTTTGTCATGCAAGCACTGCTGGCACCTTTCCAGATCTATCCAGTCCGATGGCCGGATAGAGTCAGCACGGAGTTGATCAGTTGAGGTTCGAAGCTGCCGCTTGGCGTACGATCGAAAAGACCTCCACCGGCTCCCCGCGCCCGCGCACCTGCGTCTGACCGACCGGCCTTGCGTCGATCCCTCCCCGCTTCGCCTCGCTGTAGGTGCGGCCGCAGACGAGGCAGTCTGTGCCCAGCTCCTTGTTCAATCGTTCGAGCCGCTGCGCCAGGTTCACAGTGTCGCCGTAGAGCGTGTAGGTCTGTCGCTCGGCGCCGCCCACGGTGCCGGCGGCTACGGGGCCGGTCGCAATACCGATGCGCACGCGCAATCGATGGCCGTCGAAGTCGCGGGCGGCGACCAGCGCCTGCAGGGCGCCGGCGGCAGCGACGGCTCGGCCGGCGAAGTCCGCGACCATCAGCGGCGCGTTGAAGGCTGCGATCAGTGCATCTCCTACATGGTTTACCACCACGCCGTTGTGGCGATCGATTATGTCGGTCGTGGCGCCGAAGAAGCCATTCAACAGGCCGATGACCTCGGCGGGCGGCAGCTGCTCGGCGATCCCGGTAAAGCCTTCGATGTCGGCGAAGAGCACCGACGCCTCCCGCATCTCCGGCGCGAGACGGCCTGCCTCGGCGAGTTGCTCCGCCACCTGCACCGGCACGTAGCGACCGAACAAGCGTTGCAGCCGGCTGCGCTTTTCCTCGACGGCGGCGTGGGCGCGGGTCATCGCCCGGGCGCGATGTACGGCGAGCGCGGCCAGCGCCGTCACCAGCGCCAGCACCATCCCCTCGTTCACTCGGACGGGCAGGTTCAGGAAATCCGGGCTCGCGACGACGGCCATGAACTGCTCGCGCGTCGGGCCACGCGGCAGGTCGGAAAAGCTCACGACACGCTCCATGCCGGCCATGATCGCCGCCGTGGCAGCGGCGAGGCCAGAGACGCCGAGAAATCCGGTCCACAGGACCAGTGCCGGCGACAAAGTGAGGAGGGAGAGCGCCACCAGCACGAAGAAGTAGACGTGACGACTCGACAGGAAGATGAGGTTCTGCGGGATATCGTCGCCGGTGCTGAGCGGCCCGAAGGCGAGCATGGCGGCGATCGCCACGACATCGACAGCGAACAGGGCAAAGCGCGCCGGGCGCTCCAGGCGACTGCCGATTAGCGCCAGCGGAACAAGGCCCGCCGCGGCGAACGCCAGGAACACGCCAGCCATCGGCAGGTTGTTTGGCCAGGGAAAGACAATAAGATAGAAAGCGGCGATCGCGGACAGTGCGCAGGCGCGGCCGATCACGGCCAGGCGAAAGCCGCGGCGTTCGGCGTCCGCCAGGGCGAGAGCAACGGTCGAAGGTGCGAGGGTTCGGTCACGCGAGGCGGCATCCATGCCGTCAGTCGGCCACTCAATTGCGGCGGCACTTCGTCAACCTTTTCAATGTTGCCGACGTCGGGTTCAAGAAACCGTGACGACTGTAGAATGCGCTCGAGGTTCCCATGCCGGCCCAGGAATTGCCTTGCAGCTCAGACCGCACATGTCTGGTCGAAGGACATCGGAGTGGTAATGCACAGCGTCAATGTCGGCCGATTCGAGGGACCATTCCCCTTCATCCTTGATGCCCGACTTTCCCGGTCACGCTGGCGAATGCGCCGCTGTTTGAGCAGCACTTTGTCGACCGCACCAGGGACCGCACGCGCATGGATGGCTACACCAACCAGCAGATCGCCGACGCCGGGTTCCACGTCAGGGATGGCAACGCTGGCCAACAAGGACCAGTCATGACCGATGCAGTTCGCATCCTCAGGAAGCGCTTGGCGAGGCCGGCGCGTCTGATCTGCCGGGAGCCGGCTGAACGTGGTATCGAAACCCCGTATCTGGTCATCGCAGCGATGCCGGGTGGAGAGATCGTTCTGGGCAGCAACATCGGCCCCGCTGCTCTACGGCCGTTCGGCGAGGAATTGATGGATGTCGCCGGCAGGATGGCGGCTCCGCCAGACGGGATTGATGCTCGATCCCCTCGAAGCGTCGTGACCGTGCAATAGCGGCCAGCTTGAAGTGAAAACAACAGAAGTCAGAGGTGTTTCAATGGGTCAATCAAAGGAAGTCGAAGGTCAGTTTGACCTTGGCCGCCGCCACATTGTGCGTGCTGGCGGCGCGACGATGATCGCCGGGACGGTTGCTGCAGTGTCCGGTGCCCGTTCGGCCTCTGCGCAAAGTCGCGGCCCCGGAGATGACGCCTCCCTCGGCGCGCGGCTCCAGGGTGTGCAGCATTTTGGGCTCACCGTGCAGAACATGGCGCGTGCCTACGAGTTCTATACCGAGGTGCTCGGCGGAACCGAAGTGATGCGTGACGGCGACTTTCACGGCGAGCGCATCCACAACACGCTGTTGACCGATCAGGAGATCGAGGCACGCGTGCGTCAGGTCAATCCGCGCACGATGGGCATTCCGGACCTCAAGGGGGGCGCCCAGCGTCTGGACGTCCGCTTCATCCAGTTCGACAATGTCGTGATCGAGCTCTTGAAGTACCGCAATGCCGGGCAGTCCAGCGACAGCGACGCCGCCTTTGCCGAGCCGCTCGATCACATGAGTCCGGCTTTCCCGCGCATGATGCACATCTGCTTCCATATCCGCGACGATGTCGACTTCAACAAGTTCATCGCCGATCTGGAAGCTGAATCGGCGCGGCGTGGCATGACTCAGGTCCGCGCCAATCGAGTGATCACGGTGACGACGGAGAAAGAGCGATTGGCCGCGCCGCTCGAGGCAAACAGCAACGGCATCACCGAAGGAAAGTCGAACGGTTGGCGGCTGATCTACTGCAAAGGCCCGGAAGGAGAACAACTCGAGTTCGTCCAGGCCCTCGGCCCCGTGAAGCAAACGTTCACGAATGCCTTCGAGGCGCGCCGGCGCGCGCGCGGTGGCTAGACTAGAAACATGATCGGTCCAGCTGATTCCAGCTGAACCAATCACGCTCCAGACGCGTACGATCGGCGCAAGCTGCCCCGCGGACCCCGGGACGAGCCTGCTCCCGTGTCGTGTCGTAACGCCGCCAGCGCATCACCAGGCGTCGATCATCGGGCGCTTCTTGCCCGCGCGGGCCGGGCCGGGCCGGATTGCCGCCAGTATGTTGACGATCCAGGCTCGCGTCTCGGCCGGGTCGATCACGTCGTCGAGCATGAAATTGGTCGAGCGGTTCAACGCCTTGCCGGCTTCATAGGCCTTCGCCACCTTGTCCTCGAAGAACTTGAGGCGCTCCTCCGGGTCCGCGATCGCCGCGAGTTCGGCGCGATAGCCCAGTTTGACCTGCCCCTCGATGCCCATCGGCGCAAATTCGCCGGTTGGCCAGGACACGTAGAAGTAAGGCGCGCGGTAGTTACCGCCAGCCATCGCGCTTTGTCCCAGACCGTAGGCCTTGCGCAGCACGATCGTGAAGTACGGAACCGTCATGTTGCAGCTCGTCAGAAACATGCGCGCGGCATGACGGACCAGCGCCGTCTTTTCGGCCTCGGGACCGACCATTATGCCAGGCGTATCGCAAAGGTTGACGACCGGGAAGTCATAGGAATCGCAGAGCTGCATGAACCGGGCGCCCTTGTCGGATCCGTCCGAATCGACCGCGCCGCTCAGGTGCTTCGGATCGTTGGCCATCACGCCGACCGTCCGACCTTCCAGCCGGATCAACGCCGTCACCAGGGTGCGCCCGAAGTCGCGGCGCAATTCGAGGATCGAGCCATCGTCGGCCAGCGTCCGGATGACGTCGCGCACCTCGTAAGAGCGCAACCGGTTTTCGGGCACGATGTGGCGCATCCGCCGTTGGTCAGGTGCGGTCCAGTCCTTCAGCGGTCCCTGGAAATAAGTGAGATACCTCTTTGCAACGGCGACGGCTTCCGCTTCGTCAGCGACCAGAATGTCGACGACACCATTGCGCGTCTGCACCGACATCGGACCGATTTCCTCCGGCGTGAACACGCCGAGCCCGCCACCTTCGACCATTGCCGGGCCGCCCATCCCGAGCGTGGTATCGGCCGTCGCGATGATCACATCGCAGCAGCCGAGCAACGACGCATTGCCCGCGAAGCAGCGGCCGGAGACGATGCCGATCAACGGTACGAGAGCCGAAAGCTGACCAAAATGATGGAAGGTGTCGAACTGGATGAAGCCGCCATAGTCGTCATCGCCGGGACGACCGCCGCCACCTTCCGCGAACAGGACCAACGGCATGCGTCCGTCCTCGGCGATGTCCAGAATCTTGTCCGTCTTCCAGTGGTTGTGGACGCCCTGCGTTCCAGCAAAGACCGTGTAGTCGTAGGCCAGCACGGCGACGCCGGTGGCGGGCGCGTCGAACACGTGCCCGTTCACTCGCCCGACGCCGGCGATCAGGCCATCGGCCGGGCTGCGGGTCAAAAGATCCTCCAGGGGCCGCCGATGCCGCTGCGCCGCCACGATCAGGGGGCCGTACTCGACGAACGTGCCGGAGTCGATAAGGTCCTCGACGTTCTCGCGGGCGGTCCGCTGGTTGGTCTTGCGGCGCCGCGTGACGGCGTCCGGCCGGTTCTCGTCGCGCGTCGAAGCTCGACGCTCCAGCACCTCGGCCAGGTCCGGGCGAATGGTATCGAGGTCGAGCTCAGCAGTGCCAGCCGCGACCTCGGTCGCGACCTCGGACGGTTCGAGCGTGAGCAGCAGCTGGCCTTCCCAGAGGGTTTCACCGGGCTCGACGTGAATGGCCCGGACGATGCCGCCAGCATTCGCCTTGATGACGTGTTCCATTTTCATGGCTTCCATCACCGCAACCTCGGCTCCCGCCGGAACGGCGTCCCCGACCGCAATGGCAATCGAGATGACCGTACCCTGCATCGGTGTCCGAATCGCGATCATCCCGTCCTCGGAATCCCCTGCATCCGCAGCGCGGCCATCCGGTCCCTGCCGGTCGCGCGTCGCCCGGCCATAGGCGAGTACGGAAAGCGGGTCGGAAGCGTCGACCCTGGCGCCAGCCCGGCCGTCACGCTTCCTGTCTTCCTTCACAGCCGCGTAGAACCGCGGGTGAGCTGCCGCTGCCACGGCGATCAGTGAGGAAGCATTGGTCTCCACGAAGCCGGTATCGATCTTGCCGACGCGCACATCCCTCTCCAGCAGCACAGCCTGGAGAAATGCGATGTTCGTCGGCACGCCCGCGATGTTGAACTCGCAGAGCGCCCGGTAGCCTTTCCCCGTCACGTCCTCGACACGGCCGGTGCGGGCGAAGACGATCAGCTTGGCGAGCAACGAGTCGTAAGCCGGATTGGTCGCGTAGCCGGCATAGCCATAGCCGTCGACGCGAATATCCGGGCCAGAGGGGGGCTCGAACGTGTTGAGGACGCCACCGCCGGGCTTGGCCGCCCCGTCGGGTTGCATCGTCTCGACGTTGATGCGGAGCTGCATCGCCATGCCCCGCGGCGCCGGTCCTGCGCCGCTCGCCAAAGCAAGCTCCGCCAGGGTAGCGCCTCCCGCCAACCGGAGCTGCAGCTCGACCAGATCGAGGCCCGTGACCGCTTCCGTTACCGTATGCTCGACCTGCAGGCGCGGGTTCGCCTCGATGAAATAGAAGGCGCCGCTCGCGGCATTCACGAGGAACTCGAAAGTGCCGAGGCTGCGATAAGCCGCGGCGCGGGCGAGCGTCAATGCGGCATCCAGCAACCGCTGACGCAAGCCCGCATCCAAGTTCGGCGCAGGAGCGAACTCGACGAGCTTCTGGCGCTGGCGCTGCAGCGAGCAGTCACGTTCCCACAAATGCGCCACCTCATTCCCATCGCCAATCACCTGCACCTCGATGTGGCGCGCACGGCGAACGAGTTGCTCGACGTATAGATCACCAGAACCGAAGGCCGCGGCTGCCTCGGATCGACAACGGGTGAAGGCCGCTTCCAACTCGTCCACCGCCAAAACCGGGCGCATGCCGCGGCCGCCACCGCCAGCGACCGCCTTGACCATTACGGCCGCGTCGTTGCCGAGCCCAGCCATGAACGCCCGCGCATCCTCAAGGCTCGTGGGAGCGGCTGTGCCCGGCAGGGTCGGCACTCCGACCTTGCCTGCAAGCTGCCTGGCTTGGTGCTTGTCCCCGAACAGCTCCAGGATCTCGGGTGTCGGGCCGACAAAGATGATGCCGGCATCGGCACAGGCGCGCGAAAAGTTCGCATTCTCCGACAGGAAGCCGTAGCCGGGGTGGATTGCCGTCGCACCCGCCTCCTTCGCCGCTCGCAAGATGGCTGCTCCATCCAGATACGCGGCGACACCCCGTCCCGGCAGGGCGACCGCCGCATCGGCCTTCTCGACATGCAGGCTGGCGCGATCGTCTCCCGGATAAATCGCGATGCTGTCCATGCCGAGATCGGCAGCTGAGCGAAAGATTCGGATGGCAATCTCGCCGCGATTGGCGACGAGCAACTTCTGTCCGGTCATCGGGTCGGTGCTCTGGGAAGAAGTAAAAGGGATTGGACTGGCCGTAGGGAATATCACAATTGGCGGTGAAGGGATTTCAGACCACAACTGTCGACTAGATGGTGGTGCCGCAGCGAGGGGCTCTGCTGGCCCGAGGTTTCTTCTAGCGAAGCCGGTCAGTCATGGGCGCGAAAACGTCGAGAAACGCACCCGGACCGCTGACAAACTTCAATTTCGATGAAAGGTCGAGGCACGTCCAATCGACGGTGTCCTCCATTCCCAGGGCGCGGATGATCGCCAACCCACCCATCACGTCCCACGTCGACAGGCCGAGGCCGACATAGCCATCGACCTGGCCCGCTGCCAGCTCCAGCAGTGAAACGGCCGCCGAACCGTAGTTGCGGAACGCCATGCGCGCGTCGGCCATGATGAACTCCATCGCGGCCAAACGCTCGGATGCCGGAAGCGCCGGGTTGAGGCTCACGGCGACCACGGCGCTGCTGCGATCGAGCGCCACCGACGGCTCGAGAGGCCGGCCGTTCAGGGCTGGTCTCAGTTCGCGGCCGCCAATCAAAGTTTGATCACGTGCCGGCGCATGGATGATGCCGAACTCCGGCAAACCATCGTGAAGAAGCCCGACCGACAATGCCCACTGCTCGCTGCCGCGCACAAAATTAAGAGTTCCATCGATCGGGTCGATGATCCAGGTGCGCCCGCTCGTGCCCGCCACCGCTGCGCCCTCCTCGCCGAAAACGCCGTCCTCCGGGAAAAGCCGTGACAGACCGTCGGTGAGAAACCGCTCGACTTCGCGGTCGGCCGCGGTCACCAGGTCGAGATGCCCCTTCATATGGACCGAGTCGCCGGCAAGGCGGCGGAATTGACCAAAAGCGAGTAGTCCGGCTTTCCGCACCAGTTGCTCGAGCGCGGCGAAAGGTTGGGAGACGTCGTCGATCGGCATGCCAGACCTCGGATTGCTGCTCGGGCGGGTGGACGCCGCCTGTCTTCATTGCGAAGCAGATCAGCGCCGCAGTGTGGCACGCCTTCGGTCTGAAGACAGCACTGGCCGTGAAGAACCGACCATGATTTCCGACGCTCGTTCCGGAAATCGTCATCAGTCCAGAGAGAAAAAATACTGCAGCGAACTCAAAGGTACGGGACGAGCTCCGCATCTATCGCTGCCCAAATCGCTGAATGGATACCACTCCCCCAGGCCACTTGACGTTGTGCCGAGCCGTTGACGTTTCACAGAGCCCGCCACGAACAGCACTCTAATCGAACGCCGCCCAGGTCTTCGGCCCGACGATTCCGTCCGGAACCATTCCGTGATTGCGTTGAAATTCGCGAACTGCGGCCTCGGTGCCAGATCCGAACACGCCGTCGGCGGCTACACCGACCTTCGCCTGAATTTCCTTGACCAGATCGCCGCGCGCGCCGCGCCGCAACGTTGGCCTGTTCTTGCTATCGCTGGCTGGAATCGACACCGGAGCGGGTGCAGTCCCGCCCATGATAGCAGCGACACGCGCACGAAATTCGACCATCGCCTCGATGCGTTGCGGGCGACTTCCGATCGCGAAGCTTGGGTCGGGCTTGCGTCCCGCCGGCAGAGAGTACTCGAGATGGGCAACCGCCATGATCGGCTGCGCCCCAATGCGCTTCAAGATCGCCGCGACTCCTCGCGCATAGGCATCCATCTGCACGTCCGGCCATGGATGGTCGTTCGCGAGACCAGTGTTTTCGGCCTCAATTCCAATAAAACTCGAATTGCCCGATGTGATGCCCTCCCACTGGCCCGGTCCTGCGTGGAATGCCCGACCGGCTGCGACGATAAAGTACGTTCCATCGCGGCCAAGACAAAGCTGAGCCAGCGGGCCCGCCAGATCGGGCCGTCCGTTGGTTACTATGCCGAGACTTGGCATGATCCCATTCTTCGGCCCCGCCGTGTGATGGCACATGACACCGCGAACGGTTCCCATGTCGCCGTGCCCACGCGTGCGCCAGCCTGGCTGCTCGGCGACCTTGAGACCGGCGCTTTCCAGGACTTCAGGCAACCAAGTCAGTGAAAAAACCATGTCAGGCAACTCCCCCTATGGCAACCGGCAGGTCCTCATCAGTGGTCGGTTCAGAATCGTTAAAGTCGAGATCGCAGCCGTCGGCGTCATCAGCACCCATGTGCCCCTGCGCGGCTGCGACACCACCCGAAGCCGCCGGCAAATCCGAATCCGGAACAACCTCCTCAGCAGTAAGATCAATGTCGCAAACGCAATTGTCGTCATGTTCGTGAGTGTCAGGCGTGGCGGATTCTGAGATCATGTTCACTCCTTGACTTCCCGATTACCTTTTCTTTTTTCCGAGAGGCAAGCAGCCTGACTGATGGCTACATTCGGCAAACAAAGGTAAAGCGCCACCGGTCGCCTCCACTAGTCTACTCGTTTCGCACTAGGGTTTCGGAAATGACACGCGCCCAGCCATAAC
>CADECW010000038.1:22613-54442 GCA_902825855.1 uncultured Rhodospirillales bacterium | reverse complement strand
AGGTCCCTCGACTGCGCCGCCCTTCGGGCGGCTTCGCTCGGGATGACGGCAAGGTTGGTACCCAGACCTGATCGTCGCCGTCGCCCATCGATAACCTGATCTCGACCCTGACAAATCCTTCGGAGCCAAGTGCTAGGCTGCGGCCATCGGCGTGCTGCGGATCGTGGTCGAGAACCACTCGCGCTCGTCCTGACGAAACTGTTCGCGCACGTAGTCGATGACCGTGCGGATGCGGACGCCCTTGTTGGTTTCCTCGTGGCTCACCAGCCAGATGTCGCGGACGATCTTGAGATCGATCGGCGCCGCCACGAGGTTGGACGACTTGGTGACATAGTCGGGAAACACCGAGATGCCGTAGCCGACCTGCACTGCCTGGAGTGCAGCGAAGGACGAATTGGTACGCAACACCACCGAAGGGCTGCGCTCAACCACCTCGCTCCATGGCTTCATGGCGGCGAGGCTGTGCAGCGTGGTGTGGTCGACGATGTGGTGCTCGCGCAGGTCGTCGAGTCTCTGCGGCAGGCCGTAGCGCTCGATGTAGGAGGGTGCGACGAAGACCGAGAAATTGACCTGCCCGACGCGCGCCGCCACGAGCTGGGCCGAGGTCGGGCGGAAGAAGCGAATGGCGAGGTCGGCCTGCCGCGTCGCCAGGTCGAGCACCTGGTCGGATGCGATCACCTGGACGATGATGTCGGGGTGCGTCGTCCTGAGCTGCCCCAGACGCGGCACCAGCCAGTGGGCGGCTATGCCCTCGGTCGCGGCGATGCGCACGATGCCCGCCATCTCGCGGTCGAGGCCGGCCAGATGGCGCTCGATCGAAGTCGCGTTGGACATCATCGATTCGGCCTGGACCAGCACACCGCGTGCAGCCGGCGTCACTTCCATGCCGTGGCGATGGCGGTCGAACAATTTCGCGCCCAGCCGGCGCTCGAGCGCCTGGATGCGGCGACCGACGGTGGTCTGCTTGGTATTCAGTTGCGCCGCGGCAGCGCTGAAGCTTCCGGTTTTTGCAACGGCGAGGAAAAAACGTACGTCGTCCCAATCACCGAGAATGTTCGGGACCTTGTTCTTTCTCGTCGGAGTCGTGAGCATCGCAACAATCGATACAATAAGGTTTTCGGCCAGAAGTTTACTTTGGCTATGGCCACGTGGTTTATCCTACATCATTGGCAGACAAATGTCGTTTTCAGCGTTGCTCTAGGCCGGGCGTCTTTCTTCATCGGCAACGTAGATTGAGAGCCGTGCGTTCTAGCTCTCCTATTTGATAGTCAATCAATCCTTTGTTGACCGGTTGACGTGAATGGGGGGATTTCCGCTGTGGCCGCGACCGCGTCGGACGGCAAGGTGAGTGAATTGTCGGCGTACTTTGGCAAATTCCTCCGGTATGTGCGCAGTCCCTCGACCCGCATCGCGGCCTTTGGCGGCCTAATGATGTACTTGAGCTATGCGTACGCGCATGGCAGTTGGACTAACCCGGCGTTGATCGGCGTGTCAGTCTTCTCTGGGACGTTCCTGCCGAGCTACTCCAAGCTCAGCAACAAAGCGGAACTGTTGGCTAACAACCAGTTCGGTTTCGTAACGGCCGGTAAGCTCGGACGGTTTCTCCCGCAAATGGCATTCAATCTTGCGGTGATCTGGCTGTGCTATGTGGGGGGTGCCTTCAACCTGGCGGGTATGACGTCGGTCGGCGGTTGGGCCGCTGCGGCTATTCTGATCACGCTCGCCTCCCAGGGCACGCAGTATCTCGGCAGTTATCTGGTGGCCCGTGGGTTCGGCGATGCCAATCGCAATACCATCGTCAGTATCGTGTTCAACATGGTCCTGGCGGGTTTGGGCACGGCCGGCGTGCTGGGCGCGCGCGAAGCCTTCCTCGTCCTGGGTGTTGTGCTGGGCGTTCTTTTCTTCGGTATCGGGCTCGTCTCGGACCTGCGGTCGGTGCTGGCGCCCAAGGGCGGCATTGGGTTGTTCTTCGGAACCTTCAATCCGTTCCACAATTCACATCTCATGATGGTTCGGCGCGCGCTCGAGGAACGCGGTCTCGACAGGATCGTCATCCATCCGACTCTCATCCCGCGCTTGCACGCCGATGCTTTCCGCAAGGGCGAGATCCGCGTCGGCCGGGTGCGGGAGGACGGGTTCCAGGTCTACGAGAAGACCGACAAGGCCGACGCCAACGTCGACTACTTCCCGACCGGCAACATCTTCCTGCCGCCGGAGACGCGAAAGGCGCTGATCGAACTGGCGCTCGCCGAGGCGGGATTGGGCAATCGGGTCGAAGTGGCGTTCTATCCCGAGACCTACAACACGCGGGGCTTCCAGGGCGTGATCGGCGAGATCAAGCGCCGCAATCCCGGCGTGCGGCTTCACACCCTGCATGGCACGGACTTCGGCGGCATGCTGGTTCGCCAGATCAGCGACGAATGCGGCTGGATCTATCCCTGGTGCATCCTGCGCCGCGACAAGGTTTCGGCGACTGCGATCCGGCGTGGCGCCAAGGGCATGACCTCGCCGGTCGTGACCGACGTGCTTTCGCAGATCTCGCAGAACGTTCCGATGGTAGCGGCCGGGGGCCGCCGCTTCCGGAACGACAACGGAGTACTCAATGAGGGGATCTAGCATGACCGAAGCGAAGGCGCCGACGATATCCAATCGTCCTGTCGTGACCATCAAGCTGGCAACGACATCGGACGAGCTGATGCAGTGCTACATGCTGCGGGCTGCCGTCTTCATGGGCGAGCAGCACTGCCCGTATTGGGAAGAGTTCGACGGCAACGACTATACCGCAAGCCACCTGATGCTATACGTCGACGGCGAGCCCGCTGCTTCCATGCGCGTGCGCTGGTTTGCGTCTTTCGCCAAGCTCGAGCGTGCCATCATCCTGAAGCGCTACCGCTCGTTCGGCCTGTTCATTCCGTTCGTCAACTGGGCGCGCGACTTCTGCCGCAAGAAGGGTTATCGCAAGGCCTATCTGCATGCTCAGCATCGGCTGTGGCCGATCTTCGAGCGCATGGGTTTCCATAAGGTCGACGACAAGGTCTTCCACTTCTCGGACCACGAGTACGGCGCCTTCATCTGCGATCTCGAGGTCGACGAGAACACCATGCCGACCGTATTCAGCGATCCCATGGTGCTGAACCGACCGGAGGATCGGCTGGACATGCCGGGCATCCTGGAAGGTTCCATGGTTAGAGGGGCGTCCAATCCGCATGCGGAGTGGACCGAGCGTCGCGCGAATTGAAAAAGGGGGGGAGAGAAATGAGCGCAACCGCATTGTCGATCGGCGGCGAGACGATCACGACCAAGCTCGCCATGAGAATGGAAGACTCGCTGCAGGCCTTCGCCGTGCGCGCCGCCTGCTTCGTCGGCGAGCTCGACGTGCCGTATTCGGAGGAGTTCGACGGCCACGACTTCGGCGCCACCCACATCATCGCCTATGTCGGCGACGAGCCGGTGGGCACGGTGCGCGTACGCTGGTTCCAGTCTTTCGCCATGCCCGAGCGGCTGGCCGTCATCCAGCGCTTCCGGGGCCACAATATCGGTCAGCTCCTGCTCGAGCGCGCCCGCAAGCTGGCCGAGAGCCGAGGCTGCAACATGCTCTACACCCAGGTCCTGCCGACCGACGTGACGTACTGGGAGAAGCAAGGCTGGCGCAGGCTTGTCGCCGAGGAGGCGGGCTCGGGCGACAAGCGCATCGTGGCCGTCGTGCGGGCAGTCGATCCGAGCAAGCCTTTGCCCGAGGTCGAAGCGCCGGCATCGGTCGTATTGCGCCGCGAGGGTCAGCTCGACGCCACCGGTCGGCCGCTGCAGAGCGTCTCCAACTGACCGGTCGCATTCCGCTCCGCGGGCAATAGCCGGACGACTTGCCAAGGCGAGCAAGATTTCCTCCGGCAGTCGTGTAGGATTGCCCGACTGTAAGCCGTTTCTCGGGGAGAACGGCCACCCGACGGTCCGGTTGGGGTGACGCGGCGCCTTTCGTGCCCGTCTGCCGCCGGCAAGGGCAGGCCGACGAGGTGCGGCGGCGCAGACAGGGGGGCTTGAGTTGGGCCAGATCGTCCTTGAACCCAATGTTCGGCGGCGCCGTGGCCGCCAGTCATCGTCCGGAAAGAAGAAGGCGGCGGCGCTGTTTCGAGTGTGGCACCGCGTGCGCGAGCTGATCGAACAAGCCGAGAGGCTCGGCGACAGTGAACTGGTTCACTTCCTCGCCGTGACGCAGCTCCTGGTCGAGGAACGCGCGACGACGGTCACCCCAGGCGTTGCGGCGTTCGAGCACGTCGATACGAGCCTGCCCAACTGATTTGCGCTCACTTGTGCCTGGGATCGAGTGCGTCGCGCAGGCCGTCCCCCAGAAGGTTGAACGACAGCACGGCGAAGAAGATCGCGAATCCTGGCCAGAAGGCCATCCACGGCGCCTGGGCGATGAAGCGCTGAGCGGAGTTCAGCATGCTGCCCCACGACGGCGCCGGCGGCTGCTGGCCGAGCCCGAGGAACGACAGGGCCGCCTCGGCGATGATCGCACCGGCGATGGCGAGCGAGGCCTGCACCAGAAGCGGCGGCACGATGTTGGGCAGCACATGGCGCAGCGCGATGCGCCAGTGCGGATTGCCCACGGCGCGGGCCGCTTCGACATAGTCCTCGACCTTGGCGGCAAGCGTCTGGCCGCGCGTCAGGCGCACGAAGATCGGCGTGGCGGTGACGCCGATGGCTATCATGGCGTTGCTGAGGCTGGGACCGAGGAAGGCCGCCAGCGCGATGGCCAGGATCAGGAACGGCACCGCCAGCATCGCATCGATGATGCGCGACAGAACCGAGTCGATCCAACCGCCGGCATAGCCCGCCAGCAGCCCGAGCGGCACGCCGATGCCCAGCGCGATGCCGACCGACACCAGGCCGGCGCTGAGCGAGGCGCGTGCCCCCCAGATGACGCGGCTCAGCACGTCGCGGCCGACCTCGTCGGTGCCGAGCCAATGGGCCCACGACGGCGGTTTGCGGACCAGGCTCCAGCTCGTCGCGATGGGGTCATAGGGGGCCACCCAGGGGGCAAGGATCGCCACCAGCACGAACAGCACCACGACGGCGAGCCCAACCATGGCGCCCTTGCGGCGCTTCAGGCGTCGCCAGGCCCGCGCCCAGGGATTCTCCTCGCTGGCGTCGCGGACGTCGACATCGGGAAGGGCGGTGGCAGTCATCCGCGGAGCCTCGGATTGACCAGCACGTAGGCCACGTCGGCCAGCAGGTTGAGAACGATGTAGGTCGTCGCCGTCACCAGCACGACGCCCTGCACGACGGCGTAGTCGCGGTTGAACACCGCGTCGACGATCAGCTTGCCGAACCCCGGTATGGTGAAGATCTGTTCGGTCAGCACCGCGCCCGAGAGCAGCGTGCCGAATTCCAGCGCCCCCAGCGTGATCACCGGGGTCATGGCATTGCGCAACGCATGCTTCAGGATCACCCGGCGCTCGTACAGTCCCTTGGCGCGGGCGGTGCGCACATAGTCGGCGCCCATCGCCTGCAGCATGGCGCTGCGCGTATGGCGCATCAGGATGGCCGCGATGGCGTTGCCGAGTACGAAGGCCGGCATCACCGTGGTGGCAAGGCTGGCGCGCCAGTCCTCGCCGAGCCGCACGTACCCCGAGGCGGGAAGCCACGCGAGCGTCACCGAGAACAGGAAGATCATCAGGATGCCCAGCCAGAAGTTGGGTGTGCTGATGCCCCACAGGGCGAAAATGTTGGCGCCGTAGTCCCAGGCGGTGTCCTTCTTCACCGCCGAGATGATGCCGGCGGGGATGCCGATGCCCAGCGCCACGATGATCGCCATGGCGCCGAGCTGCAGGGTCACCGGCAGCTTCTCTCCGACCAGTGAGGCGACCGATGCCTTAAGCCGCATCGATTCGCCCAGGTTCCCCGAGAGCACCCCCTTGATCCAGTAGAAGTACTGGATGGGGATCGGGTCGTTGAGGCGGTACTGCTGGCGGATCTCCTCCAGTACCGCCGGATCGCGTTCCTCACCGGCCATGATGAGCGCCGGGTCGCCGGGCAGCAGTTGCTGCAGGCCGAAGATCAGCATCGATACCAGGATCAGTGTCGGAATGATCTGGAGCAGCCGCTGGGTGAGGAACGAGAGCATCGAGTTGGACGGTTTGCAGGTAACTTTGAAACCTACTTCAGCTTGACGCCGACGACGCGGATCAGGCCGTCAGGCATCTGCTTGTAGCCATCGACCTTGTCCGACAGCGCGACCAGCACCTGCGCGTGATAGAGGTAGATGATCTGGCCGTCGGGCAGGAACTTACTTGCGACGGTCTCGTAGGCCTTCTTGCGCTCCGCCGGATCGCTCTTGGACCGCGCGAGCGCGTGGGCCGCGTCGACTTCCTTGTCGCAATACTTGCCGTTGTTCTGCGGCGCGTTGCAGGTCTGGAAGACGTAGGAGTTGCCGTCCGGGTCGCTGCGTCCCGACCAGCCGATCAAAAAGACCTGGAACTCGCCGTCCTCCGCCTGCTTCAGCGAGGTGGCGAACTCGGTGACCCGGATCTTGAGGTCGAAGCCGGCCTCGGACGCCATCGACTGCACGACCTCGGCGACGGCGCGCGTCTCGGGACCGTTGGGGACCATGAAGTCGAGCGTGATCGGACCCGTGACGCCCGCTTCCTTGAGCAGCGCCTTGGCCTTGGCGACGTCGCGCTTGGGGATGGGGAAGGCCTGCTGATAGTACGGATTGGTGGGGTTGATCCACTGGTTGCCCGGCACGAACTCGCCGTTGAACACGACCTGGTTCACCGCGTCGCGGTCGATCGAAAGCTCGAGCGCCCGCCGCACCCGGGCATCCTTGCCCAGCGGGTTGTTGGCCTTGGGGCCGTTTGCAAGGTTCATGGTCAAGCCGAGATAGCCCAGCGACACCGCCTTGATCAGCTTGAGCTTGGGAGTCTCGCGCACCGTCTTGATGTCGGTGGCGAGCACGCGTTCGATCATGTCGAGCCCGCCCGAACGCAGGTTGGCCAGCCGCACGGTGCCGTCGACAATCGGCAGGAAGGTCACCTTGTCGATGAAGACGTTGTCCTTGTTCCAGTAGTCGGCGAACCTCTCGACGACGATGCGGTCCTGCTGGACGCGCTCGACGAACTTGAACGGACCGGCGCAGACCGGCTTCAGGCCGAACTTGTCGCCGGCCGCCTCCGCCGCCTTGGGCGACATCATCATGCCGGCGCGGTCGGTGAGCTGGGCGAGCAGGGGAGAGAACGGCTCCTTCAGGGCCAACTTGATGGTCATGGGATCGACGATCTCGACACTGGTGACCGAGCCGATCTCGGGCTTGCGGAACGAGCCCTTCATGTTGAGGTGGCGGTCGAGGCTGTACTTGGCGGCCTCGGCGTTGAACGGTTCGCCGTCATGGAACTTCACGCCCGGTCTCAGCTTGATCGTGACCGACGTGCCGTCGGGCGAGGTCTCGTGGCTGAGCGCAAGCTGCGGCACGACATTGAGCTTCTCGTCGATGTCGAAAAGCTTGTCGCAGATCGACGAGAAGACGATGCGGCCGACATAGGTGCGGGCCAGCGTCGGATCGAGCACGTCGGGATCCTCGGCAAGCCCGACGCGCAGATGGGTCTGTGCCATGGCACTGCCGCCCGCGATGGCGGCGAACGCCAGTGAAAGCGCGATGCGCCTGAATGTGTGCTTCATGAAGCCTCCCTTTGTTGATTGTCGACGAACGCCGCCTGCAGGCGGGTCAGTCGGATGCGATCGCTGTCGCGGCCGGTCGCCTCGGCGAGCACGGCAGGCGGCGGGAATTCGGGCCAGTACGGGCAGGCCGTGGCGTGGCTTGCGCCGTCGTCGGCCAGCGCCGGCTCGTCGCGCCTGCAGGCGTCGCGGGCGAAGGTGCAGCGGGTGTGGAAGCGGCAGCCCGAGGGCGGGTTCATCGCGCTCGGGATGTCGCCCTCGAGCAGCGTCCGCTCGCGCGCCGCCGTCGGGTCGGGCATCGGTACGGCGGCCAGCAGGGCGCGCGTGTAGGGATGGCGCGGATTGCGGAAGAGCTCTTCTGTCGTCGCCGTCTCCACGATTTTCCCCAGGTACATTACGGCGATGCGATCGGCGATGTGTTTCACAACCGCGAGATCGTGGCTGATGAAGATATAGGCGAGCCCGAATCGCTGTTGCAGCGACCGCATCAGGTTGATGACCTGCGCCTGGATGGATACGTCGAGCGCCGACACCGGTTCGTCGGCTACGATCAGCTTGGGCTCGACGGCGAGCGCGCGCGCGATCGCCAGGCGCTGTCGCTGGCCGCCCGAGAATTCGTGCGGATAGCGCCGTGCGTGATCGGGCCTGAGGCCGACGAGATCGAGAAGCTCGCCGACGCGGGCCTTGCGCGCAGCTTCGTTCTTCGCCAGCCCATGCAGCATGAGCGGCTCGCCCAGCATGGCGCCCACCGTCATGCGCGGATTGAGCGAGGCGTAGGGATCCTGGAAGATCAGCTGCATGCGCTGGCGGCGCGCGCGCATGGCGCTGTCGCTCAGCGCCAGCAGGTCCTTGCCCTCGAAGCGCACCTGTCCGGCCGACGGTTCGATCAGGCGCAGCACGAGGCGGCCGACGGTCGACTTGCCGCAGCCCGATTCGCCCACGATGGCCAGCGTCTCGCCGGTGCGAAGCTCGAAGTCGACGCCATCGACAGCGCGCACATGCCCCGATACCAGTCCGAAGGCGCCACGCCGCACAGGGAAGTGCTTGGCAAGGCCCGCGACTTCAAGCAGCGCGCTCACTGAAGGACCTGTGCGAGCGGAGCGCGACGGCAGCGCGTCAGGTGGCCCGGAGCTACTTCGACCAGCGGCGGTGTCTCGGCGCCGCAGGCCGGCTCGACGAACGGGCAGCGCGCGGCAAAGCGGCAGCCGCCGGGCGGGCGGCTCATGTCGGGCACGCGACCCTCGATCGACGGCAGGCGCTCGCGCTTCTCATCGAGGCGCGGGATCGAGCCCAGCAGCCCCACCGTGTAGGGATGCTCGGGGCGGGCGAACAGCGCCTTCACCGGCGCGCGCTCGACGATCTGGCCGGCGTACATGACGGCGACGTCGTCGGCCATCTCGGCCACCACACCAAGGTCGTGGGTGATAAGGATGATGGCGGTGCCGGTGTCGCGGCGCAGCCCGCGCATCAGGTCGAGGATCTGCGCCTGGATGGTGACGTCGAGCGCGGTGGTCGGTTCGTCGGCGATCAGCAGCTCCGGGCCGCAGGCCAGTGCCATGGCGATCATGGCGCGCTGGCGCATGCCGCCCGACAGCTTGTGCGGATAGTCGTCGACGCGCTTCTCGGGTGACGGGATACGCACCGTGCGCAGCATTTCGATGGCGCGCGCACGCGCCTCGGCGGCCGACAGGCCCTGGTGGCGCTGGATCGCCTCGATGATCTGGTCGCCCACCGTGTAGGCGGGATTGAGCGAGGTCATCGGTTCCTGGAAGATCATGGCAAGACGCGCGCCACGCATGTCGCGGATGGTGTTGGCATCGAGGGTCAGGAGATCGCGGCCCTCGAAGCGCACTTCCCCCTTCACCGTCGAGTTCTCGGGCGGAAGCAGACCCATGACGGCGAGCGACGTCACGCTCTTGCCGCAGCCCGACTCGCCCACCAGCCCCAAGGTTCGGCCGCGCTCGAGCGACAGGTCGATGCCGTCGACGGCGCGCACCGTGCCATCGTCGGTGGCGAAGGAGACCGCAAGCTGGCGCAGTTCCAGCAGAACGCTCATTGAGGCTCCGCCGCCAGGCTCCTTTCGATGCCGGTGTCGATCGCGGCGCGATCGAAGATGCCGGCTGGATTCTCCCGGGTCGGGATGAAGGCGCGGAAATGCGTCCAGCGTTCGCGGCTCACGGCTTCCAGCCGCGCCAGCTCGAGCAGCGGCTCGATATGGTCGTCGACGCGCAGATCGAGCTCGGAATAGTCCTGGTTGCCGTAGATCATCAGCGCTGCAGACTGCTTGCCACGCTTGTCGCCGCCGGCCTTTTCGCCTGCCTTCATGGCGCCGATCAGGCGCCGCGGCAGGGGCATCGAGGCATTCTCCCGAAAGAAGCGCACCGTCTCGGAAACGACCTGTGGGCCCGCCAGCATGTTGCCGGCGACCGACATGTCCTCGCCGATCCAGTGACCGCACCACGGCACGCACTCCGCTCCGGTATGCGCAGCGAATTTGCCGTCTGCGCCCATGACGTGGAGCTGGCGGTGCTCGCGGCCGGCGTCGGGCGTCGTGAGGATGCGCACGAGGTCGCCGGCCCCGACGCCTTCACGGATCAACCGCAGCCCGTGCGGGCCGTACAGCGGATTCATGAGCGCCTGGGTGCAGACGGCGCCCTTCTTCGGCTCGATATGAGGCACGCGCGCGCCCACGGCGAAGAACTTGGTGGCAACGGCGATGGCAATGCGGCCGCTGCTCTTCTCGTGGAAGATGATCGACCAGGTCATCGGGCCGTCTTCGCTGGGAGCGCGCGACGCCGGCAATGATCCATCCCGATCACCGCCCCGCCGCGTAACCCTGCATGCCGCGCGGGTTGGCGGCGGCCTTGCGCCACGGATCCTCACGGCTGGCGGCGGTCAGCCGGCCTTCCGACCAATCGTCGTTCATCTCGACCTCATGGCCGCGCTTACGCAATTCCTGGACCGTTTCCGCAGGAATGCGCCCTTCCAGCACCAGCACGCCGGGCCGGGCGGTGCGCGGCCAGAACGAGGAGGGGAAGTGCTCGCTATGCCAGGCCGGCGCGTCGATCGCCTCCTGCAGGTTCATGCCGCAATGGACATGGCGCAGGAACATCTGGGTGATCCACTGCTCCTGCTGGTCGCCGCCCGGCGACCCCCAGACCATGTACGGCTCGCCATCGCGATGGGCGAGCGTCGGCGTCAGCGTGGTACGCGGCCGCTTGCCCGGCGCCAGCGACGAGGGTTGGCCCTCCTCGAGCCACATGATCTGGCCGCGTGTGCCGACCGGGAAGCCGAGCTCGGGTACGACCGGCGAGCCGTGCAGCCAGCCACCCGAAGGCGTCGCCGAGACCATGTTGCCGTCCTTGTCGACGATGTCGAAGTGCACCGTGTCGCCGCTCATCTGGCCCATGCGGCCGACCGTGGGCTCGCCGGCGCCGCTCGTCGCTACCGCAGCGCGCACGCCATCGGCCTTGCGCAGCCGGATGACGCCGCCATAGCCCTCGACCTTGCCGGGCCGCTGGTCATGCGAGGCCTTCGCCGAATCGACCAGCTTGCGCCGGTCGGCGTTGTAGGCGTCGGACAGCAGGGTCTGCATCGGCACGTCGACGAAGTTCGGGTCGCCGTAGAAGGTCTCGCGGTCGGCGAAGGCGAGCTTGCTCGCCTCGACCACGGTATGGATGAAATCGGCGGAGGTCGGGTCGGCGCCGTCGAGATTGAAGCCTTTCAACAGTGCGAGCTTCTGCAGGGTGACGGGGCTCTGCGCCCATGGGCCCGCTTTGCACACGGTGTAGCGGCCGTAGTCGTAGGTTAGCGGTTCCTCGACGGTGGCCTGCCATTTCGCCATGTCGTCGCCGCGCAGCAGTCCTTTGTTGCGCCGGCCCGAGACGTCCATCAGTTCTTGGTGGGTGTAGAAGCGGTCGATCGCTTCGGCGACGAAGCCCTGGCTCCACACTTTGCGGGCCCGCTCGATCACCGCTTCCCGGCTGCCGCCGCCCGACTCAGCTTGATTGATGATGCTGAGATAGGTGTTTCCGGCAGTCTGGTTGCGGAACAGCTCGGCCGCCTTCGGCACCTTGTTTCCCGGCAGGTAGACCGCGGCCGAGGACGGCCAGTTGTCGCGGAAGTTCTCCCGTACCGTCGCGATGGTGGCCGCGGCGCGCTCCAGCATCGGGTACCCGCCCATGTAATAGCCGATCGCCGGCGTCAGCACGTCGCTCAACGACATCGTGCCGTAGTCGCGCAGCATCAGCATGTAGGCGTCGAACGTGCCGGGCACGGCGGCGGGCAGCAGCCCGGTGCCGGGAATCAGGTCGAGCCCCAGCTCCTTGAAGTGGGCAATGGTGGCGTTGGCCGGCATCACCCCCTGGCCGCACATCACCTCGGTCTTGCCCTTCTTCACCGAGTGGAAGATCAGCGGCACGTCGCCGCCTGGCCCGTTCAGATGCGGCTCGACTACCTGCAGGGTGAAGGCCGTCGCGACCGCCGCATCGAAGGCATTGCCGCCGCGCTCGAGGATGCCCATGCCGACCGCCGTGGCGATCCAGTGCGTCGATGCGACCACGCCGAACGTACCGACGATCTCGGGACGGGTGGTGAACGGATTGGGATTGATGAGTTTCACGGGGCCGGCCTCCTGAGGACGCTGCAAGCGACGCTGGAAGCCGCAGACCTTAAGCCCCATGGACCGGGAGGGCTAGGGGTCGGTTGCTTCCGGTAGCCGCATCCAGCCGGGAATTTCGGGCACCAGGCGCGTATCCCCGGCCGAAAGAGCCTGCCCGCTGCGCGCGACCTCGACCCGCAGCATGGCGAGTGCACGATCGCCGACGCCGGAACGCAGCTCGCCAACCTCTTGATCGCCGAGATGCACGAGAGCGCCGGGTTCGGGCAGGGCGCCTTCGACCTTCACCGGGAACAAACGCTTTCTGATCAGCGCACGGTACTTGGTGCGGGCCGTCAGCTCCTGGCCCATGTAGCAACCCTTCTGCCAGTCGACGCCGTTCAGCTCGTCGAAGCCGTTCTCGAGCAGCAGCGCCTTCTCGACCACGAGGTCGCGGCTGCCGTCGGGCACGCCCAGGCCGACGCGCAGCTCGTCGTAGGACTGCAGGGGCGCCGCCGAAAAGCCGCGCGCCTGCAGAAGGCCGGCCGCCGTGCCCGCGGGTGCGATCACGCGGATGCCGAGCTCGGCAAGTCGCGGATCGGCGAAGGCGATGGTGCCGTCGATCGGCAGCGTGGTCGGCGCGTCCGGGCCATAGGCCACGGCGACCTCGAGGCTCTCACCGCGATCCTCGACCGTTACCTTAGAGCGCAGCTTGTACAGCGTGAGCTTCCTGGCGAGAGCCGCCGCCCGCTCGCGCTCGGTCTCGAGCAGGAGGGTGTCGCCGCTGCCGTCGGCCACGAACATGTCGTTCAGGAAGCGGCCCTGCGGCGTCAGCAACGCCGCCCAGATAGCGCGGCCTGGGGCGACCTTGGTGGTGTCGTTGGAGATCAGGCCCTGCAGGAACTCGACGCGGTCCGGACCGCCGATGGCGATCACGCTGCGGTGCGGGCTGAGGCTGAACTGACGAATACTCATGGTCCCAAGACTTGGGTCGCCGGTGCCCGCTTGGCAAGCACCTGGCGAGCCCTCGAGCAAGGTGAGCTGCCTCTGCAATTGTCCTGGTTGCGACCGGCGCTTCAGCCGGAACCGAGCCTGGACCTACGAGATGTTGCCGATCAATCGGAGTGCCGGGCCTCTATCTCGACCGTGGCGGTCATGCCGGCGACAAGGCGAACATCATCAGGAAGCTGCTTGATCCGGATGCGCACTGGTACACGCTGCGCCAGCCGCACCCAGGTGAAGATCGGGTTGACTGTGGCCAGACCCTGCTGGTTTGGTTGCGCATTCGAGACGTTGATTCCCCGGGCGACGCTGCCGACCTCGCCTTGAACGATCTGGCTGAACCCCATCAATTTGACCTTGGCGGAAGCGCCTTCGCGAATCGAGGCCAGTTGCGTTTCTTCAAAATAGGCGTCCACCCAGAAGGAATCGGCGTCAACGAGGGAAATCACGCTCTTTCCAACGGTGGCATAGTCACCTTGCCGCGCCAGGAGATTGGTTACCCATCCGTTCACCGGCGATCGGATTTGGGTGCGTTCCAAGTTGACTTTCGCCTGGTCGCGAGCGGCGACGGCCTGGGCGATCGTTGCCTCGGCATTGCCGCGTTGTGCCTTCAGCGTTTCGATCTGGCGTTGCGCGAGCGTGAGGGCAGCTTGCGTATTTTTGAGCGCCGCCTCGTCTTTGCGCAACGTCGAGGCCGTCTCCTGCGCCATCTGCACGGTACCGAACTCGCGCTTGGCGAGGTCTTCGTAGCGCGCAGCCTGCTCCTGCGCGAATGTCACCGCTGCTTGGGCTCCTTCCACCTGGGCCTCGCTCGCGTTGATTTGCGCCTGCTGCACCGCGATCTGCGCATCGATGGTCTGGGCATTGGCCTGGGCTTGACGCACGGCCGCCTCGGCAAGCCGGACTGCAATCGTGTAGTCGGTCGGGTCGATGACCAGCAGCGGATCCCCCCGACGCACGAATCCATTGTCCTGCACCGGTAGCTCGACGATTCGACCCGCGACCTCGGGAGCCATGGTCACGACGTAGCTGCGCACAGTCCCATCGCGCGTCCATGGTTTGCCCATGTAGGTGTTCCACATCGCCCAGCCGAGGACGACGGCAACGGCGATGGTGGTGAGCGTTATCAGGAGCGGAATGGTCCGGATGAGCGCCTTGGACACTGTGCGGGGCATGCCGGCGCCGCGACGCGCCGGGAGATCTACAATGCGGCCTTGTTCCGAGTTGGCTTCGGAAGCGGACATGGCGAACTCAGCGAGCAGTGACCAGAACCATCGAGGATAGCACGATCATGTAGACGGCGAAGACGAACAGCGCCGGATGCCATACATGGCGCAGGAGGCCGTAACGCGCCGCCGTCCAGCGCAAGCCAAGGGCCACAACCCACGCCGCCACCGCCAACAGGAAGATCGGGGCAACGTAGACGCCGAACACGTTGACTTCGGTGAAGCTCATGCGCTCGCTCCGAGATCAAAAAACACGGTATGCTCGGCGAGAGCCTCCGAGAGGACCAGTAGCTGGGCTCGTGCCTCGATAATAAGCGCATTCTCCGGATCCACGTCGGAATGCGAGGCGAGCTGGCGGTCGAGCTGAGCAAGCCGCGTGCTCGCCGTGACACTCTTGCCGCCCGCCACGGCAGCAAGCGCGGCATGAAATTCCTCGGCCACACTCAGACCCGAAACAATCGGGCTGAGTTGCACGATCGCGCGGCCGACCGAGAGTGCCGCCATCAGCTGCCCCCGTTGCAACGGCTCAGCCTTGTCCGGCAATGCCGCGAGCCGGCCGTACACAAGGCCCTCCCAGTCGTCGGACGTCCAAAGGACCGGATCTGTAGCGAGCCGGCGCAGATCGCGCAGGGTCAGAGCGAGGAGGCGGCGCGTTCGCAGCGCCGGGGACAAGGGCGGCAGCAGGCGAAACGAAACCGCCGCCGCGGAGCAGCCCGCAAAAACCGCCAGCACCGAGTTGTAGTATTGGACGGTGTCGTAGTTCATCTGGTTCGCGGGCGCGAGGAGAGCCATGAAGAACACGGGCATCCCGGTGAACACCGCCACGACGGGGCCCTGGCTGTAGTACCCACCAAAGCCCATTGGGATGAGAAAGAGACCGAGCGCAATGCAGAAGGATGGAAAGGTGCTCAGTGCCGGAAGTACGGCGTAGCCGGCGATTCCGGCTAAAAGCATGCCAAAGGTTGGGCCAATCATGAACTGCATCGCCGCGGCGGGAGCATGGTCGCCCTTCGGCGAAATCAACAGCAGCACGATCGCGGCGAACGCTATCGCCAATGCGCCGCTCGGCCACGCAGTCACGACCCAGAACAGCGCGGCCGCGCCAATGGTCACAAACGCGCGCCCGGCATTGACCAAGGCTGGCAGCCAATCGGGCTCGCTCAGGCGGAGCTTGTGACGACCAGGAAGAGGCTGGGCAGACGCGTCGACGAGCAGCGCCAGGCCGTCGAGCACGTGCCGGACGCCGGCCAACAGCTTGGCAGTTTGGTCGGCGAGCAGCCGCAGCGATGGCGTGGGGGTTGGCAGGGCGAGCAGCGTCCTTGAGGCCCCTTCACAAATCCGGAGAAGGCCGCGGGGATCAGTACTCCACCGCGCCGAGGCGACTGCATCTGGCGCTGACCGCAGCTCCGGCGGCAGGCTGCGCAGGATGGACTGCGCTTCATGCCTGGCCATGCCGTCAGGCAATCGGCTGAGATGTGCCGCAACGCCACGCCACCCATCGAGAGCCGCGAACAAACTATAGACGGCCGTTTGCAACGTTTGCGAGTGATACCGCACGTCGGAGGATTCCCCGATCGCCCGGTCGACTGCCGGGTCGAGAGCGATCACGCGGCGCGCGAGGTCGCGTCTCAACGGCTGTGTGTCCGGAAGATTCGGCCCTGCCCGTGCCAACATGTCGGCAAATCCGCCCGTGATCTCGGCTCCCAGTTTGGCCAACAACGGGGCCAGCCGTCGTCGGGCACCCCCGAGATCGGTTCCGGCGAGGACGATGCCGGCACACGCAATGCCGAGGCAAACCTCACTGGCACGCGTGACCGCCAGCAGGAATACGTCCGGGCTCCCGCCTCCGGTCGCGCCGAGCAGTTCAGAAGCGATGATCGCCGTGGTGTAGCCGGAGAGCGCCGCCGCGTAAGACGCGAAGTTGCGAAGCAGCGTGGACGCGAAAGCGCAGACACCGCACCATAGTGCCAGAAGTCCCAGGAAGGCGATGCGGTCCTGCGGAAAGCATGCGGTCAGGGCAACGATGACGACCGCAGCAACGAGGTTCCCGATCATCCGGAACCAACCCTTGCGCAGGGAAGCCCCAAGCTGCGGTTGGCACACGATTGCCGCAGTCGTGCCAGCCCAAAAAGCCTTGTCGAGCTCGAGGGAGAACGCGACGTAAAGAGCGAGGCAGACGGAAGCCCAAAGCCGCAGGCCGAAGAGCAGCGGTGGGCCAGCGGAACTGACCGCGTTTGGCAGAGCCGCATTGAGTCGGCTCAGCAGCCTCTTTGCGGGGCTCCAGCCTTGTTCGAAGACTCTGTCACTCATCCGTCAAGTCTTACAACTCGTTACGTGAGGCAACTCAGGCAGTGTCGAACAGCGCCGGGAATCTCGTTCTGCAGGGCGTGTAGCGCTTCTGGCACCCAAACGATCAACGGCGTGAACGATCGCCGGCTCGGGCAAGATCGCTCAGGCACAACCAAGCGGTGCCGAGACAGGATGATCACCGAACCTGGCCATCGTTTCCAGAGCCATCTCCATCGACCCCGTTGGACAGCTTTCCAGAAGATCGCACAACCGTGTAGGTCCCGGCCGGCGCTGGCGGCATGATCGCTGCCGACGTTGACCAAGTTGTTTTGATGATCTTGGCCTCGGTCGCCCTAGCCATGCGGTCGGCCGGGTCGAAGAAGACCGGCTCGGTGACGAGGCAAAAGTCACTCGCCCGCCGCCTATGAGCAGATCTACTATTCGTCGCTGATGCCGCACACCCTATCTCTGCGCGCGGCTGCTGGAGACGCTCGACTGATGGCCACACTCTATCACGTGCCAACCTCTCGCTCACTCCGCGTGCTGTGGACGCTGGAGGAGATTGGCGCCACGGTTGAAGTGAAGTCTCTGGGTGTTCGGCCGCGGCTGCAGGAGCCCGACTATCTCGCGATCAATCCGGCCGGCACGCTGCCCGCCCTGATCGACGGCGACCGGTCGATCTACGAATCGCTGGCGATCTGCGAATATCTCGCGGCTCGGCATAATTCCGACCTGGTCGTGGCGCCGGACGAGCCGGAGCGGCCGGAGTTCGTGCAATGGCTGTTGTACGGCGAGGCGACACTGCAGGTGCCGCTCTCCGTGATGGCGCGCGTCGGCCGCATCCGGAACAAGACGCCGGAAATGCGGACCGGCATCGATGCCGTGCTGGCTGATGCTCGCCACTCGCTCTCGATGCGGGCAAAGCTACTCGAGCAACGGTTGGAGGGTCGTGACTTCCTTGTAGCAGGGCGGATGACGCTTGCTGACATTTCAGTTGGCTATCCGCTCAACACCATGGGAAAGCCCGACTTCGCCTCGCTGCTCGGTCCCCGCGCCACGGCCTATCGTGAGCGCCTGCTCGCGCGGCCAGCGTTCCAGCGCGCCGTGGCCGTTCCGTAGCCTTGGCTGGGCCCGGAACAAATAGGCGGCCTTTGCTTTGGCTTGAGCAGAGCGGGCGGACTTGTGACCGGTTTGGTGCCGGCAAGGATCGCCCAAATGGGTAGGTCATGAAATGGAAACGCGGTTTGTTCAGGCTGTGGCTCCTGTCGTCTGCGCTTTGGACGGCTGCGTTGTTGGTCGTTGCTGTCCGCAATGAGACGGGGCGCGCGCTCAGCACGAGTGTACATGTGGAAATCTCAAATACCGAAGCGTGGGACTATCCAGTCGAATGGGGCGAGAGGCGGATTCGGGCGGCCCTTGAAGAGCGGATAGCCTTACTGGCCTCTGGAGAACGCAAGTGGGTTGCCGAGTTGGCAGAGGACAGGAAAGCAGCCTGTCGCGACTGGCCCAAAGGCACACCGATCACCCCTCTGCCAGCCGAATGCGAAAGGCTCTTCATTGCAACGAACTCCAAGATCGCTGTTCCAACAGGTTGGGAAGCTCAACTTCCGCAACCTCTCTGGACGACTGCCTTGTTGCTGCAGGCACTCGGCCCGCCGGCCGCGGTATTTCTGCTAGGGATCGCGATAATTTGGACGGACCACGGTTTTCGCCTCACGGCGGGACATGGCTTTTGCAGACTTTGGATCGTGCTGTCATTGGTCTGGGCCTCGGGAGCGAGCTACTACTATCAAGTGGCAACTTGCGGCCCCACGTTGGGACAAGAGCAATTCGGTTGGTTCTGTCCCAGTGGATGGCGGCCAATAGACGAAAACGTTGGCTATGAAGTTGTTCCGGTCGATGAGGCACTAGCCTGGATGGTCGGGCCGCCAGCAGGCGTGCTGCTTCTGGGCTTTCTGGTGTTCTGGGTCAGCGGCGGTTTTCGACGAACCGCAGACTAGGAGTCTAGGCAGACGAGCCGGCTCGAAGCACGCTGGAGATGATGGGTCCAGCTGGAATCAGCTGGACCCATCGTGCCTCCTGCAACAAGCATCCCCGGTGCGCGCGAATATGATGAGATGGAACCGCGTGCTGTTCCATCTCATCAATTCCGCTCTTGCAAGAGGCACTACCCTGCCTCTCTCGAGCGGACGGAACCGTGCAGGCTTGCTAGAAGGGCCGCTGGATTCAGTTGCTGGAGGTTCTCATGTCACTGCGCGCGCTTGTCCTGAGCCAAGGCGCCGATCGCAAGGTGAGCGGCGCGATCGAGACACTGCCTGTACAAAGGCTGCCGGCAGGAGACGTCACGGTCGCCGTCGACTATTCGACGCTCAACTACAAGGACGGGCTGGTCCTGACCACGGGTGGCGGCCTGGTGAAGACCTGGCCGCATGTCGGCGGCATCGACTTCAGCGGAACGGTGGAAGAATCCGATTCGCCGGCGTTCCGGCCGGGCGACAAGGTCGTGCTCAACGGCTGGCGGGTCGGCGAGTTGCATTGGGGCGGCTACGCCACCAAGGCGCGGGTCAAGTCCGACTGGCTGGTCAAGCTGCCGGCCTCGATCTCGACCCGGCGCGCCATGGCGATCGGCACGGCGGGCTACACTTCGATGCTCTGCGTCATGGCGCTGGAGAAGCACGGTATCAAGCCCTCGGCGGGCGAGATCCTGGTCACCGGTGCGGCAGGCGGTGTCGGCTCCGTCGCAGTGGCCATCCTGGCCAAGCTGGGCTTCACCGTCGTCGCCGCCACCGGCCGGCCCCAGGAGGGCGACTACCTGAAGGCGCTCGGTGCCGTGACGATCATGGACCGCAAGGAACTGACCGAGGCTCCTGACCGGCCGCTCCTGTCGGAGCGCTTCGCCGGCGTCGTCGACACGGTCTCGGGAGTGATGTTCGCGCGGGCGCTTGCCCAGGTGAAGTATGGCGGCGCCGCCGCGGTTTGCGGCCTGGCGGGCGGGCCGGCATTCCCCGGCTCGATCCTGCCTTTCATTCTGCGGGGCGTAAGCGTCTACGGCATCGATTCGGTGATGCTGCCCAAGCCGCCACGCGAGGAGGCGTGGCGCCGGCTGGGCAGCGACCTGCCGCTCGACAAGCTCGACAGCACGGTCAGCGAAGCGGGCCTTTCCGATCTGATGACGCTGGCCCCAAAAATCCTCAAAGGAGAAATACGGGGCCGCGTGGTGGTCGATGTGAGCAAATGATAGGGTCGCAGCCGCGCTGTCATTCCACTGTCCGATGAGAATTCCATCATGACCCCTCCCGCCACCGCACCCACCGCCAACAATCTCGAAGCCTTCTTCATGCCGTTCACGGCGAACCGGCAGTTCAAGAAGAATCCGCGGCTGCTGGCGCGGGCCAAGGGCGTGCACTACTGGACGCCGGAAGGCCGCAAGGTGATCGACGGAACGGCCGGCCTGTGGTGCGTCAATGCCGGCCACGGCCGCGAGGAGATCAAGCAGGCGATCGCCCAGCAGCTCGAGGAGATGGACTACGCGCCGTCCTTCCAGATGGGCCACCCGAAGTCGTTCGAGCTTGCCGCCCGCCATGCAGCCATGCTGCCGGGTGACCTCGACCACGCCTTCTATTGCAACTCCGGCTCCGAGGCCGTCGACTCCGCGCTCAAGATAGCGCTGGCCTGGCAGCGGGCGCGCGGCCAGGGCACGCGCACTCGCCTGATCGGCCGCGAGCGCGGCTATCATGGTGTCGGCTTCGGCGGCATCTCCGTCGGCGGCATGGTCAACAACCGCAAGCAGTGGGGTGCCCTGCTGCCTGGCGTCGATCACATGCCGCACACCCATCTGCCGGCCAAGAACGCCTTCTCGCGCGGGCTGCCCGAGCATGGCGGCGTCGAGCTCGCCGATGAGCTGGAGCGCATCGTGGCGCTGCACGACGCCTCGACCATCGCCGCGGTGATCGTCGAGCCGTGCGCCGGCTCGACCGGCTACCTGCCGCCGCCCAAGGGCTACCTGCAGCGCCTGCGCCAGATCTGCGACAAGCATGGCATCCTGCTGATCTTCGACGAGGTGATCACCGGCTTCGGCCGTCTCGGCACCGGCTTCGCCGCCGAATACTTCAACGTCATTCCCGACCTCATGACGGTCGCCAAAGGCATATCCAACGCCACGGTGCCGATGGGCGGCGTGTTCGTGCGCAAGCACATCTACGACGGCCTGATGAATGGGCCCGAGAACGTCGTCGAGCTGTTCCATGGCTACACGTACTCGGCCCACCCGCTGGCCTGCGCCGCGGCCTCGGCCGTGCTCGACATCTACAAGGACGACGGCCTGTTCCAGCGTTCCGCCGAGCTCTCCAAGTACTGGGAAGACGGAGTGCATTCGCTGAAGGGCCTGCCCGGCGTCACCGACATCCGCAACCTCGGCCTGGCGGGCGGCATCGACATGGAAGGCCGCAAGGACGCGCCCGGCGCGCGGGGCTACGATACGTTCGTGAAAGCCTTCGAACTCGGCCTGATGGTGCGTCAGGCCGCCGACACCATCGCCATGTCGCCGCCCCTAGTGATCGAAAGGAACCAGATCGACGAAATCATCGATCTCGCCGGCAAGGCCATCAAGGCGACGGCGTAGCCTTCTCCGGCGAGGAACCTGCTATATCGAGGGCGTGTTCCCCGAGTTTGGCCTCGCCACATTGATCGGTCCGGTGGCGGCGTTGGTGCATGTCGCCATCGCCGTCCTCGTGACGGTCCATGTCCTCCTCTACAAACGCAACGTCGCGGCCTCCGTGTCGTGGATCGGCATCGCCTGGCTGTCGCCGTTCCTCGGTGCGCTGCTCTACGTCACGATGGGCATAAATCGCGTCAAGCGGCGCGCCCAGCGGCTGCGTCGTCAGCGCCTGCCGATGGCGATCGCCGAGGAGTCGCTGGCCGACGCCGCCCTTGACGATCCCCTGACGCCGCTCGAGTTCGCCATCGGCCGCCTGACCGGCCTGCCCTGCGAATCCGGCAACAGCGTAAAGGTCCTGCACAGCGGCGACGAGGCCTATCCGCGCATGCTGGCCGCGATCGCGGCGGCGGAGAAGAGCGTCGGCCTGGCAAGCTACATCTTCCGCGACGACAAGGCGGGCGAGGCCTTTCATCGGGCGCTGATCCAGGCGCAGCGCCGCGGCGTCGAGGTGCGGGTGCTGATCGACGGTGTCGGCGGCGGCTATTTCTGGTCCGGCACATACAATCGCCTGCACAAGGCCGGCGTGCCCATCGCGCGCTTCCTGCATTCTTACTTCCCCTGGCGCATGCCGTTCGTGAACCTGCGCAACCATCGCAAGGTGCTGGTCGTCGACGGCCGCATCGGCTTCACCGGCGGCATCAACATCGGCGCCGAGAACATCAGTGCCGACAACCCGCCCTTCGTCGTGCACGACACGCACTTCGAGCTCGAGGGTCCGATCGTCGAGCAGCTCACCGACGCCTTCGCCGACGATTGGCTCTACACCACAGGCGAGACGCTGCTGACCGAGAAGTGGTTTCCGCCGCTCGACAAGGCGGGCCGGGCAACGGCGCGCGTCGTCACCTCCGGTCCCGACGAGGACATGGAGCAGATCGAGTACGTGGCGCTGCACGCCATCTCCTGTGCCAACAAGTCGATTCGGATCGTCACGCCGTATTTCCTGCCGCCCGAGCCGCTGACCATGGCACTGGGCCTGGCGGCGCTGCGCGGAGTCACTGTCGAGATCGTGCTACCCGACCATTCCAACCACGCTCTCCTGGACTGGGCGCGGCGCATTCCACTCAGGCCTCTGATCGAGGTCGGCTGCCGAATCTGGCTGACGGGCGCGCCGTTCGACCATTCGAAGCTGATGGTGATCGACGGCGTGTGGTCGCTGATCGGCAGCGCCAACTGGGATACGCGCAGCTTCCGTTTGAACTTCGAGCTCAATGTCGAGCTGCATGACGCCGACTTCGCCGCCAAGATCGCCGCGATCGCCCCCAACGCACGACGGCTCACATTGGCCGAGCTCGACGGCGACCCGCTGGCCATTCGCCTGCGCAACAGCGCGGCAAGGCTGCTCCAACCTTACCTTTGAGCCAATGCGGGTCGGCGGCGTACGCGCTCTTACCGATACAGCCTGCCCAGCCGGTCGCGCCTGATCCAGCGCTGCTCCGGTCGCGCCCTGAGCCCGCGCTCGAGCCCCCAACCTTCGACGAAGCTCAGCTCCAGCCGGATCGGCCGGTGGTCGGAAGGACCGAAGGCCAGTGCGTCTGCGGTGCGGCAGGTGAGGCCGTGCACGAGGCAGCGGTCGAGGCGAAACGGCACGACGTTGCTGGCATAGTGCGTGGGCTCGCGCGGGCCGACGTCGGTGAAGCCCGGCAGGATCACCGGTCCGACGATATTGTAGTCGCCGATGATGGCCGACGGCTTGCCGCGAAGCGCGGCGGCGATGCGCGCGAGCTGGCGGCGGTTGAGCAGCTGGCCGTGGCTGAGATGGACGTTGGCGAAAGTCATCTCGCCGACCTGCACGATCTGCGCCCGCCGTCGCGGCAGGCGGCCGGGCAGGCGCGAGGCCGGCAGCGACAACGCGCGCGGCGCGGCGAAGCGATGAGGGCTCCATACCGCCAGGCCATGGATGCGGCCGAGCCATGACAAGCGATGGAGATGCCCGCCGATGAGCGACGGCAAATCCTCCATCTCCTTGGTTGCCTCCTGCATCAGCAGCACGTCGGGCTTTTCGTGCCGGGCAAGCGTGGCCACGTCCTCGACGGCGGCACCGGTCAGCCTCAGCAGGTTCCAGCTGATGATCTTCAAGATGCCCTCATGACTTCAGCGACCGGTCGCGCCGTGCCTGGCGGATCTGCTCGGTGACCGACGAAGTGGTGCCGGCAGCGGCCTGCAACTCGCGGCGCACGGTCTCGCGCCGCTCGTGGATGGACGCGATCACCAGCCCCATCGGCACGCCGAGCCCGACCAGCGCCGATTCGGCCAGCTGCAGACTGGCTTCGATGGTCTCGGGCACGGTGTCGGTGACCTTGAGCGTATAGAGATGGCGCGCATGCTGCGCATCGTGGGCACGGGCCACGATCATCACGTCGGGGCGCCGCGCCCGCACCGCGCGCACCACGTCGTCGACCGCCGACGTGTCGAGGGTAACGATCACGCCCGTCGCCTCGTCGATGCCGCAGCGCTGCAGGAACAGGGGATTGGAGGCGTCGCCGTAGTAGATCGGCCGACCGAGCGAGCGCCACCGGCTGACGAGCACGGTATCGCGGTCGATCGCGATGTAGGCGACCTTGTGCTCCTCCAGCAGGCCGCAGACGAGTTGGCCAACTCGGCCGTGACCGACGACGATGACACGCTTGGCATGGTCATCCGGCGGCAGGACCGTGACCAGGGGATCGGATGACGCAGCGCGGGAAAACTGGAGGCTGATCCGCCGGGCCAGCAGGGCAATGAATGGCAGGGTCGCCATGCTGAGCGACACCACCGCCAGGATGCCCGCCGACACGTCGGCGGCGACCAGGCTGAAATGCACGGCAAGGCCGATGCCGATGAAGGCGAACTCGCCGCCTGGCGCGAGCAGCAGGCCCGTCTCGACGCTGGCGCCCCACGGTACGCCGAACGCGCGGCAGAGCGGCGACAGCAGCGCCGACTTCACCACCATCATCGTCAGGAACCCGCCCAGCACCAGCAGCGGCTCGCGCCAGATGAACCCCAGATCGATGTGCATGCCGACCGAGAAGAAGAACACGCCGAGCAGCAGGCCGCGAAACGGATCGATCATGGCCTCGACGGCGCGGCGATACTCCGTCTCGGCCAGCAGCAGGCCCGCGATGAAGGCCCCCAGCGCCATCGACAGTCCGGCATAGGCCGCAATGACGCCCGACCCGAAGGCGATCAGCAGCGTGGCGGCCATGAAGAACTCTGGATTGTCGGTGCCGGCGGCAAGCTTGAACAACGGCTTCAGCACCAGCCGGCCGACCACGGCGATCACGGCGATGGCGACCGCGGCCTCGACCAGGGCGATGATCACGCCCTGGGCCACCGATGTCGAATCGGCAGCGCTGCCCAGCGCCCCGATCAGGAACAACAGCGGCACCACGGCGAGATCCTGGGCGAGCAGGATGGCGAAGCTGGTGCGGCCGGTGGTCGACATCATGCGACGCTGGCCGGACAGCACTTCCATGACCAGCGCGGTCGAGGAGAGCGCCAGGCAGGCGCCGATGATCAGCGCCGCCGCCGGCGGCTGGCCAAACCACAGCGCGCCGAAGCTGATCACCAGCGTCGTCAGCAGGCCCTGCAGGCCGCCCAGCCCGAACACCAGGCGGCGCATGGTGAGCAGGCGTCGCATCGAAAGTTCCAGGCCGATGAAGAACAGCAGGAAGACGATCCCCAGGTCGGCGATGAAGGCGATCTGTTTCTCGCCGGTCACGGTGAGCCAGTCGATCGCCCGCGAATAATCGGCCAGGCGACCGAGCCCATGCGGTCCCAGCGCCGCGCCGACTGCAAAAAAACCGAGGACCGGGCTGATTTTCAGGCGGTGGACCACGGGGGCGACGACGGCGGCGGTGCCCAGGATGATCAGGGCATCCTTGAAGACGAAGATTTCGCTGCTTCCCGCCATTGTGGCCAACATAGACTGCGAAGGCCGATCTGTGCACACTTTCGTTTCCAGAGGCCCCTTGGACAGGAAGGCGGAGACGACATGAAGGTGGTGATCACCGGCGGCGCGGGATTCCTGGGCAAGAAGTTGGCACGGCGCCTGCTGCACGAAGGTGGCATCGCCGGATCAACGGGCAAACCCGAGCGGGTGAGCGAGCTGCTCTTGTTCGATGTCGGCGAGGCGAGGGGACCCGGCCTGGACGATCCTCGCGTCAAGGTCCTGACCGGCGACATCGCAAATTTCGCCACCGTGCAGTCGATCATGCAGGGCGCCGCCACGGTGTTCCACTTCGCGGCCGTGGTCAGCGCCGGAGCGGAAGCCGATTTCGATCTCGGCTATCGCGTCAACCTCGACGGCACGCGCAACGTGCTCGAGGCGTGCCGTGCGCTCGGCACCAACCCGCGCGTGGTCTTCACCAGCTCGCTGGCGGCGTTCGGCGGCGACCTGCCGCCAGCCGTGACCGACGACACTGCACTGACGCCGCAGACTTCCTATGGCGCGCAAAAGTCGATCGGCGAGTTCTTGATTCGCGACTATACCCGCAAGGGGTTCCTGCGCGGCACCTCGGTGCGGTTGCCGACGATCTGCGTGCGAACAGGGCTGCCCAACAAGGCCGCTTCGACCTGGGCTTCCTCGGTAGTGCGCGAGCCGCTGACCGGCGTCGACGTCGTCTGCCCCGTGACACCCGAGACCATCATGGTGGTGCTGAGCCCGCGAAAGACGGTCGACGCCTTCGTGCGCCTGCACGACCTGCCGCCTGAGGCCTTCGGTCCCGGCCGTACGCTGCTGCTGAACGGCATCAACGTCACCGCCAGGGACCTCGAGCAGGCGGTTGGCCGCCACGCCGGCAATCGCAAGGTCGGAAGGGTGAGCTGGCAGCACGATCCCGCGATCCAGAAGATCTGCGACGGCTGGCCCCAGGGAATCGATTCTCGCCGAGCCCGGTCGCTCGGCTTCGAGACCGACAAGGACCTCGACGAGGTCGTGCGAAACTTCATCGCCGACGATCTCGACGATCAGCTGAAGATCGCGAAGGGTGCTTAGCTCGCCTTCTAGCGCCCCCGCAGCATCCGCCAGCCGTTCTGCAGGTGGCGTATCGGTCCCCAGACATGCCGCGTGCGCATCATGTGCCAGCGTTGCGGCTCGTTGTCGGGCCCGGCGATCGGGCCCGCATCGTCGACGAAGTCGGTGATGCCGACGGCATCGGTGTCCCACGGCCCGGTTGTCTTGAAGATCGTCGTCTTGGCGCCGTATGTGCCGAGGGTGCGGCTCATGCCCGAGGCCATGAAGTCCATGTAGCGCGGCAGGCTCTCGGGCCGGCAGAGATAACCCTTGTTGAAGCCGACTGCCAGCAGCCGGAAATGGAACGGGTTCTTCTCGAGATAGCGGATCACCTCGGTCGTGTTGGCCGGGTAGCGAGGCGAGAAAAAATCGTCGATCACCACGATGCCGTCGTTGTTGACGATGCGATTGGCCAGCTCGAGCTCGCGATAGACCGCGGTACCCGTATGCTCCCCGTCGATGTGGAACCAGCGCACCGTCTGGTGCATCGCCTGCAGGTCCAGCTTGGCGGGCAGGTCGACCGACGGTCCCGACAGAGGCACGATGTTGACCGGCTCGACGCCGATTGAGCGGATGGCGCGCTCGACCGCCGCCTGGTCGAGTCGAAGGTCGCAGAGATAGAGCTTCTCACCACCCTTGCGATAGGAGGCGAGCACCGACGCCGAGCGGCCGCGCCACACGCCGATCTCGAACAGATCGCCCGTGATCCGGGCCTGCTGGTCGAGCAGGGCGCGCCAGACGCAGTAGGACTGGAACATGAACCAGCCCGGAATGGCGTCGATCTTTTCCCAACTGAGCATAGTCGATCCTTGTATGCGGGGCCTTGCTAACAGCGCTCTTTCGACGCTGCAAGCCGGGAGCGCTTGCACAGTCGGCAGGCCTCGGGTAGACGCCGAACGCGTGCAGATGCCAACAACGACAGTCGCTTACCGCACGATGATCGGCCTGCTCTGGGGCCTGGCCCTGTGGCATAGCTGGGAGAGCCGCGGCCTCTTCGTCGACGGTTCCGCCTTTCTCGTGCAGATCGCGCGCCGGGAGTGGTTCTTCGACTTCTACGCCCCGCGCCTCTACGCCATGGTCATCGGCCAGGCGCCGATCATGACCGCCGTCTTCCTCGGCATCACCGACCTGCATGTGCTTGCGCGCTTGCTGTCGATCGGCCTGTTCGCGTTGCCGACCGCGCTTTACACCCTCGCCCTTGTGCGGGTGAAGGACGACCCGGTGCTGCTCGCCGCGGTGATCGGCGCGATTGGCGTGGTGTTCATGACGACGTCTTTCTTCATCGTCGGCGAATACAACACCGCTTATGCGATCGCCATCGTCGCCGCCGTCCGGCTGGTGACGGCCAAGCAGCTTACTCTGCTCGACGGCCTGTTCCTCGCCGTGGTTGGCTTGCTGGCGGCGCGAACCTACGAGGCAATGATCTATCTCGGGCCGCTGCTGTCGGCGATGATCCTGCATACCATATGGCGCATGCCGCAGCGCAGTTGGGGGCCAACCACCCTCTACCTTATCTCGATGGTCGGCTTTCTCGGTGGCATGGCCGTCGCCATCCGCTCGCTGGTGAAGCCGTGGTCGGCCGAGCATCTCGATGAGACGATCGAGACAGCGACAAACTTCTGGCAGAACCTGCAGTTCGACCTGGCGCTGGCCGCGGCAATGGTGGTCGTCGTCTGGGGGCTCGTCCGGCCGCGCGACCTATTGGGCGGCAAGCCCTATCGCTGGGCTGGCATGCTGCTGGTGATCCTGGCGCTGTCGCCGCTGCTGGCGCTCAGCGACACGCTGATCCGGCCACTCGCCAAGTCGCAATACGTGGCGCGACAGGCGGCCGGTCTGGTCATCGTCGTCATCGTGCTGTTCATCTGGTTCTACGGTGTGCTGCTACGCGACAAGCTTGCGGTGTTCGCCGTGCTGCGCACGCGCGAAGCATCACGCCGCTTCCTCACCTTCGCCATCGTGGTCGTGCTGGCGATCCTGCCATCCGACATCTACCTGACGCGCACCTGGTCTTCGTATCTCGACGTCGTGCGCGCCGAAGTGCTGTCGAAGGACGGCGTGATCGCCTTCGAGGATTCGCCGCTGTCGCGCCATCCCTACGACCTGCTCGTCGAGGCCTGGATCCTGCCCAGCCAGAGCCTGGCGCTACGCGCGAAACGCGGCGACGGCATCATCGCGCCGCCCAGGGATTTCAAGTCGTGGCAACCCTTCCCGCCGGCGGATCCCTACCCGCTCGGCAAGTACATGTGGCGTGACTAGCGCGCCCGCGGCGCCGCCGCCGGCTGCCTATCGCAGCGTGGTCGTGCTGCTGTGGGCGCTGGCGATCAATGCCACGATCGCCTGTCGCAGCCTGTTCTGGGACGGCTCGCCCTTCATGGCGAACATCCTCGAGCTTGGTAAGGTCCACGACTTCTACACGGCGCGCGCCCACGTCGACTGGGTGACGCAGCTTCCGCTGCTGCTGCTGAACGAGCTCGGCGTGCGCGACACCAGGCTGCTGGCGATGGTCTATTCCGCGGCGCTGTTCGGCCTGCCGACCGGGCTCTATCACCTGGCGCTCGCGCGGGTAAGACACGATGCCGTGCTGCTCGGCATCGTCATCGCCGTGGTTGCCACGGTCTATTTGCCGACCTGCTTCTTCGTCATCGGCGAGTACAACACCGCCTATGCCGCCGCAGTCGTCGTCATGGCGGTGACGCTGACCAAGGGGCCGCGACGTCTCGGCGACGCCGTGCTGCTCTGCCTGCTTGGACTTTTGTGCGTGCGCTCCTACGAGACGATGGTTTATCTCGGCCCGCTTCTCGCCGCCGCCATCCTCTGGTCGACGCGCAAGGATGACGACCCGTGGATGAAGGGACTGATGGTCGTCGCGGCGGTGGCGTTCATTGCGGCGGCCGTCGTCGCACTAATGGCCATCGTCGACTACTGGAACCATCCGCACTTCCAGAAGGTGCGGGCGATGTCTTTCGATTTCTGGCAGAATCAGCAGTTCATCATACCTGTCATCGGGCTCGCCATCTCGGCGGCGTTCGCCTCGGTGCGACCGGCATGGCTGTTGGGGGCCTGGCCGACGCTGTTCATCGGCATTGCCGCAACCGCCCTCGCGCTCTCGCCGTGGTATCGGCTGGCCTACGAGCACTCCATCCTCTATCCGCCGGCGCACTATCTCGCGCGCCAGGCGGCAGGCGTGGTGCTGGCGGTCTTTCTGGTGTGCATGTGGCTTCACGTCGCCTGGCAGCAGCGGCCGCCCCGGGTCTTCACCGTCCTGCGTCTGCCTGCAGTGTCGCGTAAGCTGGTGATGGCGATGACGGCACTGCTGCTGGCCGCCGCCGTGCCCGACGTGGTGCTGACCGGCCTGTGGTCGGACTATCTCGGGCGCATGCGCACCCTGGTCGATACGCGGGAGGGTGCCATCCGGGCACGCGACCTGCCGCTCCTCGAGTGGCCCGACAAGCTCTTCGCCCAGGACTGGTCGCTGCCGGCCGTCAGCGCGCTCGTCAGCCGGACTCCCGGCCATGCCTACGTGCTGGCCGACAAGGATTATCTCAGCAACCCGCCGTTCGATCCGGCCTGCGGGACGCTGCCGCATCTGCAGGGGTACGGTTGGGGAAAGTAGGTAGACCGGGGGGCCGAAGGCCCGCAGGTCCGACTAGGGCCGCATCCAGTGGCGGCTCGGGCCGGTGCCGCGCACCGGCGCCGCCAGCTCGACGAATTCGCACAGGATCTTCCGTGTGTCCCGCGGGTCGATGATCTCTTCGATCCAGAAGGTCTCTGCGCTTCGGAAAGGTGAGCGCAGCTTGTTCAGGCGGTCTTCGATCTCCACCATCTTGGCCTTGGGATCGGCGGCGGCGTCGATGTCCGCGCGGTACGCCGCCTCGATGCCGCCCTCGAGCGGCAGCGAGCCCCAGCGGCCCGACGGCCAGGCGTAGCGCCAGTTGAGCCGCGCGCCGTTCTGGTGCGCGGCCCCTGCGACGCCGAAGGCATTGCGGATGATGAAGGTGCACCACGGGATGGTGGTCTGGAACATCGCCGACATGGCGCGCACGCCTTGCCGGATCACGCCGCTCTTCTCGGCCTCCAGACCGATCAGGAAGCCCGGGCAGTCGCAGAGATACACCGCCGGCAGATGGAAGGTCTCCGCCATGTCGACGAAGCGCGCCACCTTCTGGCAGGCGTCGGCGGTCCAGCCGCCGCCATAGAACATCGGGTCGGAGGCCATCAGCGCCACGGGCCAGCCGTCGATGCGCGCGAAGCCCGTCACTACCGAGCGGCCGTAGAGCTTGCCCATCTCGAAGAAGGAGTCCTTGTCGACGATCTTCTCGATGATCGGCCGGATGCGGTAGACCTTGCGGATATCGCGCGGGATGACATCGAACAGCGAATCTTCGCGGCGCGCCGGATCGTCGGTGACCGGTCCGCGCGGCGGCGCCTCGTGGACCGAGGAGGGCAGGTAGGAGAGGAAGCGGCGGGCCGCGGCAAACGCCTCGTCCTCGCTGTCGACCGCCTCGTCGATCGCACCGGCGCGCAGCTGAATCTCCCAGCCGCCGAGCTCCTGCTTGTCGTACTGCTTGGGACTGAGCCTGTTCACCACCGGCGGCCCGGCGACGAACATCGCCGAGATTTCCTTGACCATCACCGAGTAGTGCGTGGCGGCGAGCCGCGCCGCGCCGAGGCCTGCGACCGAGCCCAGGCCGAGGCCGACCGTCGGCACCTCGCCCATGTTGCGCACCACCCATTCCCAACCCTTGACGCCCGGCACGTTGGCGCGGCCGGTTGTCTCGATGGTCTTGACCGAGCCGCCTCCGCCCGAGCCCTCGATCATGCGGATCAGCGGCACGCGATACTGGTTGGCGTAACGCTCGATGAAGGTGTCCTTTTCCTTGATCGTGGCGTCGGCCGAGCCGCCACGCACGGTGAAGTCGTCGCCGGTGACCGCGACGTGCCGGCCGTCGATCTTGCCCCGCCCCATCACGGCGTTGGCCGGCATGAGGTCCACCAGGTCGTTGCGGCCGTCATACTCGGCCTTGCCGGCGATGCTGCCGATCTCGCGGAAACTGTCCTTGTCGACCAGCCGATCGATGCGCTCACGCACGGTGAGGCGGCCGCCGTCGTGCTGGCGCTTCACCTTGTCGGTGCCGCCCATGCGCTTGGTCATTTCCTGACGGCGGCGCAGCTCGTCCATTTCCGGTTGCCAAGTCATCGCGGGTCCTCAGGTTCGGTCGATTCGTTCGTACCAACGCCGGCCGGCAGCGGCCACAGAGAAAGCGGCGGCGGCGGGGTTGCTGGGCCGATGGACGAAACGGAACCTGTTATCATATCCGGGCGGCGGTACCGAACGGC
>CADECW010000038.1:0-22513 GCA_902825855.1 uncultured Rhodospirillales bacterium | reverse complement strand
GGCCCAGTCAGTCGGGCGTCGTAGGGGAAGAAGGAGGCGCATCATGGCCGAGCACGACGTGCGCATCGATCGGCTGCTGCTCAGCCAGGAGATCACCGACTTCCTCTATCGCGAGGCCGAGTTGCTCGATGAGCGGCGCTATCAGGAATGGCTCCACCTGCTCGCCGACGACATCCGCTACTGGATGCCGATGCGCCGCAACGTCAAGTTCGGTGAGGAAGAGCGCGAGTTCACCCGACCCGACAGTGATATCAACTGGTTCGACGAGGGCAAGGACACGCTCGACCGACGCGTCAAGCAGATCGAGACCGGCATCCATTGGGCCGAGGAGCCTCATTCGCGCCTGTCGCACCTCGTCACCAACGTGCAGCTCCAGGGCGCCGAGCCTTCATTTGCGACGCCTCGGGAAGTCTCGGTGACCTGCCGCTTCCTGATCTACCGCAACCGCGTGGAGACCGAGACCGACATCCTGGTCGGCAGGCGCGAGGATCTGCTGCGGCGCAATGGGGTGGGCTGGCTTCTGGCGCGGCGCAAGATTATCCTCGATCAGAATGTGCTGCTGACGAAAAACCTGACGTTTTTCATTTGAGGTAGCGGCGATGGCGATGAACAGGAGACAGGGCTACCGTCCCGGCCTGGTCGATCTCGGAGCCGGCGAGATCAGCCGCGAGATCTTCGTCAACGACGACATCTATGCCGAGGAGCAGGAGCGCATCTTCGCGCGCGCCTGGCTGCATGTCGGGCACGAAAGCCAGATCCCCAAGGCGGGCGACTATTTCGTGTCGTCGATGGGCGAGGAGTCGGTGATCCTGTGCCGCGACCGCGCCGAGCGGATCCATGTCTTCCTCAACTCCTGCCGGCATCGCGGCATGAAGGTGTGCCGTTACGACGAAGGCAAGACGACCGTTTTCACCTGCCCCTATCACGGCTGGAGCTACGGCACCGACGGAAGGCTGGTCGGCGTGCCGTACCACCGGGAGGCCTACCATTCGCGGCTCGACAAGGAGAAATGGGGCCTGGTCGAGGTGGCGCAGCTCGCAAACTACAAGGGCTCGATCTGGGCGACATGGGATCCCGCCGCTCCGTCGTTCACCGAGTATCTCGGTGACTTCACACGCTATCTTGACCTGCAGCTCGACGGGTGGGACGGACGCGAGGGCCAGGCCGAGGTGCTGGGCGGCGTGCAGAAATGGCGAGTGCCGTGCAACTGGAAGTTCCCGGCGGAGAATTTCAGCGGCGATACCTATCACAATATCAGCCATCGTTCGGTCGACTTGGCCGGCATCGGGCCGTCGGGCGCCGGCCGTCGCGACATGGGCGAGCGCGACGTGAGCCGCAAGCTTCACGTCTGCATCCCCGACCGCGGGCACCAGACGATTCATTACGTTCTGCCGGCAGGCAAGTCGCCGCCGCCGGCCTACATGAACGCGCCGGTCGTCGCCGAGTATTTCCGCCACTGCGAGGAGGAGCGGCGACGGTTGCGCGGCGAGGACGCCCGGCTGATCGGCGCACCCGGAGAGATATTTCCCAACACCGCGCTGCTTTCGCGCCAACCGCGCACCATGGCCGCGTGGCATCCACGCGGTGCCCACGAGACCGAATGCTGGCGCTGGTTCTTCGTCGATCGCGATGCGCCGACCGAGGTCAAGCAGTTCCTGCGCAACTACTACATCCGCTACTCGGGTCCTGCCGGCATGACCGAGCAGGACGACATGGAGAACTGGAACTACGCCCATGCCGCCAGTCGCGGCACGATCGCCCGGCGCCATCCCTACAACTACGACCAGGGCAGCGGCACCGCGGTCACCGACTACGAGTATCAGGGACTGCGCGTGCCCGGCGAAGTGATCGATCTCACCGAAGTGCAATCGAGTGAGCAGCCGATGCGCAATTTCTATCGCCGCTGGGCCGAGTTCATGGAGGCCGACGACTGGTCGCAACTGGCGACCTGGCGCGGCGCCGAACGAAAAGCGGCGGAATGAGCGCGCCTATCAACATCCGCGACCTCGCTCCCGGCACCTCGGTCGTGCTCGGCGACGGTGCCGTGGCCGAGATCGTCGACAATCCGCGCGACGGGATATGGCTGCTCGCGCGCTATCTTTCCTCGCCCCGCGATTCGACGCTGGTCGGCCGGGAAGAGATGATCTTCGCCCAGGATGTTCAGGCGGTCCGGCGGGCGGTCGGGGCTTAGCGCACGAGCACCCAATCAGGCTTGGGCAGGAAGAAAAAGGCAGACCGGTGCGACGGAAATGTTTCCGTCGACTTCGTTCGAGTACATGCGAAAGCAGATGTGAGTCCTGCTGTCCAGGGAGGGGCGTGGGGCGAAGCCCTCAGGGATGCCGATGCGCAGATCGCCAACGATCACCGTCATGCCGCCGCGTCCGTCACCTTCCACGCCTCCTGCCGGCATGCAGTCATTGCGCCCGCAACAATCGGGTGGATACCAATCATGCGCATATGCCGGCGCGCATCCGAAAGTGATGCTGGCGAGACCTGACGCGGCAGCGCATGCGAGAAGGAATCGCAACATGCCTGTTTCCCCCAGACTGACGGCATGTTCTCGCACCTGATGCGCGCCTCCGGCAGTTGCGCCGGGGGGCGAGGGGGTTGCGCGGGGTTGCAGGCGCTCGAGAACGAAGGCAAAACCGGATCATGGCGACCGGCGATTTCGCCCAGAAACTCGGCCTGGTGCTCAAGGTGACCAACTTGAGCCGGGGTCGGTTGGCGCAAGCTACCGGGGTCGACAAGTCAGTGGTGAGCCGCTGGGCGTCGGGTGTGCAGGTACCCTCCGACTACAACCTGTCCCTGCTGACTGAAGCCGTTGCGCGCCGCCGGCCAGGCTTCGAGCGGCGCGATTGGGATCTCGACGCGGAGGGATTCGCGAACAGGCTCGATGGCCTCATCACCGGCTCGTCGAGCCTGGAGGGCTCGTCGATCGCCGTGCTGCCGTTCGAGAATTTGAGCGACGACCCAAAGCAGGCGTATTTCGCCGATGGCCTTGCAGAAGATCTGATCATGGGCCTGTCGCGCGTATCGTGGCTGTTCGTGATCGCGCGCAATTCATCGTTTGCGCTGCGCGGCGAGACGGTCGATGTGCGGACGATCGGCGAGCGGCTGGGCGTGCGTTACCTCGTGGAAGGCAGCGTGCGCCGCGCCGGCCAGCGTCTGCGGCTGACGGTTCAGCTGATCGAGGCGGCGACCGGCAACCATCTATGGGCCGACAGGTACGACGGATCGCTGGAGAACGTCTTCGACTTCCAGGACCGTATCGTCGCCAGCCTGGTCGGGGCCATCGAGCCGAAGCTGCGGGCCACCGAGATTGCCCGCGCCCGGCGCAAGCGGCCTGACAGCCTCGATGCCTTCGACCTCTTCCTGCAGGCGCTGCCGAAGGCCGCTGCTTTTTCGGCTCAAAGTCTGGACGAAGCGATCGAGCTGCTGGATCGGGCCATCGCCCTGTCACCGAACTACGCTCGGGCGCTGGGCTACGCCGCGCATTGTCGGGCAATGAGGCCAATTCTGGCCTACAGCCCCGATGTCGACAGGGACTTCCGCGAGGCCGATGAACTGTCGCGACGTGCACTTGATAGCGATCCTTCGGATGCGGTCGCGCTCAATGTCGCTGCCAACATTCCCGTGGTATTGCGCCGCGACTACCAGGCCGGCGGGGATCTGATCGATCGTTCGCTGGCGATCAATCCGAACGATGCATTGTCCTGGAACCGTCGCGGCTGGATCAGCGCGTGGGCGGGCGAAGTCGAGCCGGCGATTGCCGCGTTCGAGAAGGCCATGCGACTGAGCCCGCTCGATCCACAGTGGGGTTTCAGTCCCAAGTTCGGGATGGCCTCCGCCCTGTGCTGGGATGGGCGTCCCGAAGAAGCGCTGCCGTGGGTTCAACGGGCCCTCCAGGAGCGCCCTGAACATGCCGGCATTTACCGCTTGTTCATTGCCGCGCTGTGGCTATCCGGCCGACACGCGGAGGCGAGAGAGGCCGCCCGAAAATATATCGAGATGGTGCCGGGACTCTCGCTACGCCACGCCCGAAAGATCAGCCCGGTCCGCGGGACGCCGGGACATGAACGGTACTTCGATGCGCTGCGCGAGGTCGGGTTGCCGGAGTGACGAGGAAAGCGCGGCCCCTGAAGCGCGCGGATGCCACGGTGCATGGCGCCACCTTCAGCGGACGCCCTGGTAGACGACCCCGTCGATCAGGTTCTCCTCGTAAAGCCGTAAAAGATCGATCCCGCCAGGTGGGCGGGCCGTCTTGAAATCGGCGATGGCGCGCTGCAGGCGCGCTTCCTGGTCGCGGCGAAGCTTCTCGGCTTCTTCTACTGTTACCGGTGTGAAGCGCACGACCTGACCCGGCATCAGGCGACCGAGCCTCGGCAGGTCGACGGAAGCGACCGTGGCGATCTTGGAATAGCCGCCTACGGTCTGGCGGTCACCTAGCAGCACGATCGGCAGGCCGGCGCCCGGTACCTGGATGGCGCCGGGACCAATGCCGTCGGAGATGATGTCGGCGCCCTTGGAGTGCTCGATGGTCGGTCCCTCGAAGCGAATGCCCATGCGATCGGCTTCCTTGGAGGCGCGGTAGTCGGACTCGGTGAAGGTGCGCTTGCCTTTCTCGCTGAAATAGTCGTCCTGCGGTCCCCAGACGACGCGTATCGGCCCGCTGCCGTAGTCGAACGGTTGCGCGAGCTTCTTCTCGTCGCCCGGCGGCGCGAGTTCGCGTGCGAGCGGCAGGACGTCGCCGGCCGCGAGCTTGCGGCCCTCGTATCCGCCGACGCCGGCGCGCGCATAGGTCGACAGGCTGCCCATGAAGGCGGGCAAGGTGAAGCCGCCGGCGACGACGAGGTAGGCGGTGCTCGACCCTTCGACCATGCCGACACGGAGCACCTGGCCGCGTTTGAGAAGGTGCGTGCGGTCGGACTCCAACGGCCTGGGCGGTGCGTCGGGCCTCTCGACCAGCATCGGCGACAGCGGGCCGACCAAGGCGACGCGCACGCTCTCTGCCTCGACCAGCAGGTCGGGACCCATCACGCCGATCTCCAGTCCCGCCGTGTCGGCGGGATTGCCGCACAAGCCGTTGGCCAGGTGCAGCGCGATGCGGTCCATGGCGCCGGCGGTCGGCATGCCCAGCGCCATGAAGCCAATTCGCCCCAGGTCCTGCAGCGTGTCGAACAGGCCGGCTCGCACGACGGTCAACCGGGCGGTCATGTGCTCCTCACCAGCTTGTCCCAGTCGAAGCTGCCGGCCTCGACCTCGCGGGCGATGCGGTCGAAGCTCCTGCGGTCGATGCGCTGGAAGGTGAGGGAGTCGCCGGGCGCAAGGAACACCGGCTGCTCGCGGCGCTGATCGAACATCCTGAGCGGCGTGCGGCCGATCAGGTGCCAGCCGCCGGGACTTTCGAACGGGTAGATCGTCGTCATGTCCATGGCGATGGCGACCGTCGAGCGCGGCACGCGCACGCGCGGCTGCTTACGCCGCGGCAGGTAGAGCGATTTCTCCAGGCCGGCGATGTAGGCCAGGCCCGGCATGAAACCCAGCACGTAGACCTTGAAGCGGGACGCGATGTGAGCGGCGATCACCGCTTCGGGCGTCTTCTTGGTGCGCTCGGCGACCTCCTTGAGGTCGGGCGCGAATTCCGCATCGTCGTAGCAGCAGGGTATGGTGACTTGCCGGCTCTTCAAGTCGGTCGGCAGGCCGCGTGCGATCAGGCCCTCGATCTCGGGCTCGAGCTTGGCGCGCGACGTGGCCATCGGGTCATAGCAGACCATCAGCGCCCGCATGGACGGCACGGTTTCCACCACTCCGGCAATCCCCGCCTGGCCGATGGCTGCATGCAGAGCCATCACCCGGCCGTTGATGTCAGGGGAGGTCTCGTTGCCGAATTCGACAGAGAAGGCGGTGTCGCCGCAGGACAGGTACCGTACACTCACATCTGCTAGGATATAATGCCATCCCGAGCGTAGCGAGGGACCTTTCTTTCGGGCCTCCAAGGAGTTTTCTCATGGCTGCGACCAACGCCGGTTTCGTCAACATCAACTCCGACCTGGGCGAGAGCTTCGGCCCCTGGGTGATGGGCAACGACGTCGAGGTGCTGAAGATCGTGAGGTCCGCCAACGTCGCCTGCGGCTTCCATGCCAGCGATCCCGCCGTCATGGTCGACACGGTCAAGCTCTGCCAGCAGAACGGCGTATCGATCGGCGCCCATCCGGGCTTCGCCGACCTGCAGGGCTTCGGCCGGCGCGTGATCAATCTCAGCATCAAGGAACTCGAGGCCAACATCGCCTACCAACTCGGCGCATTGCAGGGCATCGCCTCGCTGTTCGGCGCCAAGGTCACGCACATCAAGCCGCACGGCATGATGGCCAACATGTCGGCCGAGAGCGAGGAGATGTCCGATGCGATCTCCCGTGCCACCAAGGCGTTCGACCGCGACCTGATTTTCCTGGCGCAGGCCAACACCGAGCAGGGCAAGTCGGCACGCAAAGTGGGCCTGCGCGTGGCCGAGGAGGTGTTTGCCGACCGCACCTACACCGACAAGGGGTTCCTGACGCCGCGCAAGGAAGCGGGCTCGATGATCAAGGATCCCGCCCAGGCCGTGGCGCACGTCCGCCGCATGGTCGACGAACAGGCGATCTATTCGACCTCGGGCAAGCGCATCCCCTGCCAGGTCGATTCGATCTGCGTGCACGGCGACGGCCCGACCGCGGTCACGGTGTCGAAGGCGGTGCGCGAGGGCCTCGAGGCCTCGGGTATTCGCATCGTGCCGCTGACCGAGATGCCGAATTTGAAGCATTGATCTTCCGCGCGCGTTTTCCTGGTCCCTGGGGGAAAAGCGTCGAGTGAGGTCACTGGAATGTGACCTGCGGTTGAACTGGCAGGCACCGCCACGTCGTTCATAGTCCCCGGGCCGTTCGCAGAGACGGAAACCAGGGAGAGAATACCATGACCAGGCTCATCATCGCGGCCGCCGTTGCGGCCAGCTTCGTCGCGTCACCGCTTTTCGCCCAGGCGCCGCCGCCACCGCCGCCCTACGGTCCCGCCATCACCTTCGATGCCGCCAAGAAGGCAATGACCGCCGCCGAGGCCGAGGCCAAGAAGAACAACTGGCCGGTCGCCATCGCCATCGTCGACAGTTCGGGCAACCTCGCGGCCTTCTCCAAGATGGACAATACGCAGCATGCAAGCGTCGACATCGCGATCGGCAAGGCAGTGACGGCCAACAACCTGAAGCGCGCGACCAAGGTGCTGCAGGACGGAATCGCCCAGGGCGGCGCCAACCTGCGCCTGCTTGCCGTCAAGGGTATCACGCCATTGGAAGGCGGCGTTCCGATCGTAGTTGAAGGCAAGATCATCGGCGCAATCGGTGTCTCAGGCGTACTGAGCAACCAGGACGCCGAGGTCGCCATGGCCGGAGCGGCAGCAGCCAAGTAAAGGCACAGGGCGCGCAAGTAGGGCATCGCGCCGCCTTGTCGGCCGGTGCCTCGCCGTTATAGTCCGCCCGACTCGTTCGGGCGGACTTTTCTCTGATGAAGCAGCGTGTTTTCGGCTGGATCTCGGTCGTTTTCGGCATCGTGCTGGCTCTGGCCGCGATCGAACTCGCAGCCATTGCCTGGCTGTTCATCGAGGACGGCCGCTACACGCCCGCAGCGCAGCTCTTCGAGCGTACCCAGAACACCTATCTGCGCGACGCCACCAAGGGCACGACGTGCCGCTACGTCGACACCCTCTATCCGCACCCCTATGTCGGCTTCGTGCACCACGCCAACCCGCCGTGCGGCCAGCCGTGGGTGAACAACGTCGGTCTGTACGGCCCCGACTATCCGACGGTCCGCGATCCCGAACGCTTCACCGTCATGCTGAGCGGCGGCTCGGTCGCCTCGCAGCTCGCACAGAACAACGCCCCGCCGGCGCCGCGCTATCTCGAGGAGGAGCTGAACAAGAAATACGTCAGCCCCAACGGCAAGCCGTGGTTGATCCTGAACGGTGGCGACGGCGCCTGGAAGGAGCCGCAGCCCTTCATCCTCTTCTCGCTCTACGCCAGCTCGATCGATGCCGTCGTCAATCTCGGCGGCTTCAACGAGCACTACTTCTTCTGGCCCTACGTCGAGGAGCGTCTGGAACGACCGCTCAGCAACTTCATCGAGGTCAACCCCTTCGTCGCCGACGAGAACTTTGGCGATGCCGCCATCGGCTGGGTGATGGGCCGGCTGGCGGGCTCGCTGGCCGCAACGCCGGTGCTGGGCCATAGCCACGCGGCCTACCTGGTGGTGCGCGGCATCGAGCAGGCGGCCAAGGGCCAGGACATCTTCAAGTCGAGCAAGAAGACCACTCTCAACAGCATCTTCAGACTGCCCGAGGAGGTCCGTCGCGACGCCGATCGCGAGTTTGCGGTCCAGCTCGGCCTCTACCAGAAGTACCTGCGCGCTACCGAGGTTCTGGCGCGCGATTATAATCTGAAGTCGGCGTTCTTCATCCAGCCGGCACCGGCCTACGGCAAGGTACTGACGGAAGAAGAGAAGCGCGTCGTCGGCGACCTCTCCTATGGCCCGATCTATCGCAAGATGGTGGCAGGCTTGTTGACGCTACGCGAACGCGGGCTCGCGATCTACGACCTGGGGGATATCTTCGGCAACGAGAAGGGCACGATCTACGCTGACCACATCCACTACTGGCGAGACTACAACGCCGAAAGCCCCGGTAACCGCCTCATGGCCTCCCGCATCGCCGCCCAGCTTGCCGAGACGTGGGGGCTGCAGAAGAAGTAGTGAGATCAGAGCTCATGCTCTTCGGCTGGATTGTCCGGTGCCTGCGTACCTGCCAGCGGCGGAGGGCGATCAGGGTCCAGACGCCCTCGACGAGTCCGAACGGCCACGCGCCCTGCAGGAAGCCATAGACCGACGCGAGGGCGCACGAGGCGGCAAAACCCAGAATGAACCAGTGGCTGCGATCCTCGAACGCGTAGCAAGCCACCATGACGGTCACGGAAAAGAGGCCGAAGGCGGTCAGGGCATCCATTGGCGTCACATCGCGCAGGTGCGGAAGCCGGCGAACACGTCGCTGCGGTCGAGCGTGAAGAAGTTGCGGTAGGCCGGCCGGGCGATGCGGGCGCTGGTCGCCCAGCAGCCACCACGCAGCACCTTCTGGCGCATGTAGGTCAGCGCCTCGACATGCATGTCCTCGTGCCGAACGCTGAGGTCGTAAAAGTAGCACGTCGCATCATCGACGCCGCGGCCCAGCATTTGCTGCTGACGGGCCAGGACGTCGGCCATGTAGCCACGAGTGCCGGTGCGGTCGGGCAGGTCGAGATGCCAGCGCGTGGCGTGCGGCACTGCGCTCGAATCCCACAGTCGGTCGCAGCGCTCGATCAGCGGCGTGTGGCCAGCCGCATGGCGCAGGGTCCAATACTCGTGGAACCACGCGACGTGGCCGATCTCCCACAGCACGGGATTGACGACAGCGAGGTACGGTCCCATCAATTCCCGTGATGTCAGATCTTCCGTCAAGCGCTCGGTGCGATGACGGGCCTCGCGCAGTTGCGCCAAGAGTTCGCCAGTGGAGGATCCGCTGGTGGGGCGACGATCTTGCACGGCCTGGACCATGAAGATCGTCCTTATCACACCCGCCGGTCCGACGGCACGCACCGGCAATCGCGTGAGTGCCGCGCGATGGGCGGGGATTTTGCGCCACCTTGGCCATCACGTGCGCATGACATCCGACTACGATGGCACTGCCGCCGATCTGATGGTGGCAGTGCATGCCTGGCGCAGCGCCGCCGCGATCGAGCGTTTCAAGGTGAAGTTCCCGATGCGGCCGGTGATCCTGCAGCTCAGCGGCACCGACATCTATCAATACATCGACGCCGACTCCGGTCTTACCTTGCGGTCGATGGCGCGGGCAGACCGGCTCGTCGCCCTGAACGATCTCGCCTGGAAGGTCGTGCCGAAGCCCCTTCGTGCGCAGCTGCGCGTAATCTATCAGTCGGCCTCACCCTTGGCGCGATCTCGCCAGCCGAGCCGTCGGGCTGTCGTGGTCTCCGTGATCGGGCATCTGCGGGATGTAAAAGATCCTCTGCGCGCCGCTGAAGCGGCGCGCGTTCTGCCTTCTGACAGCAGGATTCTCGTCGAGCAGGTTGGCCGCGCCTATACGACTGAGTGGGCTGAACGTGCTCGCGCGGAGATGGCGACCAATCGGCGCTATCAGTGGCACGGCGACGTTCCGGCGGCCGCGGTTCGGCGACTGCTGTTGCGCAGCCACGCCATGGTCATCTCGTCTCTGAGCGAAGGCGGCGCCAACGTGGTGTCCGAGGCGATCGTGGCAGGCGTTCCAGTGCTCGCCTCGCGCGTGGACGGCAATGTCGGACTGCTCGGTTCCGATTATCGCGGCTACTTTCCGGCGGGCGATACCAAGGCGCTGGCCAGGCTCTTCCAGCGCCTCGAGCGCGAACCACACTTTGTGGTGACGCTCGGCAAGGCGCTGACGCGGCGCAAACCATTGTTCCGGCCGGCGCGCGAGACGGCAGCTTGGCGACGCTTGCTGGCTGAGCTGCGATGACGAAACGCAGATACCTGCAGGCCGGAACCAGATGTGAGCAGCGGCGCGTGGTCCGCATGGGCATTGCCGCCGCCGGCCAACAAGGCCAAGCTGTGTTGCCGGGCGAACGGCCCGGCTCAGACGTGTTGGGGAATGACCCGTGTCGCGTGCCGACCCTGCCACCAGCCCATCGCGGCGTCCGCCATCCATCGACCGTATGGCCAATTGGCCCGCCCTGGCGCCGCTGATCGAGCGTGCCGGCAGGCCGCTGGTGATCGAGGCGCTGCGCGCCTGGGCCGAGGCCAGGCGCGGCGCCGAGGAGGTGGCCGACGAGGCCGCCTGCGCGCGCTGGTGCGAGCTCCGGCTGTCCGGCCTGGTGCAGCCCTCGCAGCGGCGGGTGTTCAACCTCACGGGAACGGTGCTGCACACCAATCTCGGCCGCGCCCTGCTCGCGGAGGAGGCGATCGAAGCGGCGGTCGCGGCCATGCGCTCGCCGACCACGCTGGAATACGACCTGAGCGGCGGCGGCCGCGGCGAGCGCGACGACCACATTGCGCCCTGGCTGCATCGGCTCACCGGTGCCGAGGCGGCCACGGCGGTCAACAACAACGCCGCAGCCGTGCTGCTGGTGCTGGCGGCGCTGGCCGCCGGCCGCGAGGTCATCGTCTCGCGCGGCGAACTCATCGAGATCGGCGGCGCCTTCCGTATCCCCGACATCATGGCCCGTGCCGGCTGCCGGCTGGTCGAGGTCGGCACCACCAACCGCACGCATCTCAAGGACTATGCTGCCGCGATCGGCCCCGACACGGCCGCGATCATGAAGGTCCACCCCTCGAACTACGCGGTTTCCGGCTTCACCAAGTCGGTGTCGGGCGCGGAACTCGTGCCGCTCGCCCGCGAAAAGGGCTTGCCGCTGATCGAGGACCTCGGCAGCGGAACGCTGGTCGATCTCGAGACCTGGGGACTGCCGCATGAGCCCACGGCGCGCGAGGCCATCGAGGCCGGCATCGACGTCGTCACCTTCTCCGGCGACAAGCTCTTGGGCGGCCCGCAGGCCGGCCTGGTCGTCGGCCGCCGCTCGTTGATAGAGCGCATCGCGCGCAATCCCATGAAGCGTGCGCTGCGCCTCGACAAGGTGAGGCTGGCGGCACTTGAGGCGACGCTGCGGCTCTACGCCGATCCGACGCGGCTCGCCGAGCGCCTGCCCACCGTGCGCGCTCTCGCCCGCCCGGCCGACGATATCAAGGCGCTTGCCCAACGCCTGCTGCCCGTCGTCGCCAAGGCGGTCGGCTCGGCTGCCACGGTCGGCATCGAGCCGGTCCGCGGCCAGATCGGCTCGGGCGCCTTGCCGGTCGACCTCCTGCCGTCCTTCGCCATTGCCGTGCGCGGCAAGGGCCTCGATCGACTCGCCGCCGCGTTCCGCGGCCTGCCGGTTCCCGTCATCGGCCGCATCAGCGATGGCGCCCTCTTCTTCGACCTGCGCACGCTCGACGACGAGGCGGCGTTCGCGAGCCAACTGGGCAAGCTCGAGCCATGATCGTCGGCACCGCAGGCCATATCGATCACGGCAAGACGGCGCTGGTGAAAGCGCTGACCGGCGTCGATGCCGACCGCCTCAAGGAGGAGAAGGCGCGCGGCATTACGATTGATCTCGGCTATGCCTACTCGGACCTGGGCGACGGCCGTCAGCTCGGCTTCGTCGACGTGCCGGGCCACGAGCGCTTCGTGCACAACATGCTGGCGGGCGCCACCGGCATCGACGCCGCGCTGCTGATCGTCTCGGCGGCCGAGGGCATCAAGCCGCAGACCGTGGAGCATCTGCAGATCATCGACCTTCTGGGCCTCGATCGCGGCGTCGTCGCGCTGACCAAGGCCGACCTCGCCGACGACGACCAATTGCTCGAGCGCATGGCCGAGATCGAGACGCTGCTCGCGGCGACCTCGCTCAAGGATGCCGAGATCGTGCCGGTGTCGGCGCTGACCGGTCGCGGCGTCGACGAGCTGAAGGCCAGGCTCTTGACGCTGGGCGAAAGCAGCAAGGGCGCCGCCGGCTTCGCCCGACTCGCCGTCGACCGCAGCTTCGTGCTCTCGGGTGCGGGCGTGGTGGTGACGGGGACGGTCCATGCCGGTGAGATCAAGGTCGACGACCGCCTCCTGCTGACACCGTCGGGCCTCGAGGCGCGGGTGCGCTCGCTGCATGCGCAGAACCGGCCTGCCGTGATCGGGCGCGCGGGCGAGCGATGCGCCCTCAACCTCACCGGTCCCCGTCTGTCGAAGGACGCCATCCGGCGCGGTGACTGGGTGGTCAGTCCCGAGCTGCACGCGCCGACCGACCGCCTCGACGTCGAGCTGAGCCTGCTCACGTCGGAGGCCCAGCCGTTGAAGCATTGGTCGCCGGTGCACGTCCATCTCGGCGCAGCCCACGTCATGGGCCGCGTCGCCCTGCTGCAGGGCGACAAGCTCGCGCCGGGCGACACGGCGCTGGCCCAGCTCGTGCTCGACGAGAAGGTCGGCGCGCTCGCCGGCGATCGCGTCATCCTGCGCGATCCTTCGGCGATCCGCACCATGGCGGGTGCCGCCGTGATCGACCCCTTCGGGCCGCCGCGCAACCGCCGCTCCGAGCGAAGGCTCGCCGAGCTCACAGCCCTGGCGGAACCCGATTCGCAGGTGCTGCCCAAGCTGCTGCGGCTCGACACGGGCTTTGTCGAGACCGGCCGTTTCGGCCTCGCGCGCAACCTGCGGCCGGTCGATGTCGACAGGCTCCTGCAGGCGGCTGGCGGCGCCAAGCTCGAAGGCTTCGGTTTCCTGGCCGAGACGCTGGCGGCGGCGCGCAAGGACATCGTCGATACGCTCAAGGCGCATCACGAGGCCAGGCCGGATGCGCCCGGCCTGCAGCCCGAGCGCCTTCGGCTCGCGCTCGCAAAGCGCTGGCCGCCTGCCGTGTTCAAGGCGCTGCTCGACCAGGAGGTCAAGGCGAGGACGGTGATGGTCGACGGCGCCTTCCTGCGCCTGCCGGGCCACTCGCTGACCCTTGGCGCGCGTGACGAGGCGCTGTGGCGGAAGATCTCTTCCGAGCTCGTTCGCGAGCGCTACAAGCCGCCGCGCGTGCGCGATTTCGCCAGCGCCTATTCGGTGCCCGAGCCCGAGATGCGCAAGCTCCTGCAGCGGTTGGCCAAGGTCGGCCGCGTCGTCGAGGTGGCGCCCGACCAGTATTTCTTGCGGCCCGTGGTCGCCGAGATGATTGCCATCGCCCATGCCTTCGGCCGCGAGTTCACCGCCGCCGAGTTCCGCGACAAGCTCGACAACGGCCGCAAGGTGGCGATCCTGATCCTCGAATTCTTCGATCGCCACGGCATCACCATCCGCCGCGGCGACCTGCGCCGCACGGTGCCGCAGAAGCTCGAACAGTACGGGCCGGCGGGCGTCGCATCGACCGCCGATGCGGACAGATGACAGGGCCGTTTTTCTCGGGAATGATCGACGACGGAGGAGAAGCGCTCCCGGTGGGGCGGCTGGCCTTCAAAGCCAGAGAGGGCCGTTAGCCGGTTCTTAGTGGGTTCGACTCCCACTCTCTTCCGCCAGCTTTGATCCGCCGAAGGACATGCTGTCCCGGCGAAGTGGATCAGTCAAACGATGCATGTACTGTAATGGCCATCCCGCCCGGCAAGGCTGTTGCCACCTGGGCGACGCCACCAGGAGAATTGGTGACTCTCGGTTGGGAGCTAAGGGGGCGGTCCCCAAAGCGAATGGTGGGAACCTGGATTTCCTAAACATTTCTGCGCTAGGAATCACGGCCGCCACTTTCGCTGCAAACGTCAACATCCAGAACTCCGGCACCAACACCCTCGTCACGATTGGGACGGTCACCATCACTTTGGTTGGCGTATCACCACCAACGTCACCGTAGCGGTATTTATTCTGGCATCGCGGATTGCATCCGCGCACAAGCCATGACCTCAAAACGAGGGGCGCTTGCGATCAGCGCCCTTCGTACTCGATGGTTGGGGCCGGTAACACAAAGCCGAGACCGGTTATCGCCAAACATCCCCTCATGAAGGGGTAACTCCCGGGTAACTCGACGGCGGCGTTTGGGGAACTAAGCGGGATCAATGACTTCGAAGGTCTGTGCTTCCCACTCTCTCTCTCTCTCTCCCAATTCTCATCCGAAGCGGTCTTCGATAGCCTATAGAAAGTGCGATTTTCAGGGCGCCTTTTGTGCGTGAAAGTTGTGAGACGGAACACTTGGAATCATCAATGCGTTAGGTGGCCGTCTTCGTTACCCTTGGCGTGGGCCTGTACTCGCACACCGACAAGGAGCTGAAGCGCCTGGCTGGCGTTCTGAAGCCACTGATGTTACCCGAAGATGCCGCCTGCCGAACCCGCCGCCGCGCCATAGTCTTTTCGGGGCTCACTCCTAAAGCTCAGCTGGGTGCATTGGGTGATGCCCGAGGTGACTGTTGGGGTGACGAGGCGGTGCAGGCCTCGGCGCGTTGGCGGGGTGCGAGCGTTGAGGCTGCCAAGGCGCTTGCGTTTGGCTGCAAGATCGTCCGTGTGAAATAGAAACGTGTAGATCGGCACCGGGACGATCGCTCCTGGACGCTTCCTAGCCTGAGGGTTCCCATGAATGTCCAAACCAATCTCGCAGAACGTCTTATCGCGGAAATCAAACGCGGCAATCCTCTGCACGGGCGTGTCGTGGATCAGGCGCTGGCGGCGCTGAACGAGCAGGAGCTCATCGCTTTCCAGCGATATATCGCTTACTGCCTGGATCGGGACGTGTCGCTCGCAATGCTCGCCAAGGCGTACAACCTCATCGTCACCGATACGTACAAGGAAGAGATTTATTTTCGGCGGCACGGTAAGTATCGCCACTCGACGTATGCCGCCGTGGCTGATGCCGTGTATCAGAATCCGGAGTACATGCGTGACTACATGCACGGCCTCGCGGTCACAGAGTTCCTCTGGGAGAACCATGCAGCGATGCGCCGCTTTTTCGAGCGATGTCTTGAGGCGGCGCGCGGCGGTGAGAACCACCTCGAAGTGGGGCCGGGGCACGGCTTCTTCTTTGCTCTGGCGGCCAAGGCGCAGAAATGGAAGGTCCATCACGGTGTCGACATCAGCCCCACCAGTCTGGAGATGACGCGCGCGTTCCTGGAGAGCGGCTTGCACGGCACGGTGGGCGACTACGAGTTGTTCGAGAGCGATTTCCTTCAACACGACTTCAGCTGCCGCTACGACGCGTTCGTGATGGGGGAAGTGCTGGAGCACGTCGAAGCGCCGGAAGCGTTCCTGCGCAGGATCTACGAAATCACGAGTGCCGATCCTTTCGTGTTCCTGACAACGTGCGTCAACGCACCATCCATCGATCACATCTACAACTTCGAGACCATCGAAAATCTCGAAGGGATGTTCACGCGGGCTGGATTTGCGATTGCGGACCGTATCCTGTTACCGTATCCCGGCAAGACCGTCGAGCAGAGCATAGACGAGAAATTGTCCATCAGCGTGGCGTATCGGTTGAGCAAGCCGTGAGCAGCGCTCCGCTGCAGCCTTGCCTGTTCCGGAATGCAACGGTATCGTTTCATTCAAGGACCGTCTTCTCACAGAAATTTTGAAGCGATCAGCAACGCCATGATCTTTCCGAGCCTCGCGCTGATGGAAGAGGAGCGCAGCCGGCCAGTCGGCGAGCTGCGGCCGTTTGCCTGCGCCATCTTGAGCAATGTGACAATCGACCTGCTCGAGCCGTACCTGGCGTATGCCGCGCGTCGCGAAGGCATGGACCTCTCGGTCGCAAAAGGTGACTTCGACAACATCCTTCAGGAGGCGATGGGGGGCGGGAGCGGCGCGGTGAACGAGAGTGCTCAGGCCATCATAGTCACGCTGTGGCTGCCGGCATTTTCGAACATCCTGGGCTTTGCGTTCGCGCAGGCCTCGCCGGCGGCAGTGGCGGAGGAAATTGCGCGGGTGAGCGACTATTGTGCGGCTACGATCCGCGCCCTGCGCCAGCGGAGCGCGGTTCCTATTCTCTGGATTTCGTTTGAGCGGCCCGCTTGGCCCGCCTACGGAATTGCCGACGCCGCCATGCCGGTCAGCCATTCCAGGGCCATCGACGAATTGAACGCCGGGGTTGCCGAGCGGCTGAAAGAGGCTCGCAACGCCTATCTGGTGGATCTGGGGGCGTGCCAGCAGCGCGTCGGAGCGAATAATTTCTACGACTGGCGGTATTGGCATATCGCCAGCGCACCCTTTACCCGCGACGCTCTTGGTGAGATCGCCTGGCAGACCTTCCGATTTCTGCGGGCGCTGACCGGAAGAACAAAGAAATGCCTGGTGATTGACTGCGACAACACGCTCTGGGGTGGGATCGTCGGTGAAGATGGGATCGACGGCATCAAGCTGGGAGACGCCTCGCACGGATCGGCATATCGCGACTTCCAGCGCGAGGTCTTGAATCTCTATCACCGCGGCGTGGTGTTGGCCATTTGCAGCAAGAACAACCTCGCTGATGTGACCGAAGTATTGCAAAAGCATCCTGGCATGCTGCTGCGTGAGGAACATTTCGCGGTCATGCGCGCGAATTGGGAGGACAAGGCGGCGAATATTCGCGCGATCGCGAGCGAGCTCGGTCTGGGCCTCGATTCGCTGGTGTTCGTCGACGACAGCGAGTTCGAAGCGAATCTGGTGCGTTCCATGCTGCCGGAGGTGGAAGTGCTGCTGGTTTCGTCCAATCAGCCGGCACGCAACTGGCAGGTCCTGGCCGAGTGCGGCCTGTTCGACTCGCTGCAGCTGTCCGAGGAGGATCGAAGCCGCGGCCAGATGTATCGTGCCGAAGCCAAGCGCAAGGAGCTCAAGGCGGGTGCCATAGATCTCAACGAGTATCTGCGTTCCCTGGAGATGCGCATCGAGGCGCGTGCCATACAGGGCGATGAAATGGAGCGTGCTGCTCAGCTCACTCAGCGCACGAACCAGTTCAATCTCACGACCGTGCGCCTCACCCGTGATGAGCTGCAGCAGCGTCTTGCATCGGGCGGATACATCTTGCGTTCCCTGCGGCTCGCGGATCGTTTCGGTGACTACGGTACGATAGGCTTCGCCATGATCCGCGCCGGCGAGACGGCGGTCATCGAGCTCTTTCTGCTGAGCTGTCGCGCCTTGGGCCGCGGCGTCGAGACCGCCTTTCTCAGCGTATGCGTGGATGACGCGCGCAAGGCAGGTGCGCAAACGGTGGTGGGCCGTTACGTACCGTCGAAGAAGAATGGACAAGTTGCCGAATTCTTCAGCACACATGGGTTTGTGCCGGTATCCGAGGACGGCGGAGTCAAGTCTTTCCGTTTCGACATCGGTAAGGGCGAAATCAAGGTTCCGGGCCATTTTTCCGGCCTGGAGCAATGAGGGTCTGAGGATGGAACAACGAATCAAAGCGGTTATCGCCCGCATCATGGGCGTGGCGCCGGACACCATCGGCGACGATGCGTCGCCTGCGAATGTCGAGAAGTGGGATTCGCTTCGCCACTTGAAATTGATGCTGGCGCTCGAAGAGGAGTTCAACGTCGAGTTGTCTGAAGAACAGATCGTAGGCATGACCGATTACGCGCAGATCGCCAGCACACTGAAAGGCGCGAGCGTTTCCTGAAGGAACGAGCGATGTATAACCCTTACGTCGTGGGCAAGCGTGTCTACCTCCGCCATCCGACGCCGACGGACGTGGAAGGGCGCTGGCACGAATGGATGAGCGACGAGGAAACCACCAGATGGTTGGGAGCTCAGTATTGGCCGAACTGCGTCGAAAGCCAGCGCGAGTACTATGCAGATCAGGTGCGGTCCCGCAGCCGGCTGGTACTGGCTATCGTGGACATCAAGGCTGACAGACACATCGGCGTGGTCAGCCTGAGCGGCATCGATTGGGTGCACGGATTTGCCGACATCGCGATCGTCATCGGCGAGAAGGAATTCAGGACCGGGCCGTACGCTACCGAAGCGATTTCGCTGATGCTCAGGACTGCGTTCCTGCGGCTGAACTTGCGAATCGTGAGGGGAGGATACGTCGCCTGCAACGAAGCGACGCAAATGATCATGGCAGTATTCCGATTTCGAGAGGTCGGCCGGTACAAGCAGCTGTACTGGTGCGACGGAGCATACCACGACGATGTCTTGTGTATGCTTGAGCGCGACGATTGGATGAGGCGCAATGGCTTGAAGGCAGGGTGACGAGTCTGCCGGCCTGCCGATCTGAGCGAAGTTGCCGGAACCGCGAGCTTCAGATCGGGATTGTTGTCTTTCCGAACTTCTTGCGACGCCAATCGCGGGGTCAACTCCGTCGCGTGAGTGCGAGGCTTCCGGCGAAGCGAACCGGACTTGCTCACGCCTGCCAAAGCGGCTGAACTCTCAAAGGCCAACCTGGAAGGCAGATCTTGCGCAATGGCTGCCTCTGAGCACTGCCGGGACTTCCAAACGCGCCATTTCATGCGTGTGGTCTACTCGAAATCATAGCACATCGGCAGGATCATCGAATTATCGTGATCTGCTCGTGGGATTGCGCCCCTTCCCAGGAGAGCCGGCTCCATAGTGACGCGATGACCCCGTAGAGCAGAAAGCCCCAGACCGCAAATGTAAAGTAGCCAAAGACGAACTGGTTCTCCACCAGCGCAAGAGCGCAGGCGAAGACAACAACAGCATACAGCAGCAGCCAGCATTGTGGCTCGCGCATTGCCATCGCATGAAGACGCGTTGCGGCGTAGCCGAAAGCGAATGTCACGGCGGGTCCGAACCATCCGAAATCGTAGTAGATGGACGAAAAGGTCGTCGAATACAGACCCCCTTGCAGGCCCTCCGCCTCCGGATCGTAGATGTCACCGACATCGAAAACCGCGCTCAAGCCTCTGAGGGGAACGTTGAAGTGAACCTGGCCCCACCCCACGGTTCCGGAAAACGACTCGAAGTTGTCCATAAATATGAGCCACGTGCTTGCCACGTACTGAGACAAATGAAGCCAGGGCCTGACGAATGCACCGGCAAAAAGAGATTCTTCAACGCCAATCCAGGAAATGATCCAATCTTGCGGAGGTGTGTACAGGGTGATCGCGTTCAAAAGATAAAGATCGATAATGCTTTCATATCCTGACTGTATACTTCGGGTCTCATAGATCGTCTGCAACGCGAGGAGAAGTGGCACGCAGAGAACGGCCGATACCACGAGCACACGAGACATTCGCAATCGACCTGAGGCTGCGGCACAGAACGCAATAAGGAAAAGGATCTGGAGAAACGATGCACGATTTCCTACGGAAAGTGCCTCGACGAGGGGGTATGCGGCAAGTACAGCAGCAGCAAGAAAAGTCAGGGATCGGCGCCTGCTATCCCACCAATGCAGCACCACACAGGCAATCGACAGGGGAAACAAAAGTCCGCCAATGTACCCAAAGATCGAGACATTGGATTGGAGGCTTTCTCGGGCCCAAATCAAGTCCTCTGAAAAGGCGAAGCCCCGCAGGACGAACCGATCATAGACTCGCAACAGGGTTCCGGCAGCCCCGAGCACAAGCGTTGCCCAGATCAGGTGGCCGATCTGCCGTTCAGTAAGGGTGAAGCGCGGCATGGCTGAGCTGCTCCACCTCGGAGCCACCGCACAGCCCAGCCAAAACCCAACCAGCGACAGGGTGATAAAGCCCAAGCCTTCTACAGAAAAGAAGCTCATCTCGAACTTGAGGGGAGCGGTTGCCACAAGTAGCAAATAAATCACAAGGCCAAGTAGCGTTGCGCGCGCCGGGCTCCAATATTGAGTAAATCGCCGACCGCGTACCGATCTGTCATCCACTTTGTCGCCCTCGCTTGAATGACTAGTCTATCAGGCGGCATTGTATGCCCCCCGCATATCTCTCACCAAGAGGTCAAAACGATCCGGACGTTCATCCTCGCCTTGATTGGCGCGATTCGAGGCGCATAGAGATTGCACCAGGATGTTTGAGGGCGTCGGCCGGGCCAACGTGGATGCCGTGGCTTTCGCGTGTAGCGGGCCACCCTTGTTCCTGGTCGCTCAGCGCTGCATTTTGTTCAGTATCCTGTGATGGATATCACTGACCCTGAAGACGCGTCCGGCCGATAAACGCTGTAGCCTTGTGGGGCAGTATAGTGCCACCGCAAGTAGTCGCCCGGTGGGAGGAAGACTGTGCGTCTGAAGTTCGCGCGAATCGCCGCGGTCGCGGCTGGAACGGCCGCAGCCGTTGGTGTGGCCCTCATTCTGCTCGTCGTTTTGTCTGTCGCGGACTCCATTCTTCGCGACCAGCCGAACCAGAAGATATTCTTGATCGTAGTCGCTGGCGCTTTCCTAGGGGTGAGCATTGTCGTTGGTGCTTCGACTTACCGATTTGTCCAGCACCTCCTGACTACAGGAGCCTGATCATACGAAGCGGGCTATGCGATAAAAGCCGCTCCAGGAGAACGCAAGCCGGGGTTGTTTCGGACCCAGCGCCCCGAATAGGGCAAGCTCAGGTGCATCATGCCGCTCGGCAGCCATCCGACCTCGAACCTCAACCGACGGCCTGGAGTGCCAAGCCCAACGCTCCCAGTACGAGCGTACCCGCAATTGACACTACCGCAGTACGTTTGTGAGGAAGGTTGCGCCTCGCAAGCACGATCCACGCGACCATAAGGTACAGAATCGACTGTGCCGCCAAGACCCAGCAAAACATGCCGATATGCCCAGCAAAATACCCAGGGGCGGCAAGAATCACGCCCGCACCGAGCGCCGAGATCACAATCATCGGCAAGATCGGCTTCCCAGACAGCCGAAGGCGATTGAGCCGGAACTGCAGCCAGTTGTAGGCGCTGCTCGCAAAGAAGAAGACTCCCAGGCTGGCAAGCACGGCAAGAAAGTCTGCGCGGCTGTCGGGCGCCAGTGCGTTGAAATGCACGACCTCTATGACCAGCGGTGCTGCGAGCATCACAACGAAGGTTGCACCGCCGACCCCCACGAGAATTATTGCAAACAATCGATCAGCTTCGCGGGTTCGAGCGACGTAGATGCGCCGGAACAGTGCGACCGAAGCAAGTTGATGCACACCGAGTGCGATTCCGACGAGGCGAAAGGCAACAGAATAGACAGGGATTGCCTCAGGTGACACCGCTCCTAAGAGGATACGGCCGCTTGTCGACTGCCAAATGGCGAACACCCCGAGCAATGTCATCGACCAACCAACGTCGAACGCGCCGAAAAGACGCGCCCGCGTGTCAGACCAATGGCGCTTGACGCGACCAAGCTGAACCACTGCAGCCATCGCCGCCGAGAATACGAGCACGAGGATACCGATCCACAACTCAACTGCGTGTTCAGCCAGCAGAAACGCGAATGCCACGGCGAGGCCGAGAAGCAGCGTCGCGAGCCCGTCGGACCAGGCGGTCGCATGGCGCCAGCCATAGGCGCGCGCCATTGTTGTCAGCACATTCTGGTTCGCCACGAGGGCAAAAACGGCGGCGGTGATCCACCAACGAGGATCACCGTCGCCAATTTGCACCGCCATCATCAGTGCCACCGACACGCCGATCGAGCACCACATCACCACCCGCGCTTCAGGCGCGAGCCGGTCGCGGTGGCGCGTGAGGTGGTGGTGGCTCAGGCCATCAAGCACAGGCCCGATCACAAGGGTGCAGGCCAAAGACGCCATCGATTGCGCGAACTCCAGAGCACTGTATGTGCTCGCCGACGCAAACTTGGCGATCAGCAAGGGGATCACATAGATCGCCACTTTGGCCAAAAGAAAGCTGATGCCGAAACTGAATATCAGCCGGGCTTTGCCCGCATCGAACTTCAAGGCTCGAGCTACCAGAGAATGATCTGGAGTATCACGCGCTCGCCCTTGCGAACCATGCCACCCCGATGCACGCCAAAATTATCGAAAAGGATCAAGTTGCCGTCGGCGCTGCTGTATACCCTCTCGCGCGCCTTCAAGGGCTCCGCGGCTTCGTCGATCACGTCGAACCC
>CADECW010000037.1 GCA_902825855.1 uncultured Rhodospirillales bacterium | reverse complement strand
CGGATCAGGTCGCCGCGCACGGTGCAGCAGATGCAGCCGTTGTTCATCTCGAAGACTTCCTCGTCGGCATTCACCACGAGGTCGTTGTCGACGCCGAGCTCGCCGAATTCGTTGACGATGACGGCGTACTTCTTGCCGTGCTGCTCGCTCAGGATGCGATTGAGCAGGGTGGTCTTGCCGGCGCCGAGATAGCCGGTCAGCACGGTCACGGGGACTTGGGGCAGGGCCATGGAAAATCCTTGGAAAATCGGCCCCTGAGATAGGGTGGCCGGGGCGCTTAGTCCAGACGCCAGACAGGCCGGCGATGGCCTTGCAGCACGGTTTCGCCCGCCGGCATTCCCAGGTCCTCGCGCGCCAGGCGCGGATGGCCGCTAGGGCCGCTCGCCTCTGATCAGCTTGGGCAGGTCGCCGACCAGGCCCATGGCGTGACGCACGAAGAAGCGGCGCAGGGGCGGCACGCGCTGCACCGCGGCGAGGCCGATGTCGCGCGCCAGGCGGAGCGGAGTGATGTCGTTGGAGAACAGCCGGTTCAGCAGATCAGTCGCCGCCACCATGGCGAAATTGTCGGCGCGCCGCCATTGCGCATAGCGCTCCAGCGTGTCGCCGGCCCCGACATCGAGGCCGAGCCGCTTGCTGTCGACAAGCACCTCGACCAGGGCCGCGATGTCGCGCACTCCGAGATTGTAGCCCTGGCCGGCGATGGGATGGATGCCGTGCGCGGCGTCGCCGACCAACACCAGGCGCACGTCGACATAGCGTTCGGCGTGAACCAGCCCGAGCGGATGCCACCAGCGCGGTCCCACCGGCTCGACATGACCGAGATAGTCGCCGAAGCGGCGCGCGAACTCGGCCTGGAAGCGCGGGCCATCGAGTTCGAGCAGGCGCTTGGCTAGGTCGGCGCTTTCGCTCCACACGATCGACGAACGATGCTCGCCGTCCTCGCCGTCACGCATCGGCAGGATGGCAAAGGGGCCGCCGGGCAAAAACTTCTCCTGGGCGACGCCGCGATGTGGCCGCTCGTGGCGCGCCACCAGCACGATGGCGACTTGATCGTACGACCAGGCGCGGGCGCCGATGCCGGCATCCTCGCGCATCGTGCCGAAGCGGCCCTCGGCCGAAGCGACCAGGCGCGTGGCGATGCGACGGCCGCTCTTCAGCACGAGCTCGGCGCGATCGGGATCGCGCGTGGTCTCGACCACTTCGTCGGGTGCCGCCAGCTCGACATGCGGGCAGGCCGCCAGACGCCGCAGCAATGCCGCACGCAGAAACCGGTTCTCGACGATCCAGCCCATCGGCGCCGCCGTATCGACTTCGTCGGCGGCTTCGCGATGGTCGAAGTGGAGGAACATCGGGCTTGGCCGGCCATCGTGACCGGCGTCGGAGATGCGGATGTCGAGGATGGGTTCGGCCTGGTCGGCCAGTTCGGACCACGCGCCGAGGGCGGTGAACAAGCGCTGGCTGGTGTAGGCGATGGCGGTGGTGCGGCCGTCGAAAGCCGGCTCGGTCAGCGACTTCAACGGCACGCGGTCGATCAGGACGGTATCGAGGCCCGCCTCACCTGCGGCGAGCGCCAGCAGGCTGCCGTTCAGGCCGGCGCCGACAACAGCGAGATCGAACCGATCGCCTTGCATACCCGATAGATGGCAGTCGGCCGCCCCGGTCGCAACGTCTCATGTTGCTCCCTTGAAGCTGCCGCGCAACGGGTTGGCACGCTGCTTGCCTGTCCGTGTCCGAGAGCTCGAGGCGGGATTCCGCCTGTTGGAGGACACCGAATGAAAATGATCATGGCCATCTTCAAGCCGTTCAAGCTCGACGACGTGCGCGATGCGCTGACGTCGCTCGGCATCCAGGGTTTGACGGTCAGCGAAGTGAAGGGCTTCGGCCGGCAGAAGGGTCAGACCGAGATTTACCGCGGCGCCGAGTACGCCGTCAGCTTCCTGCCCAAGGTCAAGATCGAGGTGGTGATCGACGACGCTCTGGTCGAGCGCGCCGTCGAGACGATCCGCAAGGCCGCCGGCACCGGCAAGATCGGCGACGGCAAGATTTTCGTCACGTCCATCGAGCAGGCGATCCGCATCCGCACCGGCGAGTCCGGCATCGAGGCGCTGTGATCCCGCACTGTTCAACCAATCAACGATCCGAGGGAAGTACGATGAAGCTCAAGCTCAACCCGCTGCTTGCAGGCCTTGGGGCGGCCGGCACGTTGCTTCTGCCGGCGCTCGCGCTGGCCGCCGACGAGAAACCCAAGCTCGACACCGGCGACACCGCCTGGATGCTGACCTCGACGGCGCTGGTGCTGATGATGACCATCCCGGGCCTGGCGCTGTTCTACGGCGGCATGGTGCGCAAGAAGAACGTGCTGGCGACGGTGATGCAGAGCTTCGCCATCACCTGCCTGATCACGGTGCTGTGGCTGATCGTGGGCTACAGCCTCGCCTTCACCCCCGGCAGCACCATCGTCGGCGGCTTGAGCCGGGTCTTTCTTCGCGGCTTGACCCTCGACGGCGTGCATGAGCTCGCCAAGACCATTCCGGAGACGGTGTTCCTCACCTTTCAGCTGACCTTCGCCATCATCACGCCGGCACTGATCGCCGGCGCCTTCGCAGAGCGCATGAAGTTCTCGGCCATGATGTGGTTCATGGCGCTGTGGTCGCTGATCGTCTATGCGCCGATCGCCCACTGGGTGTGGGGCGGCGGCTTCCTCGGCGACTGGGGCGTGCTCGACTTCGCCGGCGGCACCGTGGTGCACATCAACGCCGGCGTGGCCGGCCTGATCTGCGCCCTGGTGCTCGGCAAGCGCAAGGGCTTCGGCACCGACAACTTGGCGCCCTACAATCTGGTCTACTCGGTGATCGGCGCTTCGCTGCTGTGGGTCGGCTGGTTCGGCTTCAATGCCGGGTCGGCCGTCGGCGCCAGCGGCAATGCCGGCATGGCGATGGCCGTCACCCAGTTCGCGACGGCCGCGGCGGCGCTCGCCTGGATGTTCGCGGAGTGGGCGACGCGGGGCAAGCCGTCGGTGCTCGGCATCATCTCCGGCGCCGTCGCCGGCCTGGTCGCGATCACGCCGGCCTCCGGCTACGTCAATCCGATGGGTTCGCTGGTGATCGGCATCGTCGCCGGCCTCGTCTGCTTCTGGGGCGCCACCGCGCTCAAGCGCGCGATGGGCTACGACGATTCGCTCGACGCCTTCGGCGTGCATGGTCTCGGCGGCTTCGCCGGCGCCATCCTGACCGGCGTGTTCGCCGTCGAGGCGATCGCAGGCGAGGGCAAGAAGGGCTTGATCGACGGCAATCCCGGCCAGGTGCTGACGCAGCTCTGGGGTTCGCTGGTCTGCATCGCCTGGTGCGCCATCGCCACCTTCATCCTCCTCAAGATCGTCGACGCCCTGGTCGGCCTGCGCGTGACGAGCGAGGAAGAGGTCGAAGGCCTCGACATCAACCTGCACGGCGAGACGGTGCACTGAGACGAACGCACCAGGACGGTTCCTCGACCCCGCCGCATCCGTGTCGCGGCGGCTCCTCGGGCCCGGCGAGCTTCTCGCCGGGCCATTTTTTCGCCGCCACGTTTGACGTCTCCCGCGCCAGACGCCAGTCTGTCTGCATATCCCGGAGGAGAGGTCATGAAGCTGGTGTCCGCCATCATCAAGCCGTTCAAGCTCGACGAGGTGCGGGACGCGCTGACCGGTGTCGGTGTCTCCGGCCTGACCGTCAGTGAAGTGAAGGGCTTCGGCCGCCAGAAGGGCCAGACCGAGATCTACCGCGGCGCCGAATACCTCGTGAGCTTCCTGCCCAAGGTGAAGATCGAAATCGTCGTCGACGACACCCAGGTCGAGCGTGCCGTCGAGGCCATCCAGAAGGCGGCGCACACCGGCAAGATCGGCGACGGCAAGATCTTCATCACGCCGGTCGAGCAGGCGCTGCGCATCCGCACCGGCGAGACCGGATCGAACGCACTCTAGCCAAATCGGATTTCAACAACCCAACACAACACGAAGACAGACAAGCAAGACAAGACGACACGGGGGAAGAGATGACCAGGACGGTTCTGCGCTTCGGCGCGTCCTTGACGTGCGCGCTGATGTCCGCCGAAGCAGCGTTCGCCGCCGACAAGCCCACCATCGATACCGGCGACACGGCCTGGCTGCTGGTCGCTACCTGCCTGGTCCTGATGATGAACATCCCGGGACTGGCGCTGTTCTACTGCGGCATGGTGCGCAAGAAGAACGTTCTGGCGACGGCCGTCCAGGCCTTCGCCGTCGCCGCCCTGGTGACGGTGCTGTGGTTCGTGGTCGGCTATTCGCTCGCCTTCACCAACGGCGGCGACCTGAACGGCGTGATCGGCTCGCTGTCGCGCGCCTTCGGTGCCGGCCTGCAGGGCAGCGTGCACGAGCTCGCCAAGACGGTGCCCGAGAACGTCTTCCTGATGTACCAGGCGACCTTTGCGATCATCACCCCGGCCATCATCGCCGGCGCCTTCGCCGAGCGCATGAAATTCTCGGCCATGATGTGGTTCATGGCGCTGTGGCTCCTGTTCGTCTACGTGCCAGTGGCGCACTGGGTGTGGGGCGGCGGCTTCCTCGGCGCCGCGGGCGTCCTCGACTTCGCGGGTGGCCTGGTCGTCCATCTCAATGCCGGCATCGCCGGCCTGGTGTGCTGCCTGGTGATCGGCAAGCGCCAGGGCTATGGCGTCGAATACATGGCGCCGCACAATCTCGTGCTCACCCTGATCGGCACCTCGCTGCTCTGGGTCGGCTGGTTCGGTTTCAATGCCGGCTCGGCGCTCGCCTCGGGCGAACTCGCGGGCTCGGCCATGCTCAACACCCATATCTCGGCTGCGGTCGCGGCCCTGGTCTGGATGTCGGTCGAATGGGCGAGCCGCGGCAAGCCCTCGGTTCTGGGCATCCTGTCGGGCGCCGTGGCCGGTCTCGGCACCATTACCCCGGCCGCGGGCTATGTCGAGCCGTGGGCGGCGATGGTGATCGGCGTCGCCGCGGGCCTGGTCTGCTACTGGGCTTCGGTGATGGTGAAGACCAAGCTGGGCTACGACGATTCGCTCGACGTCTTCGGCGTGCATGGCGTCGGCGGCATCCTCGGCACCATCCTGGCCGGCGTGTTCGCCACCAGGCTGATCAACGACGTCAACAAGGGCCAGCCGGTCGGCCTGGTCGACGGCAATGGCGGTCAGGTCCTGACCCAGCTCTACGGCGTGGTGGCCGTCGCCGTCTTCTGCGGTATCGGCACCTGGATCATCCTCAAGCTCGTCGACGCCATGGTCGGCCTCAGGGCGACGCGGGACGAAGAGACAGAGGGCCTCGATACCGCCCTGCATGGGGAACGTGTGCAATAGGCCTCGGGCGCGTGTGCCGTACGGAAGACAAGGTGCAAAACCCTTCCTTCGTATGAAGAGTACGGGCTATTCCCTTGTTGTTATTAGCTTATTTGTCTCATACAATACGGCGATAGTTTATCCGGCCAGGGTCCCCTTCCGGCCGGCATAATTGCTTTGCTCCGGCCCTCGCGGGTCCAGTGGATGGGTTTCGATGTTCAATCCGCGCCTCACGGAGACGCTGACAGATTTTCCGTTCGCGCGGTTGAACGCTCTCATCGCTCCGATCGCGCCACCGGCGCATCTCTCGATGATCAACATGTCGGTTGGCGAGCCGCAGGGCGCGATGCCCGCCTTCGCCCGCCAGATCGTCAACGATGAGATCGACGGCTGGAACCGCTATCCGCCGAACCAGGGCCTGCCCGATCTCAACCTCGCGATCGTCGAATGGCTGGGCCGCCGCTATCGCCTGCCAGCGGGCCTGCTCGATCCGGCGCAGCATGTCATCCCGACCGCCGGCAGCAAGGAAGGCGTCTACATCATCTCGACGGTGGCGACGCCGCAGCAGAAGGCCGATGCCAAGCCGATCGTGGCGCTGCCAAACCCGTTCTATCAGGCCTATCTCGGCGGCGCGGTGCTGTCCGGCGCCGAGCCGCTGCTGGTGAACGCCGACGCGGGCAACAGCTTCCTGCCCGACTTCCTCGCCCTCGACGAGGCGACCTGGAAACGCATGTCGGTCGTCTATCTCTGCTCGCCCGCCAACCCTCAGGGCGCCATCGCGGACATCGACTACCTGCAGAAGCTTCTGGCGAAGTGCCGCGAGCACGACGCCGTGCTGGCGGTCGATGAGTGCTACGCCGAGATCTATACCCGCGAGCCGCCGCCCGGAGCGCTCGAGGCGGCGCTGGCGATGGACACGACCGGCGGCAAGGACCCGTTCAGGAACCTCGCCGTCTTCCATTCGCTCTCCAAGCGTTCCAATGCCGCCGGCCTGCGCTCCGGTTTCATGGCGGGCGATCCCCGCCTGGTGGCGATGACGCTGCGCTGGCGAACCTATGGCGGCCCGCAGATCCCGTTCGCCGTCCAGAAGGCGTCCGCCGCCCTGTGGCGCGAAGAGACGCATCCGCTCCAGACGCGCGAGTGGTACCAGAAGAATTTCCGCGTCGCCGAGCAGATCCTGCACAATCGCTTCAGCTACTACACGCCGGGTGGCGGCTTTTTCCTGTGGCTCGATGTCGGCGACGGCGAGGAAGCCACCTGCAAACTGTGGCGCGAGGGGCACCTGAAGGTGCTGCCTGGCGCCTATGTCTGTCGCGAAACCGACGGCATCAACACCGCCCGGCGCTACATCCGCGTTGCCCTGGTGCATGACGAGCAGACCACCCGCGAGGGCATGACGCGCCTCGCCCAGGTGCTGTGATGAGAGACCGGCATTTCCCTGCCTCTTGCCTGTTCCGTAGGACGGGGGCGGAGGACTTCTGATGGCCATCATCGGCGCCGCCTCCGTCGCTCCCCGCAAGACCGCGATCCTGCCGGAAGGCGGCCGCGACTTCCTGCGCCGGCGCATGATGGAACTGGTCGGCGCCGCTGTCGCTGCATTGGGTGTGCTGCTGCTGCTGGCGCTGTTCACCTACAGTCCGGGTGATCCCTCGCTCAACCACGCCACCGGCCGCGCACCGCACAACACAATGGGCGTGCCGGGAGCCTACGTTTCCGACCTGCTGCTGCAGACCTTTGGCCTCGCCATCGTCCTCGTGCCGGTGGCGCTGATCACCTGGGGCGTGCGCATGGTGCGAACCCATCATCTCGGCTTCTTCGGGCTCCGGCTTTCGCTGCTGCTGCTGGCGCTGCTGATGATGAGCGTGGCGTGCGTCGGCCTGGGCGATGTCGGCGCCGCCGCCACCCATGCCGGACCGGGTGGCCTCGTCGGCCTCGCCCTTGTCGGCCGCTTCCGCGAACTGGTGCTGACCCATTCGAGCGGCGGCAGCCTCGCCTTGATCGAGCCGGCCTGCGCGGCGCTCGCTTTCATCGCCATGGCGCCGGCGCTCGGCATGAACCGCACCGACCTGCCGCTGATCTTCCGTATCCTGCGCGCGCCGTTCCTGGGCGGCGTGTGGCTGGTGCGGGCCGGCATCGGAGTGTGGCGCGGCAAGCCGCAGTCGCCCGAAGACGAGCCCGACATGCCGGCGCCGCCGATCGGCTACGCCGAGATTCCAGGCGAGATAGACGCCAGCCAGTACGACCCGGCGCACTTCCCGCCGCGCTTCGAGCAGATCCCTGAAGAGGGCGCTCCCTTGCCGTCGCGCGAGTCGCTGATGGTCGACGCGCCGTATGCGCCGATCGAGCGGCCGGCCGGCGAGATTCCCGACCTGCCGCCCGACCACCAGCCCCTGCATGCGGGGCAGGCGATGACCGCAGCAGAATCGGTGCAGGAGCGCACGCTGTTCGATCGCGTGGCCGGCTTGCGCATCGAGCCGATTCTGGGCCGCCTGCGGTCCGCCGCACCGGCCGCCGACCGCATCGAGCCGACGGCACCGCCGCCGGCTGCTCCGATGCCCCAATCGCCACCTGAGTCGCTGCCGGGATCGCTGCCCGGGTCTGCGCAAGCGGTGCAAGCGGCGGCGCAGCCCGAGGCCGAGACCGACGACGACAATCCGTTCACGCCCGACGCGCTTGCCACCGATCCGCCACCGGCCGCAGCCGCGAGCGGCGTCACCATCGTGCCGCGCAAGTCGGCCGCGGCCCAGGGCAAGCGCGCCGCCAAGGCCGGCCAGCGCGAACTCGATCTCGTGAGCGGCGAGTACAAGCTGCCGCCGCTCGACATCCTGTCACTGCCCTCGCGTGTCAGCACCGAGACCAAGATCGACGAGGAGGCGCTGGAGCAGAACGCCCGCCTGCTCGAGACCGTGCTCGAAGATTTCGGCGTAAAGGGCCAGATCGTGAAGGTGCGGCCGGGTCCGGTCGTGACTCTCTACGAGCTCGAGCCGGCGCCCGGCACCAAGTCGAGCCGCGTCATCGGTCTCGCCGACGACATCGCCCGCTCGATGAGCGCGGTGTCGGCGCGCGTCGCCACCGTGCCGGGCCGCAACGTCATCGGCATCGAATTGCCCAATGCGCGGCGCGAGATGGTGTTCCTGCGCGAGCTGCTGTCGACCCGCCAGTACGAGGACAACCGGCTCGGCCTGCCGCTGGCGCTGGGCAAGGATATCGGCGGCGATCCGGTGATCGCCGATCTCGCCCGCATGCCGCATCTCCTGATCGGCGGCACCACCGGCTCGGGCAAGTCGGTGGCGGTCAACACCATGATCCTGTCGCTGCTCTACAGGCTGCCGCCGGATCGCTGCCGCTTCATCATGATCGATCCCAAGATGCTGGAGCTCAGCGTCTACCAGGACATCCCGCATCTGCTGACCCCCGTCGTCACAGAGCCGCGCAAGGCAATCGTGGCGCTGAAGTGGGTGGTGCGCGAGATGGAGGACCGCTATCGCGCGATGAGCGCGCTCGGCGTGCGCAACATCGCGGGCTACAACGAGCGCCTCGGCGACGCCAGGCGCAAGGGCCAGGCGCTGACCCGCCAGGTCCAGACCGGCATCGATCCCGAGACGCGCCGGCCGGTGTTCGAAGAAGAGGAGATCGACCTCACGGCCCTGCCCTTCATCGTCGTCATCATCGATGAGATGGCCGACCTCATGCTGGTCGCCGGCAAGGAGATCGAGGCGGCGGTGCAGCGGCTCGCACAGATGGCGCGCGCCGCCGGCATCCATGTGATCATGGCGACGCAGCGGCCGTCGGTCGACGTCATCACCGGCACCATCAAGGCCAACTTCCCGACCCGCATCTCCTTCCAGGTCACGTCCAAGATCGACAGCCGCACCATCCTCGGCGAACAGGGCGGCGAGCAGCTTCTGGGCCAGGGCGACATGCTCTACATGGCGGGCGGCGGCAAGATCGCGCGCGTGCACGGTCCGTTTGTCTCCGACGGCGAGGTCGAGGACGTCGTACGGCATCTAAGGGCTCAGGGCGTGCCGTCCTACATCGAATCGGTCACCAACGATCCCGACGGGGAAGACGGTGGGCTCGGCCTGCCGGGCGAGGGCGGCGAGGAAGGCGAGAGCGACCAGCTCTACGACCAGGCGATCGCCCTGGTGGCGCGCGAGCGCAAGTGCAGCACCAGCTTCATCCAGCGGTATCTGCAGATTGGCTACAACCGCGCAGCCCGCATTGTCGAGCGCATGGAGCGGGAAGGCGTCGTCAGCCCGGCCAACCACGTCGGCAAGCGCGAGGTACTGGCGCGGGATATCGACGATCGCGAGCGCTGACGCTCGGCCGTCGAAGGCATTTGCCAGTCGGGCTGCATTTCTGGATGTCCGTGCGCCTGTCCTGTGATCCTTGAGACATGGGCCTTCAGATATGCTTGCAGCCTCGATGATTTTAGTTAATTTCCCGGCCGGGGACGAGCAGAGTAAAGGGCAATGACCGATCGCGGGGCGCCAGCAGAGTTGCCGACGGCGGGCGTACGCCGCCGTCGCCGAATTCCATTGATCTGGATCGTGCCGATCCTTACGGCCCTCATCGCTGTCTGGCTGGCCTGGGACACCTTCTCCAAGAGGGGCCCGACCATCACCATCGCCTTCGACAGCGCCGCCGGCCTCACAGCCGGCCAGTCGCAGCTCAAGTACAAGAACGTCGTGATGGGCACGGTGAAGAGCATCACCGTGTCGCCGGACCTCACCAAGGTGATCGTGTCGATCGAGACAGTGCGCGAGGCCGAGCCGCTGCTCACCGACAAGACGATCTTCTGGGTGGTCAAGCCCGAGCTGTTCGCCGGCAATATCACCGGCTTGGAGACGTTGATCTCGGGCTCCTACATCGGGATGCGGCCATCGGCTGAAAAGGGCTGGCCCAAACGCGACTTCATCGGCGAACAGGATCCGCCGGTGCTGCAAGCCTGGACCAAGGGCACGACCTACATGCTGGACAGCAAACGGCTGGGCTCGATCAGCCTCGGCTCGCCGATCTTCTTCCGCGATATCGAAGTCGGCACCGTGCTGGGCTGGGATATCGGCGATCTTGCCAACCGCGTCACCATTCATGCCTTCGTCCGCGAGCCTTACGACAAGTACGTCCATATCGACACGCTGTTCTGGAATGCGTCGGGCATATCGCTGAAGTTCGGCTCCGATGGCGTCCAGGTCCGCCTGGAATCGCTGCGGGCGTTGCTGCTGGGCGGCATCGCCTTCGAGACGTCGCTCGACACCAAGCTGCCGGTCGCTCCCGACAAGCAGGCCTTCGCGCTTCATCGCAACTTCGACGAAGCGAGGGCCGTCGGCTTCGGACGGCAGATCCGGCTGCTGTCGTATTTCCCCGGCTCGGTTGCCGGCCTCGAGCCGGGCGCTCAAGTCACGCTGCACGGCCTCAGGATCGGCGAAGTGACCGACGTCGGCCTGGTCTACGACCCCAAGCTCGATCGCGTCGTGGTGCCGGTGCATTACCGCGTCGAGGCCGGCCGGGTCGCCAATATTGCGGCGGCCGCGCGAGGCGGCGCGGAGAACCTCGCCGAGGACATGATCAAGAGCGGCCTGCGCGCCACGCTGCAGTCGACGAGCATCATCACCGGCACGAAGGAGATAGCGCTGGAGCGCGTACCCGACGCCCCGCCTGCCACGCTCGAAAAGCAGGGCGACGTCTACATCGTCCCGACCTCGGAAGTCGGGGGCTTCGACGCCATCACGCGATCCGCCGCCGAGCTCCTGACCAAGCTCAACCGCATCGAGTACGACAAGATCGGCAAGAGTCTCGAAAACGCCGCGGCCGGCCTCGACAGCACGATCAACGGCGTGCAGATCAAGCGTACCCTCGCGGCGCTGGAGAAGGCGATGGTCGACGTCCAGGAGATCGCCAGGAGGCTTGATACCGAAGGCACGCCGGCACTGAGGCGCCTGCCGGCGATCGCCCAGCAACTGCAGGAATCGCTGACCTCGGCCAATCGCCTGTTCGGCTCGTTCAATACCGGGTACGGCGATGATTCGCGCTTCCGCCGCGACCTCGACCGCCTGTTGCCGCAGCTCACCGACGCGGCGCGCTCGATCCGCGCGCTGACCGATCTCTTGTCACGCCATCCAGAGGCCCTGATCAAGGGTCGCACCAACACGGGCAGGGAATGAAGGACCTCTCTCTCGGCCGCCGCCGCTTCGCTCTCGGTCTGCCGCTGGTTGCCGCGGCTTGCGGCGCCTCGCCTGAGCCCAACTACTACACGATCGTGCCACGCACCGGCGCGACCCTGCCGCGCGGACCGAAAGTCGTCCTGCTGAAGGATATTGGACTGGCAAGCTATCTCGATCGCCGCGAGATCGTGAGCTCGTCGGAAGGCTACAAGCTCGACATCCGCGCCAACGACTGGTGGGGCGAGCCGCTGGCCGGGCTGATCGGTCGCGTGCTGGTGGTCGAGCTGTCGCAACGCCTGCCCGGCAGTACGGTCTATGCCGAAAGCGGCGCCATCACCGCCGACCACAACGTCATCGTCGGCGTCAACATCCAGCGCCTCGACGCCGACAAGGCGGGTTCGCTGATACTGGTCGCCCAGGTCGCCGCCGACTTCAACCGGCCGCGGCGGACGGCGGCACGTACCTTCACCATCACCAGGCCGCTGGCCACTCCCGACACGCCGGGCCTGGTGGCGGCGATCAGCGACGCGCTCGGCGAGCTGGCCGATGGCATCGCCACGCTGTTGCAGTGAGCCTCTTCTCGACAGGCCGGGCTCACGGGTCTTTCCATGGCCATGACCGGCTGCTTTCTGCCCATGCGCCGCTGACCAGACCGCAGCTTCGGGAGTGTTCCGGCTGCGGCTTGTTCCAGATCGTGCCGGCGATGGCTCCCGGGCTGCGCAGCAATTGTACGCGCTGCGGCACCACGCTGCGGAGTACCCGGGTCGACCCGTTGAACCGCCATCTCGCGCTCACCTTTGCCGCCATGGTGCTGTTTGCCGTCGTGTGGACGGGCATGTTGATGAAGGTCTCCGCTGTGGGCATCGTGCGCGAGACCATTCTCGAGTCGGGGCCGCGCGAGCTGGTCGCCCGAGGCCTGTGGCCGATTGCGATCGCGGTCGCCTTCACGACGGCCTATGCGCCGCTTGCGAAGTTCCTGGCCACGCTCTACGTCCTGGTCGGGCTCAAGCTGCGGCGTCCGCCGCCAAGGATTCGCGACGCGTTCCTGGTGTCACGCCGGCTCAATACCTGGTGCATGCTGGAAGTCCTGCTGCTCGGGGTGTTCGTCGCCTACACCAAGCTCGGCGACCTGGTGACCATCGAGCTTGGCCCCGCCGTTTACGCCCTGGGCGTGCTCACCGTCGTCTGGGTCTGGGCCGAGGTCTCGCTCGATCCGCACGCCGTGTGGGAGGAGATCGAGCGGCGCGGCCTGACGCACTCAGCCATGCCTGCCGAGGCGCCGCTCGCGTGGAAACCCGGTGCGATTGGCTGCGAGGGCTGCGGCCTGGTCTGCGTACCAGCGGAAACCGAAGGCCTTTGCCCGCGCTGCGGCTCATCCATGCATGAGCGCAAGCCCAACAGCGTGTCGCGCACCTGGGCACTGGTGCTGGCTGCCATCGTTCTCTACATCCCGGCCAACGTCTATCCGGTGCTGACGGTGATCCAGCTCGGCTCCGGCACGCCCAGCACCATCATGGGCGGCGTCGAAGAACTGCTGTCTTCCGGCATGTACCCGCTCGCTGCCCTGGTGTTCTTCGCGAGCATCCTGGTGCCGCTGTTCAAGCTTCTGGGGCTGGGCAGCATGCTGTGGGCGACGCAGCTCGGGCGCGCCGGAGTCGGCGCAGCGGGCGCAGCCATCCTGATCCGCGAGCGCACGGTGCTCTATCACATCGTCGCCTGGATCGGCCGCTGGTCGATGGTCGACATCTTCATGGAGTCCCTGCTCGGCGCGCTGGTGCAGTTCGGCCGCGCCGTCACCATCGAGCCCGGCGTCGGCGCCCTCGCTTTCTGCGCCGTGGTCTTCATCACCATCTTCGCCGCCGAGACCTTCGACCCGCGCCTGATGTGGGACGCTGCCGGCCGCAATCCGCACCGCGCCCCCGCACCACGCCCGGGCGGCGCAACCCTTGCCCCGTCGCCCTCGGCCCCGTCGCCCTCGGCCCCGTAGTCGGAGCGGATGGGGCATCTCTCATTGCGCTCAGGATGAGACTTCTTTTGCAACGGCACTGTGCGTCGACGCAGGCTGCCCGCGGAACGCTTCTTGCTCCACCCTCCCTACTGAATTGGAAGGGAGTATCGGACGATGGCCAAGGAGATCCTGTGTGGCTTCGGTATCGACGTCGACGCCGTGGCCGGCTGGCTGGGCAGCTATGGCGGTGAGGACTCGCCTGATGACATTTCGCGCGGCCTGTTTGCGGGCGAAGTCGGCAGCCCGCGACTGCTGAAGTTGTTCGAGCGGCTGGGCATCAAGACCACCTGGTTCATTCCCGGACATTCGATCGAGACCTTTCCCAAGGAGATGAAGGCGGTGGCGGATGCCGGTCACGAGATCGGCATCCACGGCTACAGCCACGAAAATCCCATCGCCATGACGCGCGAGCAGGAGACGGAAATTCTCGACAAGTGCATCGACCTTGTAACCAAACTGTCAGGTAAGCGGCCGACCGGCTACGTGGCGCCGTGGTGGGAATTCTCGCCGGTCACCAACGAACTGCTGCTGGAGCGCGGCATCAAGTACGATCATTCGCTGATGCACAACGACCACCAGCCTTACTATGTGCGGGTGGGCGACAGCTGGACCAAAATCGACTACGCCAAGAAGCCGCGCGAATGGATGGTGCCGCTGAAGCGGGGACAGGAAACCGACCTGATCGAAATCCCCGCGAGCTGGTACCTCGACGACCTGCCGCCCATGATGTTCATCAAGAAGTCTCCGAACAGCCACGGCTTCGTCAATCCGCGCGACATCGAGGAGATGTGGCGCGACCAGTTCGACTGGGTCTACCGCGAATACGACTACGCAGTGTTCGCCATGACCATCCATCCCGACGTGTCGGGCCGGCCGCACGTGCTGATGATGCTGGAGCGGCTGTACCACCATATGATCGGCCACCCCGGCGTGCGGTTCGTGACCATGGACGAGATGGCTGACGACTTTGCGCGGCGCTCACCGAGGAAGAAGTGAGGTGCGCCTCGTCGCCGCGAGGGGGGAGTAGATGTGCTCGCTCTGCGCCGTCCTCGGCGTCAGCGGTCACTGGACCGACGCTGCCGCGCGCCCCGGCGTCTTCACGCGCAACGTCGACGCCCTCCAGCGTCGGCGAGAACGCGCGCATCGTGTCGCCTGCGCCAGCCGGGTGCTGGCGTACTACGGACTGACGCTCAGCGACTGGCAGGCGAGTTCGTTCCTCCTGTCGACCGCGACCGGAAAGACCGAGCTGGTCGAGGACCTCGGCCATCTATGGGCTGCTGCCGAAAGGCTTCTAGGACGGCCCTGCGATCCGCTCGATCCCGACCTGATCATCCGGCTGGAAGGGGAGCCTCGTGGCTGACCTTTCACATCCGGCGCCGCACTTGACGTGGCTTTTCAGGGTGCGGCGATCTGATGGGGCGTGCGATGCCTGAACCCGTCTTCACGCCGGTCAACCTGATCACCGGCTTCCTGGGCTCGGGCAAGACCACGCTGCTGCAGCGCCTGCTCGCCGATCCTGTGCTCGCCGACACCGCCGTGCTGATCAACGAGTTCGGCGAGGTCGGTCTCGATCATCACCTGCTGGAGCGCATCGACGACACCATGGTGCTGCTTAAGTCGGGCTGTCTTTGCTGCACCATCCGCGGCGAGCTCTCGACGGCGATCCGCGATCTGCACTCCAAGCGCGAGCGCGCGGTCGTGCCGGGTTTCCGTCGGCTGGTGGTCGAAAGCACGGGGCTCGCAGATCCGTTCCCCATCCTGTCGACGGTGCAGGCCGATCCCGTGCTGCGCCACCACTTCCGTCTCGGCAACGTCATCACGACGGTGGATGCGGTGCTCGGTCCCGGCCAGCTCGCACGCCAGGTCGAATGCACCAAGCAGATCGCCGTTGCCGATCGCCTCGTCCTTACCAAGACCGATCTCACCGGTGCGGCGGAGGCCGATGCCCTGGTCGAGCGGCTGAGGCGGATCAATCCGTCGGCACCGCTGTGGCGGGCCGCCGAGGCTCCGCTCGATGCCAGGGCGCTGCTGTCGCACGATCTGTTCGCGACGGCGGGCAGAAGTGAGGCCGCGCGCCGCTGGTTTTCGGCGGAGCTCTGCGAGGGCTCCGCGGACGCGAGCGATCGCAATCGGCATGACGAGAGCGTCCACGCCTTCGCCCTGGCCTTCGAAGGCCAGCTGGATTGGACACGGTTCGGTCTGTGGCTCAGCATGTTGCTGAACCGCCACGGCGATCGGATCCTGCGTTTGAAAGGGATTCTGAACATCTCCGATGCCGATGCACCGGTGGCGATACACGGCGTGCAGCGTCTGGTTCACCCGCCTGTCCACATGGCGGCGTGGCCGGATGCTGACCGACGCTCGCGGTTGGTCTTCATCGTCGACGGCCTGGACCGTGGTCTGATCGAGCGTTCGCTTGCTGCCTTCGCGCAGAACGGGTCGGAACTCTACGCAGTCTAGTTCGAGCGAACAGAAACGCCTACGGGCCTGTCGCTCCGCCGGCGGTCGCCGCCTGGTGACACGCGCGCTCGCATTGCCGGCAGGTCTCGGCGCAGATGCGGCAATGCTTGTGGTGGCCGGCATGCCTGTCGCATTCGTCGGCGCAGAGGCGGCAGAAGTCGGCGCAGGTTTGCAGCATCTGCACCATCAGGGCCGAGGTCGCGGCGGTCCGTCGGGTCAGCATCGAACCGGTGCTGGCGCAGGCATCGGCGCAGTCGAGATCGAGCCGGATGCAGCGTGCGAGCTGGGAGGAATTCTCTTCAGCGAGGCAGGCGTCGGCGCAGGAGATGCAGGTCTGGGCACAATCGAAGCAGGCTTCTATGCATTGAACCAGGGCGTCGTTGACGACGCCGGCCGCTTCCGGATGGCTGGACAGCATCTCGCGCACACGCATGCCGCACTCTCCTGCGGGGGAATGGGACAGGAACGCCCACGCTAGGAGATAGGTTACCGCGAGCCTGTCGGAATAGTTGTAGAAGCCCGGCCGAGGACCGCGAGAACCAACAGGCAAAAAGCCAGGAGTTGCAGTCCGGCGCCCACTGCGTGGGAATATTCCCATTGCCGACGCAACTTCTCCCAGCTGTCAGGCGTCAGGGTCCAGTTCACCGTGGCAACGTTGGCCGGATAGGTGAACAGCCAGAACACGACCTGAGCCGCCACGACTGCGACCAGCCCAAGAAGGACGAGAGGCAAGGTGCGCAACTCCATACGAGCCAGATATGCAGCCGCCGCCAGCGATGCGACCTGGACGAGCAACAACCAACCAAGCTGGCTCCAGCCGCGATAGATCTTCTGGACGACGAAGTATTCGTCGTGCGGCAAGCCGATCTTGTTGGGCAATTCGAAAAGGTGGGCCAAAGCGGGCCCGAGGACCAACGCCGAAGCCAGCAAGGCCACAAAGAAGGCGACATTGACACGTGACATGCCGGGCTAACGCCCGATCATCGCCCACGGTTTCGACACCCCTCAGGGCTTCCAGCGCAGGAAATTCGCGATCAGGCGCAGGCCGGTCGCCTGGCTTTTTTCCGGATGGAACTGCGTGCCGGCGAGATTGGCGCGGCCGACGACAGCGGTGATCGGCCCACCATAGTCGGTGAGCGCCAGCACGGTTTCCGGACGGCTGGCCTTGAGCTGGAAGGAGTGCACGAAATAGGCGTGGTCGCGCGCGGCGATACCTTCCAGAAGCGCATGCGGCTTGAGCGACCCCAGTTCGTTCCAGCCCATGTGCGGGATCTTGAGATGATCCTTGCCCGGATCGATGCGAACCACGTCGCCCTGGATCCAGTCCAGGCCGGCATGGATGCCGTACTCGACGCCGCGCGTGGCCATGAGCTGCATGCCGACGCAGATGCCGAGAAAGGGCTTGCCCTGCTCGATCACCGCGCGTTGCAGCGTGTCGACCATGCCCGGCACGCCATAGAGGCCGGCGCGGCAGTCGGCGAAGGCACCGACGCCCGGCAGCACGATGCGGTCGGCATTCGCCACTTCGCGCGGGTCGGAAGTCACCAGCACGCGGTCGTCCGCACCGGTCTCGCGGGCGGCGCGCTCGATGGCCTTGGCGGCGGAGCGGAGGTTGCCCGATCCGTAATCGACGATGGCAACGGTCATAGGACTGCGTTCAGAGAACGCCCTTGGTGCTGGGAACCGCGGTGGTCTGGCGCGGGTCGATCTCGACCGCGACGCGCAGCGCGCGCGCCAGCCCCTTGAAGCAGCTCTCGACGATATGATGGTTGTTGTCGCCGTAGTGGTTCCACACATGCAAGGTCAGCCCGCCGAGCTGGGCAAAGGCCTGGAACCACTCCTTGAACAGCTCGGTGTCCATGGTGCCGAGCTTGGGCTTGGAGAAATTCACCTTCCAGACCAGATAGGGCCGGTTGGAAGCGTCGAGTGCCACCTCGGTCAGCGTCTCGTCCATCGGGATGTGCGCGGCCCCATAGCGACGGATGCCGGCGCGGTCTCCCAGCGCCTTGGTCAGGCACTCACCCAGCACGATGCCCGAATCCTCCGTGGTGTGGTGGTAGTCGATGTGCAGGTCGCCCTCGGCGCGCAACGTGATGTCGATCAGGCTGTGGCGGCTCAGCTGCTCCAGCATATGGTCGAGAAAGCCGATGCCGGTCTTGATGTCGTATTTGCCGGTGCCGTCGAGGTTGATCGCGGCGGCTATGCGCGTCTCCTTGGTGGCGCGCGACACGAAGGCCCGCCGACCGCCCGAGCCGGGGGTGGTGAGCATCTGCGTCACGGTTGCCTTGGGGGCAGCCTTTTTCCTGGCGGCCGGGCGGGCCATTGGAAGTCCTCCAAGTTGCCAGCCCGTTTCATACAGGAACCCGCGCCGCACGGTCGAGCGCCACGCGCGTCAGAATGACGCCCAGCAGCACGAGCAGGCCGCCGAGCACGCGTGCTGGCGTCAGCGGGTCGCCGAAAAAGGCAGCCGACAGGCCCACGCCGGCCACTGGAATCAGGTACATGTAGACCATGACCCGGCTCACCCCGAGGCGCTCCAGTCCGGCTGTCAGGCCAAGGAAGGCCACGCCGACGGGGAATATCGCGGTGTAGAGCCAGAAGCCCAACAGACGATCGTCGAGGCGGGCGAATTCGCTCGGCGAATCGAAGAGCAGCGCGATGGGCAGCAGGATCAGCGAGCCGATCAGGGTGGTCCAGGCGATCACCGGCAAGGCGCCCAGACGCAGGTTGTAGGGCGCGCTGCGCTCGACATAGAGCGCCCAGGCGAAGGCCGACAGCATCCAGATCAGCGTTCCGTCCAGGCTGCCGAAAGAGATGGTGAAACGCGTCAGCGAGTTGTTGACCACGACGACGACGCCGGCGAAGGCGATGACGATGCCGAGCCATCCCAGAGCAGGCAGGCGTCGGCCGGCGAACCAGGCGAGGATGGCGGAAAAGGCGGTCGTGGTGGTCATGACGATCGAGCCGACCGACGGCGGCGTGCGTGCCATCGCCAACCCCCAGGAGGCCTGGAACAAGGCGACTCCAACCAGCGACAGCACGATCATGGGCAGCCAGTCCCGCCGCGCCAGGGCGACCGGCTTGCGCATCAACGCTGCCGCGGCGAACAGGAAGGCGGCGGCCACCAGGTAGCGCGAGGCGCTGTAGAGCAGGGGGCTCATGACGGCGAGCACGTCCTTGGCGAACGGATAGCTCGAGCCCAGCAACATCGCCGTGCCGAACATGATGGCATCGCCGGTGAAGCGTTTTTTCATTGCTGCCTATGGCGGCCCATTCCCGTCATCCCGACCGGAGCCGAGCGTAGCGAGGCGAAGTGGAGGGACCTTTTCTGTTGATGCGTCGACAAGAGGAGGTCCCTCGACTGCGCCGCCCTTTGGGCGGCTTCGCTCGGGATGACGGGAAATTGGTCCCTCGCTGACGGCTTCACTCCTTGGGCGCCGTCGATGCCTTCTGTGCTCCCCAGAATCCGAACAGCGCCCCCGCCACGCGGCGGATCTGGATCTCCTCCGAGCCCTCGGTGATGCGATAGCGCCGATGATGGCGATAGATGTGCTCGAATGGCGTGTGGCGGGAATAACCGATGCCGCCGTGCACCTGGATGGCGCGGTCGGCGGCGTCGCACACCAGGCGATTGGCGCGGTAGTTGGACATCGCCACCCACTCGCTGACATTCATGTGGTGCTCCCGGTCGAGATGCCAGGCGGTCTTGCGGACAAGGCCACGCGTCATCTCTGCTTCGGTGTGCAACTCGGCGAGCGGGAACTGGATCGCCTGGTTCCCGGCCAGCGACTTGCCGAACACCTTGCGGTTCCGGGCGTAGGCCACCGACATGTCGATGCAGTACTGCGCGGCGCCGAGACTCGACGCGGCCTGGCGGATGCGGTTCTCGTGCACGAAGGTCTGGGCTATGTCGAGGCCGCGGCCTTCCTCACCCAGCATGCTCGAGGCCGGCACCTTGACGTCGGTCAGCGACACCTCGGCATGGTCCGACGGCATGTTGAAGGTCCACCACATGTGCTCGACCTTGAAGCCCTCCGACTTGACCGGCGTCAGGAAGGCCGAGATGCCGCGCGCGTCGCCGGCTTTGCCGGACGTCCGGGCGAAGACCAAATCGACCGTCGCGGTGTGCATGCCGGTGTTGAACCGCTTCATGCCGTTGATCACCCAGTCGGAGCCCTGCTTCACCGCGGTGGTTTCCATGAAGGTGGCGTCGGAACCGTGATTGGGCTCGGTCAGGCCGAAGGCGATGCGCTCCTTGCCGGTAAGCATGCCTTCGAGATAGCGCTCCTTCTGCTCCCTGGTGCCGAAGCGGTGCAGCAGCAGGGCGACCGGAAAGTTGCCGACGATCGAGCTCTCGTTCTGCAGGTCGTTGTGCAGGCCGAGCCCCTTGTGCGCGAGGTGCTCACGAATGATGGCCATGGCGAGATTTGAACCGTCCTTGCCGCCCAGCGCCTTCGGGAGTCCGAAGCGCAGATGGCCGGCCTTGTCGGCGCGGCGGCGCATCTCGGCCAGAAGCGCCTCCCACTCGTGGCGCGGCTGGCCGTCATTGTCCCAGTCGGTGCGGGCATGCTCGCGGCGATGGTCGAAGAAACGGATGTTGTCGTTCTCGCGCTCCAGCGGCCGGATCTCGCGCTCGATGAAGGCGTCGAGCTCCCTGAGGTACGCCGAAATCTCGGCAGGGATGTCGAAATCCATGGGGCCGCTCCTCCGGTAAACGTCCGTTCACCTCGTATCTTTAGCGGCCGGAAGGTCGATGCGGAAGCGACTGCCGCCGCCGTCCGCCGCCAGGCAAACGGCGTCGCCGCCATGACGGCGGGCGATGTCGAGCACCAGGGCGAGGCCGAGCCCGCTGCCGCGGCCGTCCTCGCTGCCGCCGGCGAGGCGATAGAAGGGTTCGAAGATGCGTTGTCGTTCCGCCGCCGGCACGCCCGGCCCATGGTCGGCGACTTCGAGCACTGCTCGTGCGTTCTCTACGGTGACGGAGACCTCGATCGGCCCGTCGCCGCCATAGCGCCGCGCATTTTCCAGAAGATTGCGGATCAGCCGGCGCAGCAGCGTGCGGTCGCCCGACACGGTGACCGGCTGCCCGGTGGTGTCGAGGTCGAAACGGGCGGCCTCCTCGGCGGCCAGTGCCAGCAGATCGACCGGTTCACGATGCTCCAGGGTGGGTAGAGCTTCCAGTCGGCTGGCCAGGAGAATCTGCTCGATCAGCTGGTCGAGCTCCTCGACGTCGCGCTTCAGCGATGCGCGGGTCTTGCTGTCGGCGCCGTCGCCCAGAAGCGATGCTGCGACGGCGATGCGGGCAAGCGGGGTGCGCAGTTCGTGGCTGCAATTGGCGAGCAGCATGCGATGGGCGGCGACGAGCTGTTCGATGCGCTCGGCCGAGCGGTTGAAGCTCTGCGCCAGGGCGGCGACTTCGTCGCGACCCTCGACCTTCACGCGAGCCCCGAGGTCGTTGCCGAACTGCTCTACGCCGGCCTTCAGGCGCTCGAGCCGTCGGCCGAGGCCGCGCACTACGGGATAAGCGCCGACCGCGACCGCCAGCGCCACCAGTGCCAGGAACGCGGTGATCCAGAACGTCGGACTGGTACGCTCGCGCACCTGGCGCGCGACCAGCCAGCGACCGTCGGGAAGCTGCAGGGTGAAGTTCGGACCGCTTGAACCACGCCGCCAGCCTTGACGAGCCCGCGTCGGGTCGAAGCGCGGCGCTGGCCGGCCGGCCATGGCGACCAGGCTGCCGTCGGGCCGGTACAGGGCGATGTCGAAGCGCAGCTTGCGATGCAGGATCTCTATTGCACGTTGCTGGTCGATGATCGGTGAATCGGGATCGGGCAGGAGCGCGCCGGTGAGTTCGGCCGCGACCTCGAAATACTGCGGCGTCCGCGCATCGTCGTCGGCGAGTCGCCACAACACTGCGGCAGCGCCGACGAACACCGCCAGCACGACGAGAATGGTGAGGTAGAACTGGAGATAGAGGCGCTGCATTGGTCAGGGTGGGGAATTCAGGTCACCGGTCCTGGTCCTTCGCGAACACGTAGCCCGCGCCGCGGATCGTCAGGATGCGGCGCGGCTTCTTCGGATCGTCCTCGATGGCGGCGCGAATGCGTGAGATGTGGACGTCGACCGAGCGGTCGAAGGCTTCCAGCTTCTCGCCCTTCAGCAGATCCATCAGCGCATCGCGCGACAGCACGCGCCCGGCCCGTTCGGCCAGGGCCAGCAGGAGCGCGAACTGGTAGGAGGTGATGGTCCGATCCTCGCCGTCGACGCGCACCAGGCGTGCACCCTTGTCGATTTCGAGCCGGCCGAAATGCAGTGTTTCGCTTTTCGCGGAACTACCCTTGCGGCGCAGGATGGCGCGCAGGCGCGCCTGCAGCTCGCGCGGTTCGAAGGGCTTCGCGAGATAGTCGTCAGCGCCAACCTCGAGGCCGATCACGCGGTCCATCGGCTCGCCACGTGCCGTCAGCATCAGGATCGGCAGGTCGCTCACGGTGCGCAGCCGGCGGCAGAGATCGAGGCCGTCGGCGTCGGGCAGCATAAGGTCGAGGATGATGGCGTCGAAGGTCTCGCGCTTCAGCATCGCCTCGCCGTCGCGCGCGGTTCCGGCGATGGTCAAACGAAAGCCCGCCCCGCCGAGATAGTCGGAGACCATCCCGGCGAGGCGGCTGTCGTCGTCGATCATCAGGATGCGCTCGGCCATCGCCTCAGTATCGTGCCGCCGCACCCTCGATGTCATCCGTGGGCTCTAGCCGCGATGCCAGCGGCGCTCGTTCCAGCTCTTGAAGAAGGCCTGGCGCTGCGAGGCATTCAGCACGTTGCCGGCGTCGACCAGCGCCTGGGTGAAGCGCTTGGAGCTCGTGTCGGCGATCTTCATCTGCTCGGCGCGGATCTGCTCGATCCTCGCCGCATCGATGGTCGGCGCCTGCATCGCCGCTTCCATGGCCTTGCGGTTCTCGACGCGCTGGTTGTGGAAGCCCTTCATGTCCTTGAAGGCGGTCTGCAGGATCTCCGTGACCTTCTTCTTCTGGTCGGTCGTGGCGTCGGTGCTGCCCAGCGCCTTGTCCACGCGCTTCTCGATGCGCTGCTGGAACTTGGCCGGGTCCGCCTGGCCGTCACCCTTGGCATAGGCAGCGCCACCGGCGGTGGCGGCGATGCTGCCGGCCAGCAGGGCGGCCATGATTGCCGTGAGGTTCCTGCGGCGGCCATTCAGCGTGATGTCGGTTGCCATCTTACTCTCCTTTGCATGGGGTTGAGGTTCCCCGTGACGGTGATATGGAGCACGACCGTTTCGCCTCCCTCTCGGCAGTGTAAAGTTCTGTAAAGATGACCACGCTCCAGACCGAGCGGCTTCGCCTGCGGCCCCTGGTGGCCGGCGACGCCGAAGCCTATGCCGCCGTGCGCTGCCATCCCGAGGTCGCCAGATGGCTGCCGCCGGTGGCGGGCGAGCCGGTAGAGGCCGTGCGCGGCACGATCGGGCGCTTCGCCGCGGCCTGGCGGGAGCGGCGGTACGCGCCGTGGGGCGTCTTCCTCGGCGACAGGCTGATCGGCCATGGCGGCCTGAATTTCGTGCCGGAGTTCGCCGCTACCGAGGTGCTTTGGGCACTGCATCCCGATGCGTGGGGCCACGGCTATGCCACGGAGGTCGCGCGCGCAGCACTTGCCCTCGGCTTCGACACGCTGATGCTCGACCTGATCTTCGCCATCACGCTGCCCGACAATCTCGCCTCGCAGGCGGTGATGAAGCGGCTCGGCCTCACCTACCGACGCCGCGTCGACTACAGGGAATTCACCGACATCGTCTGGTACGACATCGACCGCGAGACCTGGAAGGCGGTTTAGACCCAGGCTGCGACAGACCTTGCATCAACCGAGCTGGCGGCGCTTCTGCGGCGCGCCGGAATCGTCGCCGGCCAGCACGGCCGAAGCGGCGCGATGGACGGCGCGATCGCCCGCCGCCAACACCGACCCGTCGGATTTCATGTCGAGCTCGCCGCCCTGCCAGTCGGTTATCAGTCCGCCGGCACCTTTGACGACGGGAACGAGAGCCGCGAAGTCGTAGAGCTTCAGGGAATTCTCGACCACCAGATCGACATGGCCCGAAGCCAGCAGCCCGTAGGCATAACAGTCGCCGCCCCAGCGAAAGAGCTTCACCCTTTGGGTCAACGCGGCGTGACGCTTCTCCCATTCGCCGGGGAACATGATCGGCGCCGTCGAATACATGTAGGCATTCGCGAGATCGGCACAGGCGCGCACACCGATCGCCTGGCCGTTGAACGTCGAGCGTTCGCCGGCGACGCCGAGCCAGCGCTCGCCCAGGATCGGCTGGTCGATGATGCCAAGGACGGGCTTGCCGTGATGCAGCAGTGCGATCAGCGTGCCGAAGATCGGCAATCCGGTGATGAAGGCCTTGGTGCCGTCGATCGGATCGAGCACCCAGACGTAGTCGGCATCAGTGCGCACCGCGCCGTGCTCTTCGCCGAACACACCGTGTTGCGGCACGTGCTCGGTGAGCAGCGCGCGCATCGCTGTCTCGGCCTCGCGGTCGGCGATGGTGACGGGGCTCTCGTCGGTCTTGTCGTCGACCGCGACGGCGGTGCGGAAGTAGCGCCTGGCGATCGGTCGCGCCGCGTCGGCGAGACGTTGGGACAGAGCGACCAGCTCGGCGGGAACCGACCCGGCCATCTCGTTGCCTCAGGCCTCAGGGCAGCGGCTTGGGCGAAGCTGCCATGGTCCGCAGGTAGGCGATCACGTCAGCCCGCTCCTGCTCCTTGGGAAGACCGGCGAACGCCATCTTGGTGCCCTTCACGTAGGCGGTCGGCTTGAAGACCATGTGGTCGATGTCTTCGTACGTCCAGTCGCCGCCCTTGCCCTGCATCGCCGACGAGTAGCTGAAGCCTTCATGGCTCGCTTTCTTGCGGCCGACGATGTCCCACAGGTTGGGTCCGACCTTGTTCGGGCCGCCCTTGTCCACGGTATGGCAGGTGAAGCACTGCTTCTGGAAGATCGCCTTGCCCGCATCGACGTTGGCGCCGGCCAGCTTGGGTCCGATCGGCGGCAGTTCCTGCGCAGGCGCGCCAGCGGCGGCCGTCTGCGGCGCCTCGTCGGATACCGCGATCGCCGGCTTGTCGAGCTTGTGCGGATGGACCAGGGCGTTGGAGACCTTGCCCACCACCATTGCGAACAGCGCCGAGGCCAGAACGCAGCCCGCAACCGTGTTGAAACTGGCCATAGTCGGATCCCGAAACGCCTGAAGTTCCGGACGTTGCTGTAGCACGCCCTCAGTGCGGCCAGTAGTATCCGATCACGGCTGCGCGCTCGCGCGGCGGAACGTCGCAAGTGTCGGATTTTGCGGGGTTTTTCGCTCTTCGGCGCAATCGCGCCGGGCGATTGACGTGGCTGATCCGGCGGGCGAAACAACCCGCCGACGTAGCGCGTGAGGCTTGGATTCGGGGGATCGACGAGATGGCAAAGGGGCGGACAAGCCGGGGCAATACGGCGAGCAACACCATCGCCTTCCAGGGCGAAGCCGGAGCCAATTCCGACATGGCCTGCCGCTCGGCCTTTCCCTACATGACGACCCTGCCTTGCCCGACCTTCGAGACGGCGATGGCCGCGGTCCAGGCCGGCAAGGCGGAGCTGGCGATGATTCCGGTCGAGAACTCGATCGCCGGCCGCGTCGCCGACCTGCACAGCCTTCTGCCCCACACCAGGCTCAAGATCGTCGCCGAGCATTTCCAGCGGGTCGAGCATTGCCTCGTGGCGCTGCCTGGCGCCACCCTGAAGTCGATCAAGACGGTGAAGAGCCATGTCCAGGCGCTGGCGCAATGCCGCAACTTCCTGAAGCGACATCGCTACACGCCGCTGGTCCATGGCGATACGGCGGGTGCGGCCCGTGAGATCGCCGAAGACGGCGACAAGAGCGTCGGCGCCATCGCCTCCTCGCTGGCAGCGCGGATCTACGACCTGAAGGTGCTGGCGCGCAACATCGAGGATGCCGACCACAACACCACGCGCATGCTGGTGTTCTCGCGCGATGAGGCCCAGCCCGACTGGCGCACCGTGCAGTGCATGTCGGCCTTCCTGTTCCGGGTGAAGAGCGTGCCCGCGGCGCTCTACAAGGCGCTGGGCGGCTTCGCCACCAACGGCATCAACATCGTCAAGCTCGAGAGCTACCTGTCGGGGGCGCAGTTCGAGCAGGCGCAGTTCTATGCCGAGGTCGAGGGCCATCCGGCGCAGCGGTCGCTGAAGCTCGCCCTCGAGGAACTCGGCTTCTTCTCCGAGGAGTTCAAGCCGCTCGGCACCTTCCCGGCGCATCCTTTCCGCCGCAAGGGCTGGGAAGCGCCGACTCGGCCCGGTACCTGACGGCCATGCCGCAACAGCCGGTCCGCATCGCTCCCTCGATCCTGTCGGCCGATTTCGCTGCCCTGGGCCGCGAGATCGAGGCGGTGACGGCGGCCGGCGCCGACTGGATCCATGTCGATGTCATGGACAACCACTTCGTGCCCAATCTCACGATCGGCCCGATCGTGGTGAAGGCGCTCAGGCCGCACAGCAAGCTGCCGTTCGACTGTCATCTCATGGTTACGCCGGTCGACCCGCTGGTGCCGGCTTTCGCCGAGGCCGGCGCCGACACGATATCCTTTCACCCCGAGGCCGGGCCGCACGCCCATCGCACCATCCAGCTCATCAAGAGCTTCGGCAAAAGAGCGGGCTGCGTGCTCAATCCGGCGACGCCGCTCGCCGCCATCGAGAACGTGCTGGGCGATCTCGACCTGGTGCTGGTGATGAGCGTCAATCCTGGCTTCGGCGGCCAGGCCTTCATCGAAAGCCAGCTCGCCAAGATCGTGGCGCTGCGCAAGGCGATCGATGCACTGGGCAAGCCGATCGACCTCGAGGTCGACGGCGGCGTCAACGCCGAGACCGCCAGGCGCTGCATCGAGGCCGGTGCCGACGCTCTGGTGGCCGGCACCGCCGTGTTCGCCGGCGGGCCCGACAAGTACGCCGCCAACATCAAGTCGCTGCGCGCGCTATAGCGAAATCTCACCCTTCAGCACCGGCACGCATCCACCGCCAACGCTGGCGCGGAAGCCGTCCGGCGCACGCCAGGCCGTGCAGGCAAGCAGGCTCGGCCGGCCCATCTCGACGCCCTGGGTGATCGCGTAGCGCGCCTTGTCGGCCGTGCCGAGCGACAGCAGCAATGCGGCCAGAGGCGTCGCCGCGCTGCCGGTGGCGGCGTCTTCGATCGTGCCGGACAGCGGCGAGAACATGCGGGCGCGGAGCCGTGTCCCCTCTACGCTCTCGCCGGCGTGAGCGTAGAGATAAAGCGGCAACCGGCGCGGACCGAGAAACGGAAAGACTTCATGGGCCGCCTTGAAGCGCGACAGGTCGGGAGCGGCCCGCGTCAATGCGCCGGGCATGACCTCGGCGATGACGAAGGAATTGCCGACCGATGCAACGACCGGGCGGTGGGCGGAAACGAGGACCTCGCTCACGTCGATGCCGACACATCCGGCCACCAGGTCTGCCGGCATCTCCTCGGCGAGCGACAGCGGCTGCGGGGCGGCGATGGTGACCGTGCCGGCGTCATCAGCGCGGACTTCGACTAGGCCGGCGATCTCCTCGAAGCGCAGCAGGCCCTCGCGGGCGCGGCCGAGGCCGGCCAGCACCCAGCCGGTGCCGACATTGGGGTGGCCGGCGAACGGCATCTCGGCGGTACGGTTGAAGATGCGGACGCGCGCGCTGTTCGCGGGGTCGGCCGGCGGCAGCACGAACGTCGTCTCGCTGAGATTGAACTCGGCGGCCAGCGACTGCATCTCGTCGTCGCCGAGGCCCTCGGCGTCGGGAAACACCGCCAACGGATTGCCGCCGAAGCGCCGGTCGGTGAAAACGTCGACCGTCACGAACGAGAAGGAGCGCATCGAGTTCCCCTCAGACGATCTCGACGCCGATCTCGTCGGCGATCCGACGCAGGCCGATCAACGAGCGCGCGGTGGCGTTGCGCCCGTCCTGCGGGCAGTGGGTCTCGATGCTGGCCAGCACTTCCTTGGCGGCGACGCCGCTCAGCAGCCGCTTGAGCTCGGCCGGCCACGGTACGTCGCCGTCGCCCAGCGGGACCGTGCGTCTTGCTGCAAGGTCGCGGTCCTTGAGATGGATGGCCGTGGTGAACGGGGCGAGAGTGGCGATATCGGCGTCGCTCGGACGTTCGCCGGTCGACCAGGCGTTGGCGATGTCGACGAGGGGTCGCAGGTAGCGCAGCTTCGGCTGCGTATCCTCGTCGAAATCTTCCTCCTCGTCGGCAGCGGCTCCGGTGGGGCGCTTCTCGTCGGCCACGAAGAAGGCGGCCAGCTCGGCGATGTTGCCGACATTGCAGACCGGTTCGTTCTCGAGCTGCAGCGTGACGTCGTAGTGGCTGGCAAGGCCCAGCAGCTTGACGAGCTGCTTCGTCAGCTTGCCGAGATCGGCAGGCCGGAAGCCGCCATAGCGGAGATAGCTGAAAATCCGCATGTGGGGTGCGCCCAGGATCACGGCGATCTGCATGGCATGGACCACCCAATCCTCGGCCGGGCACTCCAGGGGGTCGAAGGCGAAATCGACCTTGCCGCCGCCGCTGGCCGCTTTTCCAGGCGCTTTCCACTTGAAAGCCGGCGAGACGAAGGCCGGCACGCTGATCCCGGCCTTCTCGAGCGTCCGACTGATATGGATGACCTCGTCGGCCTTCATGCTGAGCAGGTTGCGCCCGCCCACGGTGCGCATGTCGAGCCGCTGCAAGCCGTGTTCGTGGGCGAAGGAGATCATTTCGTCCAGGGACGGGCCGATTTCATCGCCGATTACGGATAGCTGAAGGCGCGGGAGAGTCATGCCGCCAGCCTACTATGGCTCCACAACTTTGGCTAAAGTCGAATATGCGACCGATGGAGACGGCATGAGCAACGATACGGCGATCTTCGTGGGAACGAGCGACGCCGACCAGTTCCTGCTCCTGAAATATGCCAACCGGCACGGACTGATCGCTGGCGCCACCGGCACCGGCAAGACCGTGACCCTGCAGACGATCGCCGAGGGCTTCTCCGCCTACGGCGTTCCGGTCTTCATGGCCGACGTCAAAGGCGACCTGTCGGGCGTCGGCCAGATCGGCGGCGATAATCCGCGCGCCATCGAGCGGGCCAAGCAGCTCAAGATCGAAGCCTATGCCGGTCGCGCATTCCCGACGATCTACTGGGACCTGTTCGGGGAAAAGGGCCACCCGGTGCGCACCACGGTGACCGAAATCGGCCCCGTCCTGATGGCCCGCCTGCTGCAGCTCAACGCTACGCAGGAAGGCGTCCTGAACATCGTCTTCAAGGTCGCCGACGAGCAGGGCCTGCTGCTGCTCGACTTCAAGGACCTGCAATCGATGCTGCAATGGACCGCCGAAAACGCCGGCTCGCTCACCACCAAGTACGGCAACGTCAGCAAGCAGACCGTCGGCACGATCCAGCGCGCGCTGCTGACGCTGGAACAACAGGGCGGCGAACGCTTCTTCGGCGAGCCGGCGCTCGACCTCAAGGACATGATCGGCAGGGACGGCGCGGGTGCGGGCTACATCAACATCCTTGCCGCCGACAAGCTGATGCAGAGTCCCCGCCTCTACGCCACGTTCCTGTTGTGGCTGCTGTCGGAGCTGTTCGAAGTGATGCCCGAGATCGGCGATGCCGACCGGCCCAAGTTCGTCTTCTTCTTCGATGAGGCACATCTTCTGTTCGACGACGCGCCCAAGGCGCTTCTCGACAAGATCGAGCAGGTCGTACGCCTGATCCGCTCCAAGGGCGTCGGCGTCTACTTCATCACCCAGAACCCTCTCGACATTCCGGAGTCGGTTCTGGGCCAGCTCGGCAATCGCGTGCAGCATGCGCTGCGTGCCTTCACGCCGAAGGACCAGAAGGCGGTGAGGACCGCCGCCGAGACATTCCGGCCGAACAAGAAGCTCAATGCCGCGGAAACCATCCTCGAGCTGGGCGTCGGCGAGGCGCTCGTCTCGTTCCTCGACGCCAAGGGCGTGCCCGAGCCGGTCGAGCGATGCCTCATCGCGCCGCCGCGCGGCCGCATCGGCCCGGCCACCGATGCCGAGCGGGCGGCAGCCTTGAAGACGAGCCCGCTTGCCGGCAAATACGACCGAACGGTCGACCGCGAATCGGCCTACGAGGTGCTGAACGGCCGGGCCGGCGCCGGTCAGGTCGAGCATGAAGAGACTCAGGCAGGGTCGTCGCCGAGCCGCCGCGGCCAGTACGATGCGCCGCCGCCGGTGAGTTCGGGCCCGTGGGGGCGGACCCGGATCCCGCAGACGGAGCAGGAAGAGGCGCCGCCAAAGCCGCGGGCACGCACCAGTTCGCCGCGCATCCCGGCCGAGCCGAAATCGCCGCGGCCTCCCACGAGCCGCAGCGATTCCATCAGTACGACGGTTGCCAAGACGGCGGCGCGAACCGTGACCAATGTCCTGGTCCGTGAAGTGACCAGGGCGGTGTTCAAGGACGGCGCATCGATCCTGCGCGGCGTGCTGGGCTCGCTGCGCAAGTAGCCGTAGTGCGAATGGGCGATGCGTGTTGCCGGCGGCATGACGGGTCCAGCTGGACCCATCATGCTCCAGCCTCAGGCTTCGACGATCAGCGTCCCATCCATGTCCTCGTGGCCGTCGCCACAGAAGACATCGCAGAAGAAGGTGAAGCTGCCGGCCTTGGTCGGCAGCAGCGAAACGCGCGTCTCCTGGCCCGGCACGATCTCGGTGCGCACGCCCAGGTCGGGCATCTTGAAACCGTGGATGCGGTCCATCGATGTCAGCACCAGCACGACCGGCTGGCCGGCCTTGGCCGTCACCTTGTTGGGGTGAAACTCGAACTTCTTGGCGCTGATGCGGATTTCTGCCGGCGTCTCGGCGGCGAGGCGCACGGCTCCCAGGGCGCTGCCGGCGAGCAGCGCGACCATCGTCCTGCGATACATGGTCAGCTCCGCGTCACCGGCAGTTCGACCAGCGTGACCTTGTCGCTCACGGCGACGTCGCGCGTTCCCAAACCTTTGCCCGGCATCGCCGCGTCGTAGGCAAGCGGCGCCCGCTTGGGCTGCGAGCCCGGCTCGGGCAGGGCAAAGATCAGGGACTTCGCCGCATGATGGGCGATATGCCCGGTCATGTGGTGATGCTCCTGGTGGATGTGACCGTAGAACACCACGACGTTGCGATAGGGCATCAGAAGCTCGATCGCCTTGGCGCCGTCGGCGGTGGTCCAGTCCCAGCTGGGCTGCAGCTCGAACAACGGCCGGTGTGTCATCACGACGATGCGATCGTCGGTCTTGCGTTGCTTGAGGTCGGCGGCGAGCCAGGCGAGCTGCTCGTCGCCCAGCTTGGCGGCCGGGTCGGAGACATTGTCGAGAGCGATGAAGTGCACGCCCTTGTGGTCGAACGTGTAGTGCGTGGCGCCGAAGAATTCCTTGTAGGCCTCGCCCTTGTCGAGCGAGGCGTCGTGCTCGCCCGGCATGAAGCGCACGTCCTTGACGGTGAGTGCAGAGACGATCTCGCGGAACTTTTTCATGCGCGCGCGGCGCAGCCCCGCATCGTCGGTGGTGTGGGTTAGATCGCCGGTGAAGACGATCAGGTCGGGCTGGCGCTCCAGGCCGTTCACGGTCGCCACGGCCTTCTCGAGCGTGTGCTCGGCATCGGGATTAGCCGGCCCGGTGTAACCCCAATGGGTGTCGGAGAACTGAACGAAGTGGAAGTCGTTGGCCTGCGCCCGGGCGGGTTTGCCGGGGAACAGGCCGGCGGTGAAGGCGACGCCGGCGAGGCCGGCGAGTCTCAGGAAATCGCGACGATCCGATTGCAGCATGATGACAGTCCTCCGCAATGAAGTCGCAGGGACTACCGCTGTGGCGCCGCCGTTATTCCGAGGTATTCGGGCATGGAATAAAATCGACTGTCGGCCGGTATTCCTGTCCTATGCGTTGCATGTCGGATGCGCCGAAACCCGATGCCGGCACGGTCGACCGCTTTCGCGCCGTCATGCTGCCGCATCTCGATGCGGCCTACGGCTATGCGCGCTGGCTGACGCGCGATCCGGTGCAGGCGCAGGATGTCGCACAGGAGGCGATGTTGCGTGCACTGCGCTACTTCCACTCCTTTCGTGGCGAGAACGCCAAGCCGTGGCTGCTGCGCATCGTGCGCAACACCTGGCTCGACCTTGCCGGCCGCCATGCGGCCGAGAAAGTGCCGCTCGAGGAGATCGAGGATCGCGCCGGCGACGGCCCCGATCCGGAGCAGAGTGCGCTTGCCGGCGACAGGCGGCGCCAGATCGCGGCGGCGCTTGCCGCACTGCCGGCCGAGGCGCGCGAGGTCCTCGTCCTGCGCGAGATCGAGGACCTTTCGTACAAGCGCATCGCGATGGTGCTCCATCTGCCGATCGGCACCGTGATGTCCCGATTGGCGCGGGCACGGGAAAAACTGGCAGCCGGGCTGCGCGGCCACCTGGAAAGGAGAGACCATGGACTGCCCGACATGTGAGGCGATGGTCGGCGCCTACGTCGATGGCGAACTGTCGGTCGCCGAAAGCGCCGAGTTCGAGCGCGCCCTGCAGCTATGCCCGGACTGTCGCCATCGCCTGGATGAGACGCGGGTGATGAGCCACCTGATGCGCGACCTGCCGGGCGAACGCGCGCCCGATCTCCTGCGCGCCAGGATCGAGCGCGATCTTCGGGCGATCGGCGGCCGCCCGCGCGAGCGCCTGCGCTGGATGGCCGTGGCGGCGAGCCTCGTTGCCGCCCTCGGCATCGGCTGGCTCGGGGCGACCCTGGTCGGCCAGAGCGGCCGCGAGACCGATGCTCTCATGGCGGGCTACCTGCGCATGGCCATGAGCGATCATCCGGTCGAGGTCGCCTCGTCGGATCGCCACACCGTCAAGCCGTGGTTCGCCGGGCGCATCGACTATGCGCCGCCGGTGCACGATCTTACGACGGCGGGCTTCCCGCTGGCTGGCGGCCGGCTCGACCTCGTCGACGGCCGCAAGGTTGCGGTGATGGTCTATCGCCGCAATCGGCACTGGATCGCGCTCACGGCGTGGCCTGCGACATCGTCGGGCGACGTGGCGGCCAGCGTCATCCAGCGCGACGGGTTCGCGCTGGCCGAATGGCGTCATGGCGGCTTCGAACTGCGGGCCGTGAGCGACGTTGCGCCGGCCGACATGAAGTCGTTCGTGGCGGCGCTCGATCGCGCCGTCGACGCTGACCGCTGACCGTCAGGTCAGGCGGTCGAGCTCCTTGACGATGGCGTCACCCATCTCCTGGGTGCCGACCTTCTTCACGCCGTCGGCCTTGCCGCCGGCCAGGAGATCGGCGGTGCGATAGCCTGCCTTCAGCACGTTCTCGACGGCGGTCTCGACCAGATCGGCTTCCTTGCCGAGGTCGAAGGAGTAGCGAAGCATCATGGCGTATGAGAGCGTCTCGGCCAGCGGGTTGGCCAGGCCCTTGCCCGCGATGTCGGGAGCGCTGCCGTGGATCGGTTCGTACAGCGCCTTGCGACGGCCGGTGGCGTCCTGCGTGCCGAGCGAGGCCGAGGGCAGCATGCCGAGCGAGCCGGTCAGCATCGAAGCCTCGTCGGACAGGATGTCGCCGAACAGGTTGTCGGTGACGATGACGTCGAACTGGCTCGGTGCACGCAGGAGCTGCATGGCGAGCGCATCGGCGTACATGTGCTCGAGCTTCACGTCCGAGTACTTTTCCTTGTGCAGCTTGGCCGCTTCCTCGCGCCACAGCACGCCGGTATGCATGACGTTGGCCTTCTCCGACGACATCACCTTGTTCTTGCGCTTGCGCGCCAGCTCGAAGGCGACGGCGCAGACACGGCGGATCTCGCCCGCGGTATAGCGCTGGGTGTCGAACGCCTCGACCTCGCCCTGGGCATTGGTGTGCCGACCGCGCGGCTCGCCGAAATAGACGCCGCTGGTCAGTTCGCGGATGATCATGATGTCGAGGCCCTTGACGATCTCGGGCTTGAGCGAGCTGGCATCGATCAGCGCGTCGAACACCTTGGCCGGCCGCAGGTTGGCGAAAAGGTCCATCTCCTTGCGCAGGCGCAGCAGGCCGCGCTCGGGTTTCTTGTTGAATTCGACGTTGTCCCACTTCGGCCCGCCGACCGAGCCGAACAGCACCGCGTCGGCCTCGAGCGCCGTCTTCATGGTGTCGTCTGAGAGCGGCACGCCGTGCTTGTCGAGGGCGGCGCCGCCAACCACGTCTTCCTTGATGTCGAAACCGACCGCGCGCTTGCTGCCCATCCAGGCGATGATCTTGCGCACTTCATTCATGACTTCGGGGCCGATGCCGTCGCCTGGCAGCACCAGCAGATTGCGATTGGACGCCATTGTCTTCTTTCTCTCGCTAACGGTCGATCGTCAGGACGCGGCGTGCAGCCACGGCTGTGCTTCCTTCTGGCGCGACTCGAAGTCGTCGATCTCCGACTTCTTCTCCATGGTCAGCCCGATATCGTCGAGGCCGTTCAGCAGGCAGTGCTTGCGGAAGGGATCGATGTCGAAATGCACCGTGCCACCGTCGGGTCCCTTGATCTCCTGCTTCTCGAGATCGACCTCGATGATGGCGTTGGAGCCGCGGCTCGCATCGTCCATCAGCTTGTCGATGATCTCCTTCGGCACCTTGATCGGCAGGATGCCGTTCTTGAAGCAGTTGTTGTAGAAGATGTCGGCAAAATCCTCGGAGATGATGCAGCGGATGCCGAAGTCGAGCAGCGCCCATGGCGCATGTTCGCGGCTCGAGCCGCAGCCGAAGTTGGGGCCGGCGACGATGATCTTGGCGTTCTGATAGGCCGGCTGGTCGAGGATGAAATCCTTCTTCTGACCGTCGGCCGTCCAGCGCATCTCGTAGAACAGCCCGTCCTTGAGGCCGGTGCGCTTGATGGTCTTAAGGAAGTTCTTGGGGATGATCATATCGGTGTCGATATTGACCATCGGCAGCGGAGCGGCGACACCGCTCAACGTCGTGAATTTTTCCATGGAGCCCTCGCGAAACGCCGGAATAAACGGACTTTTGCCCCCCCGGTCAAGCCGCCCGATGCCTAACGTCGGGTCAGCACCGCTCCCGCCATTTTGTCGTGCAAGCCCTGCTTTCGCACCGAAAAGGCGACGGCGATGCAGGAAACGAAGGCAATCAGGCCGACCAGCGTGCTGACGCCGAACCCGGCGACGGCGGCGAGCGAGGGCAGCCACACCGGCCAGGAGCGAAGCGAGGCGGTCACGAGGCTGAGGCGTGCCCCGCTTTCGGTCGCAACGCGGATGCCCAGCATGCGCTTGCCGAGGGTCGCCTGCGCCGAAGAGCTTTCCTGGAAGGCGTAGTAGGCCAATACGATCGCGGCATAGACGATCATCTGACGCGGTGGGACCAGGGTGTTGAGATAGTCGATCAAGACCTCGAAATCCGGGTCCTCCGGCACGGGCGCCACGGTCTCGCCGGGAAGAACCAGGAGGATGATCGACCAGACGATCCAGAGGGCGATGCCGTCGACGATCGCCGCCGCGACCCGGAGCCAGAAGCCGGCATAGCGCTGCGTCGTCTCCGGCGGCTGGGCCTCCCAGACCGGCGGAGGCGGCGGGACGGAGCCCGAGGTCGGCACACTTGGCATTTCGATCTCCTGACGAAGTCGTCAGGAGGACCTTATCACGAGGCTATCGCCCAGATCATGGCGCTGTTCGGCGCGACGTCCCTACTGGTAGTCGCGCACGTCGGCGAGAGTGCCCTTGATGGCGGCGGCTGCTGCCATCGCCGGGCTGACCAGATGGGTGCGTCCACCGCGGCCCTGGCGTCCCTCGAAGTTGCGGTTCGAGGTCGAGGCGCAGCGCTGGCCCGGCTCGAGCCGGTCGGCGTTCATGGCGAGGCACATCGAGCAGCCCTGGATGCGCCATTCGAAGCCGGCTTCGAGGAAGATCTTGTCGAGACCTTCCTTCTCGGCTTCGGCCTTCACCAGGCCCGAGCCCGGCACGACCATGGCCGACACGTTGGCCGCGACCTTGCGGCCGCGCGCGATCTCGGCGGCAGCGCGCAGGTCCTCGATCCGGCCGTTGGTGCACGAGCCGATGAACACGCGGTCGATCGGCACGTCGACGAGCTTGGTCCCCGGCGTCAGGCCCATGTAGGCGAGCGAACGCGTCCACGCTTCGCGGCGATTCTCATCCGGCGCGTTGGCCGGGTCGGGAATGACCTCGGTGATCGGCAGCGCATCCTGCGGGCTGGTACCCCAGGTCACCATCGGTGGGATGTCGGAGGCCAGCAGGTCGAGCTGGGTGTCGAAATGCGCACCCTTGTCGCTCGGCAGGCGCCGCCATTGGCCGAGCGCCAGGTCCCACGAACCGCCGCCGGGCGCATAGGGCCGGCCGGCGAGGTATTTGAAGGTCGTGTCGTCCGGCGCGATCAGGCCGGCCCGGGCGCCCGCCTCGATCGACATGTTGCAGACCGTCATGCGGCCTTCCATCGTCATCTCGCGGATGGCGCGGCCGGCATACTCGACCACGTAGCCGGTGCCCCCGGCCGTGCCGAGCTTGCCGATGATGGCCAGGATCACGTCCTTGGCGGTGACGCCGAGCGGCAGGCTGCCCTCGACCGCCACGCGCATGTTCTTGGCAGGCTTCTGGATCAACGTCTGCGTGGCGAGCACATGCTCGACCTCGGAGGTGCCGATGCCGAAGGCCAGCGCCCCGAAGGCGCCGTGCGTCGAGGTATGGCTGTCACCACAGACGATCGTCATGCCAGGCAAGGTCAGTCCCTGCTCGGGGCCGATCACGTGCACGATGCCGCGGCGGGCATCGTTCATGTCGAAGTACGGCACGCCGAAATCGGCGACGTTCTTCTCCAGCGTCTCGACCTGGATGCGCGATTCCTCGTCCATGCCGCCCTCGCCGACCGGCGTGGTCGGCGTGTTGTGGTCGGCGACGGCGATCGTGGCGTCGGGTCGGCGCACCGGCCGGCCGGCCATGCGCAGTCCTTCGAAGGCCTGCGGGCTGGTCACCTCGTGGACGAGATGACGGTCGATGTAGATGACGCACGTGCCGTCGTCCTGGCGATGGACGACGTGAGCATCCCAGATCTTCTCGAACAGTGTCCGCGGCGGCGGAGGCGGGGGCGGCGGCGTGGCCGACTTCTTGCGGAACGCCATGGTCGCCTACTTCCTTCCGCCGCCCTTGGCGGCGCGCACGTTCTTGTCGTCCCTGGGCTTTTCCTTCTTGAGCTTCTCGCGCCGCGGACGCTTGCTCTCGTCGGCCTGCTCGGCGACCAGCTCGCGCTGGGCCTCGACGTCCTCGGCAATGCGGCTCGCCTTGCCGCGCAGGTCGCGCAGGTAATAGAGCTTGGCGCGGCGCACGACGCCCTTGCGGACGACCTCGATCTCCCAGATGCCCGGGCTGTAGAGCGGGAACACGCGTTCGACGCCCTCGCCGAACGAGATCTTGCGCACCGTGAACGACGAATTGATGCCGTCGTTCTTGCGGCCGATGCACAGGCCTTCGTAGACCTGAATGCGCTCGCGGTTGCCTTCCTGAACCTTGACGTGCACGCGGAGCGTATCGCCGGGTTCGAAACGCGGCACCGGCCGCTCGGCCGTCACCTTGTCCATCTGGGCCTGGGCCAGCGTATCGAGAATGTTCATCGCATCCATCCTTTCGTCACTTCTCTTCGTTCGTCCTCGCGGTGCGCTGCACCCACAGATCGGGCCGCCGTCGCCGCGTAATCTCTTCCTGCTGTCGCCTCCGCCACTCCGCGACCTTGCCATGGTGGCCCGAGACCAGGATCTCCGGCACGCGGCGTTCAGTGCCGTCGGGGCCGACCCAGCTCGCGGGTCTCGTGTAGTGCGGATACTCCAGCAATCCGTCCTCGAAACTCTCCTCGTTGCCCGACAGCGGCTCGCCCATCACGCCGGGCAGCAGCCGCACGCAGCAATCCATCATCGCCATGGCCGCGATCTCGCCGCCCGCAAGCACGAAATCACCGACCGATATCTCCTCCAACGCCTGGGCCTCGATGACGCGCTCGTCGACGCCCTCGAACCGCCCGCATACCAGCACCACGCCCGGACCTTGCGCCAGCTCCCGTCCGCGCGCCTGGGTGAAGGGCGCGCCTCGGGGAGAAAGCAGAACCTTCGGCACTCCCGGCCGAGCGACCGCCTCGATCGCCGCCGACAGCACGTCGGGCTTCATCACCATGCCGGCGCCGCCCCCGAAGGGGGCGTCGTCGACCGTTCCGTGGCGGTCCTTGGCGAACCGCCTGATGTCGACCGCCTCCAGCGACCACACGCCTTCCTTCAGCGCCTTGCCGGCCAGGCTCTCGCCGAGCGGGCCCGGAAACATCCCCGGGAAGAGCGTCAGCGCCACAGCGCGCCACACGTTGGTCCTACGCCTCCTTCTCACTGCCTCCCGCCAGCAACCCTGCCGGCGGATCGACCACGACTTTGCCGCCTTCGACGTCGACCTCGGGCACCGCATCGTCGGTAAAAGGCAGCATCACCGACTGGCGTGACGCCGTGCCTCCCGAGACCTCCATCGTCCGGCCCGCGCCGAAATCGTGGAAGGCCATAACCTTCCCCCAATCCCGGCCGTCGGTCCCGACGGCCGGCAGACCGATCAGGTCCGCCTCGTACCACTCCCGCTCGCCCGTCGCCGGCAATCGCGCGCGCTCCACATAGAGCCGCAAGCCTCGAATCGCCTCGGCGGCATTGCGATCGGCTACGCCCTCGACCCGGGCCAGCACCGCACCTTTGACGGTGCTCAATGCCTCGACCCGGTACCGCGTCTTCCCTGCCTCGTCCGAAAGCTCGCCATAGGAGGCGATGGCCATCGGATCGTCGGTGAAGCTTCTGATGCGCACCAGACCGCGCACTCCGTGCGGCGCGGCCACGACGCCCAGCAGGACGCGGTCACTGCTCATCAGCTCGCGGCAGCCTCCTTCTCGCCACTCTCGGCCGGTGCCGCGGCGGCGGCCGCGGCCGCCTTCAGACGCTCCTGCGCCTTGGCGCGCGGCTGCGGCTTCTTGGTCTGCTCGCGGCGCTCGCGCGGCTGCATCATCTCGGCCTGCGCCAGGAACTTGGCGACGCGGTCCGACGGCTGGGCGCCGACCATCAACCAGTGCGCGATGCGCTCCTTGTCGAGCGTGATGCGCTGGGCGTGCTCGCGCGGCAGCAGCGGGTTGTAGGTGCCGAGCTTCTCGATGAAGCGGCCATCGCGCGGGCTGCGCGAATCGGCCACGACGATGTGGAAGAACGGCCGCTTCTTGGCGCCGTGACGGGTCATACGAATAGCAAGCATTCTTTCTCCTTCGAAATTTCAGCGCGGGAAGCCGGGCGGCGGCGTCATGCCTCCGAGGCTGCGCATGAATCCCTTCTCTCCGAGTTTGTTGACGCGTTTCATCATCTTGAGCATGTCGGCGTGCTGCTTGAGCAGCTTGTTGACGTCCTGCACCTGCACGCCCGAGCCCTTGGCGATGCGCTTCTTGCGCGAGGCATGGATGATGTCGGGGTTGCGCCGTTCCTTGGGCGTCATCGCGAGGATCACAGCCTCCTGGCGCTTGAGCTGGCCCTCGTCGATCTTGGCCTTGGACATCGCGGCCTTGGCCTGCATGGCGCCGGGAAGCATGCCCATCAGGCCCGACAGGCCACCCATCTTGCGCAGCTGGCGGAGCTGGCTCAGCAGGTCGTCCATGTCGAACTGACCCTTGCGGACCTTGGCCGCAAGCTTTTCGGCGTCCTCTTTCTCGATCGTCTCGGCGGCGCGCTCGACCAGCGAGACGATGTCGCCCATGCCGAGAATGCGGCTGGCGATGCGGTCGGGATGGAAAGGTTCCAGCGCGTCGAACTTCTCGCCGACGCCGATCAGCTTGACCGGTCGGCCGGTGACGGCGCGCATGGAGAGCGCCGCGCCGCCGCGCGCATCGCCGTCCACCCGGGTCAGCACGATGCCGGTCACGGCCAGCCGATCGTTGAAGGCCTTGGCGACGTTGACCGCGTCCTGACCGGTCATGGCGTCGGCGACGAGCAGCGTCTCCTGCGGCTTGGAGAGCGCGCTGATGTCGGCGACCTCCTTCATCAGCTCTTCGTCGATCGACAGACGGCCCGCGGTGTCGAGGATCAGGACGTCGTAGCCTTCGCGCCGCGCCGCCTCGAGCGCGCGCCTCGTGATGGCGAGCGGCATCTCGAGCGGCACGATCGGCAGGGTCGGCACGCCGGTCTGTTCGCCCAGGATCTTCAGCTGCTGCTGCGCCGCCGGGCGGCGGGTGTCGAGCGAGGCCATCATGACCCTGCGCTTGGTGGCGAAGGTGCCGCCGAACTCGGCGGCCATGCCCTGCGGGCCCTGGCTGAGGCGATAGGCGATCTTGGCCGACGAGGTGGTCTTGCCCGAGCCCTGCAGGCCGACCATCAGGATCACGACCGGCGGGATGGCGTTGAGGTCGAGGTCGGCGACGGTGCCGCCCAGCATCTCGACGAGGTGATCGTTGACGATCTTGATCACCATCTGGCCGGGCGTGACCGAGCGGATGACGTCGGCGCCGATCGCCTTGGGCCGGACCCCGTCGATGAACTGGCGGACGACGGGCAGCGCCACGTCGGCTTCGAGCAGGGCCGTCCGGACCTCGCGCAGGGCCGCATCGACATCGGCTTCGGAGAGCGCGCCGCGCCCGCGAAGCTTGTCGAATACGTCACCCAGACGTTTGCTCAGACCTTCGAACATGCTGCCTGTCTATCCTCGATGTTGGCCTCGATGCTGGCCAAGACACCTGACGTTCGCCCAAACACGTATCGCGCCGATGCGCGAGCCTTCGCGGATCAGCGGAGCTCCCCGAAGGGGGAACCATTAAATCGGCACGACCGATTGGACGTCGGGGTATAAGGCCTGCCAGACAAGGAGTCAAAAGGCTTGACGGCAGACGCTAACCCTTTGATTCAGAACGATCCTCGGCCGATCAGGGGGTGGTCGATCCTGGCCTTCCTGGTCGCCCTCCCGCTGCTGCTGATGCCGGCGGTGTGGCTGCTCGGCGAGCGCAGCATGCTGGCCATGCTCGCCCTTTTCTTCATATCGGGCCTGATCGCGCTCGTCATCGCGGTCAGCCCGATGGGATGGCAGGCGCTGCCGGCGCTCGGTTTCCGACCTGCGCGCTTCTGGACGGTCGTGCTCGGCACGGTGGGCGCACTGCTCGTGTCGGTCGCGGCGAGCCAGCTCGGCGAGCCGGAGGGCGTGAAGCAGGCCTTGGACGTCGCCCGGACGCCCAGTCTGCTCGTGGCGAGCCTGGCCGTCATGGCGCTGCTGGCGCCGCTCGTCGAGGAGGCGGTGTTTCGCGGCCTGCTCTACGGCTGGGTGGCGGGTCGCTGGGGAACGACGGTGGCCTGGCTGGCGAGCTCGATCCTGTTCGCCGCCGCCCATGTCGAGCCGACCCATGCGCTACTGGTGCTGCCGCTCGGCCTGTGGTTCGGCTGGCTGCGGCGGCGCACCGATTCGCTCTGGCCGTCGCTGGTGGCGCACATGGTCAACAACGGCCTTGCCGTCGTCGCAGCGACACTGATCGACAGGTAGTCAGCCGGCGAGCTTGCGGTCGACGAAGTCCAGCCGGTCCTGACCCCAGAAGATCTCGCCGTCGATCACGAACGACGGTGCGCCGAACACACCCTGGTCGATGGCGTGCTTCGTGTAGGCCTCGCGCTTGCCGGCGATCTCCTGTGCCTGGCTCGTCATCATCAGCGCATCGGCGTCGAGCCCGCAGGCGGCGACGATCGCACGCAAGGTCGCCGGATCGCCGGTGTCCTTCTCCTCGGCCCACAACGCCGCGAGCACGGCGTGCGCGAGCTTGATGGCGTCGGCCATGCGGCCCTGCTCGCGCAAGGCGATGACACACTTGGCTGCCGGCACTTCGTTGGCCGGGAAGAACTTCGGTTCGAGCGTGGTCTTCACGCCGAGATGATCCCGCCAGCGCTTCAGCTCCATCATACGATAGGCCTGGCGTTGCGGCGCGCGCTTGGGCAGCGGCAGGCCGCCGGAGACCGAGAACACCGAGCCGAAATCGACCGGCCAGATCGTGACGTCGGCGCCGTGCTTGCGGGCAATCGCCTCGAAGCGCTTGGACCCGAGATAGGTCCACGGCGAATTCAATGAAACGTAATAGTCGACGTGCTTGGCCATTGGTGGTCCTCCGCGGCGCGACTGTGGCCGAATGGCAGGCGACAGCAAAGGGCCGATGGGCCATCCTGACCACGTGTCGGAACGAACCATCGCGATCACCGGCGGCGATGCCGGCTATTTCGACCTCATGAAGGACTGCCTCGGCTCGCTTCGGGCGACGGCGGAAGGGCGCGCGCTGGCGCTCGGCATCCTCGATTGCGGCCTGACGGAGGAACAGCGTGCGTGGTGCCGAGGGTATGACGCGACCCTGGTCGTGCCGCAGTGGGACTTCAAGTTCCCCGGCCGCGACAAGCTCAACGACGGCTACAAGGCGCTGACGGCCCGGCCGTTCCTGCCGAGATACTTCCCGGGCTTCGACCTCTATCTCTGGATCGACGGCGACTGCTGGGTGCAGCAGGGCGACGCGCTCGCGCTGTTCCAGCGAGCGGCGCGTACCGGCGCGCTCGCCGTGGCGCCGGAGATCCATCGCTCGATGCGTCACTATCGCCACGCCTGGGGTGAGTTCTCCTCGATCAACGGTGCGGCTTACCAGGCCTGCTTCGGCAAGGAGACGGCAGAGCGGCTGATCCGGTATCCATTGATCAATGCCGGAGTCTTCGCCCTCGAGAACGATGCGCCACACTGGAGTGGCTGGGCCGATCTTATGGGCGAGGCCCTGCAGCGCTCGTCCAACATGACCGACCAGATCGCGCTCAACGTGCTGGTCTACGACCGCGGCTTCGCTTGCGAGCCGCTGCCCAGCCGTTGCAATTGGCCGATCCACCATGCGACGCCGGCTTGGGATGCCGAACGGGCGCTGTTCGTCGAGCCAGCCATGCCCCACGATCCCTTGGGCATCTTGCACTTGACCATCTACACCAAGCGGCTGGTGACCCTGGACGTGCGGGAACTGGGCGGGCCGCATGACGGGCAGGTGCGGCCGCGCTCGTTGCGCTGGCCGGGCCGAACGGCCATATAGCGCCGCATGGCCACCACGCCGTTCCTGAAAATGCACGGGCTGGGCAACGATTTCGTCGTGCTCGACGCCCGGGCCGCCGCGCTCGACCTGACGCCGGAACGCCGCCGCGTCATCGCCGACCGCCGGCTCGGCGTGGGCTGCGACCAGCTGATCGTGCTCGAGCCGCCGACCGAGCGCGAAGCGGACGTCTTCATGCGCATCTACAATCCCGACGGCGGCGAGGCCGGCGCCTGCGGCAACGCCACGCGCTGCGTCGCCTCGGTGGTGATGGACGAGCGCAGGACCGACCACGTCACGGTGCAGACCATCGCAGGCCTGCTCGATTCTCAGAAGGCCGGGACGGGCAGCAATGGTCTGCCGGTGATCTCGGTCGACATGGGGCCGGCCCGGCTCGACTGGCGCGAGATCCCGGTGCGCGAGGCTTGCGATACCAATCACTTGCCGATCGGCATCGGCCCGCTGCAGGATCCTGTCGGCACCAGCATGGGCAACCCGCACGCGACGTTCTTCGTCGACGATGCCGCGGCGATCCCGCTCGCCGAGCTCGGTCCGAAGCTCGAGCATGATCACTTCTTCCCTGAGCGCGCCAACATCGGTGTCGCCGAGCTCCTGGGTGACGGTCGGCTACGCCTGCGCGTGTGGGAGCGCGGTGCCGGCATCACCCTGGCGTGCGGCTCCGGCGCCTGTGCCGCCGTCGTGGCGGCGAGCCGCCGCGGCCTCGTCCCGCGCAAGGCGGACGTGGTGCTCGAAGGAGGCACGCTCGGCATCGAGTGGCTGCGTGACGATCATGTGTTGATGACAGGCGGCATCGCCGTGGCGTTCAAGGGCGAGCTCGACCGCTCGCTGCTTTCGTGAGGTGATCCGGTGAGCGAGACACCCAAGTCCGAGAAGGAAACCGCGAAGAAGGGGTGGCTGTCGCGGTGGCGCTCGCGAGGTGATTCGGCGGGCGAGGCGCCCGTACCCGAATCGTTCGTGTCCGAACCGGCGAGCGACTTGCCCGAGCCGGAAACGGAAGAAATCAAGCCCGAAGTCGAAGCCGAACAGGAAGCCGAAAAGAAAGGCTGGCTGTCGCGGTGGCGCTCGCGAGGCGATTCGGCGGGCGAGGTGCCCGTGCCCGAATCGGCCGCGCTCGAACCGGCAAGCGACTCGCCTGAGCCCGCAGCGCAAGAAGCCCAGCCCGAAGCCGAACAGGAAGTCGAACAGAAGGGCTGGCTGTCGCGCCTGCGCGCCGGCCTCGCCAAGTCGACCAAGCGCGTCACCGAGAGCATCACCGGTCTCTTCACCAAGAAGAAGCTCGACCAGCAGACGCTCGACGATCTGGAAGACGTGCTGATCCAGGCCGATCTCGGCGTCAGCGTCGCCGCGCGCCTCGTCGCGAAGCTCGGCAAGGAGCGCTTCGGCAAGGAAGTGACCGACGAGGAGGTGCGCGCGGCTTTCGCCGACGACATCGCCGAGATCCTTCAGGAAGTGGCGACGCCGCTCGTCATCGATCCGGCGAGGAAGCCGCATGTCGTGCTGGTGATCGGCGTGAACGGCAGCGGCAAGACCACGACCATCGCCAAGCTTGCCAACCTCTACAAGGGTGAGGGGCGGAAGGTCATGCTGGCGGCCGGCGACACGTTCCGCGCCGCCGCCGTCGAGCAGCTCAAGGTGTGGGGCGATCGCGCCGGCGTGCCGGTGGTCGCCAAGGACACCGGTGCCGATGCGGCGGGGCTCGCCTACGAGGCGCTGGAGCGCGCCAAGGCCGAAGGCTGCGACGTGCTGCTGATCGACACGGCGGGCCGCCTGCACAACAAGGCCAACCTGATGGACGAGCTCGCCAAGATCGTGCGCGTGATCCGCAAGCTCGATCCGGCGGCGCCGCATTCCTGCCTGCTGGTGCTCGACGCCACGACCGGCCAGAACGCCCATGCCCAGGTCGAGACCTTCAAGACCATGTCGCCGGTCGACGCCCTGGTGCTGACCAAGCTCGACGGCAGCGCCAAGGGCGGCGTGCTGGTGGCGCTGGCCGAGAAGTTCAAGTTGCCGGTGGTGGCGATCGGTGTCGGCGAGGGCATCGACGATCTTCGGCCGTTCGAGGCGCGCGCCTTCGCTCGCGGATTGATGGGCCTCGCATGAGCGAAGGCGCACGACAGGAGCCCGGCGCGCGCCGGCTCTATGCCACGGCGCTGGAGCTGGGGCCGCTGCTGCTGTTCTTCCTGGCCAACGGCCGCTGGGGCATTTTCATCGGCACTGGCGTGTTCATCGTTGCGACCGCGATCGCGCTGCCCTGCTATCGCTGGCTGGAGAAGCGCTGGCCGGTGATGCCGCTGGTCGGCGGTCTGTTCGTGCTGGTCTTCGGCGGGCTCACGATCTGGCTGCAGGACGACACCTTCATCAAGCTCAAGCCCACCATCGTGAACTGCCTGTTCGGCGTGATCCTGGGAGGCGGGCTGCTGCTGATGAACCGGCCATTGCTGAAGCCGATCTTCGGCGCGGCCTTTCGCCTGACCGACGAGGGCTGGCGCAAGCTCACCGTGCGCTGGACGCTGTTCTTCTTCGTGCTGGCGGCCATCAACGAGGTGATGTGGCGCGGCTTCTCGACCGAGACCTGGATCGCCAGCAAGATGTTCCTGAGCTTCCCGCTGACCCTGGTCTTCGCCTTTCTCCAGGTGCCGCTGCTCAAGCGCTACTGGGACGGCGACGACAATCCGTTTGCCAGTGGCAAGTAGTTTTCCTTTCTCGCGACGCCCAGGGCATCAGACTTACAAAAGCTGCGGCTGCAGCGCCTCGACCTCTTCCTTGAGAGGGGAGAGATACTTCTCCGCAAACGAGCCCACTGCCGAATCCTCGACCCAGGCCGCCACGCAGACCGCGGCGATCGTGGCGCCGTCGTAGCGCCTGAGCGGCACCGCCACCGCGTGGTAGCCGCGGCGCATCTCCTGGGCGGTGATGGCATAGCCTTGCCTGCGCACCTGCAGGATCTCGGCGCGCAGGGCCTTCTTGTCGGTGATGGTGAAGTCGGTCATCACCTTGGGCTCGAGCCTGTCCAGCCAGCCGTCGAGCACCTCGCCAGGAAGCTGGCTGAGGATGGCGCGACCGGCCGCGGTGTTGAAGGCGGGACGGCGCAGGCCGATGGTCGGCGCCAGCACGTCGGGCCGGCCGTGCAGCGAGTGGGCGATCATGACGATGTCGTAGCCGTCGAGCACGGCGGCGAAGCACGACTGCTCGATGCGGTCACCGATGCGCTCGCAGGCTGGCTGGACGACGGTCGAGACCATGTTCGAGCCGAGATAGGCCGAGGCCAGTTCCATGATGCGCGGCGTCAGCCGGAAACTGCGGCCGTCATTCTCCGCCAGGCCGAGGCAGGTGAGCGTGTAGAGGGCGCGCCGCACGCTCGGCTTGGGCAGGCCGGTGGCGCGCGCCATGTCGCTCAGGGTCATGTGCTTTTTCTCGCGCCCGAACGCACCGATGACGCGCAGCCCACGCGCAAAGGCTTCGAGGAAGTCCGGGCCGTACCCGCTCGCTGCCCGCTTCTCCGCATCCTCTGCCCGCAATCGCGCCATGCATACACTCCCGACTTCGCGGTCAGGCTTTTAGCGCCCACGCATTGTCTGCGTCGACCAGCAGCGTAACGGTGTCGCCGACCGCGGCGGCCCGCGTGGAGGCGCATTCGACGTTGAACCTGCGGCCTGCCGTCTCGACCGTGAGCGAGCGCCGAGGGCCTCGGAACACGCCGTCGACGACCTTGCCCGGCCAGGTGAGGTGGCCGCTGGTCGCCGGCGTGTCGGCAGGCGCTAGCGTGACGTCCTCCGGTCGCACCATCACCGACACGGCGTCGCCCGGCTTGAAAGCCTTGCCGGAGCGGCAGTGGCCGCCCTCGATGGTCACCAGCCAATCGCCCTCGTCGGCCGGACGGCAGGCAGCGACGGTCGTCTCGATGAAATTCGGCGTGCCGAAGAAGGCCGCGACCTCCCGGCTCGCCGGTTTTCGGTAGACGGCTTCAGGCGCGCCCTCCTGCAGGATCCGACCGCGTTGCATGACCACGACGCGATCGGACAGCGCCATCGCCTCCTCCTGGTCATGGGTGACGTAAAGCGTCGTGATCTTCAGCCGCCGCTGCAGGGCGCGGAACTCGTCGCCCATCTGGGCGCGCAGGCGGGCATCGAGGTTGCTGAGCGGCTCGTCGAGCAGCAGCACCTCGGGCTCGAACACGAGTGCGCGCGCGATCGCCACGCGCTGCTGCTGGCCGCCCGACAGAGCCGGCGCCGGCCGGTCGGCGAAGCGGTCCATCTCGACCAGACGCAGGGCCGCCGTGACACGCTGCTTGATCTCGGGCCTAGCGACGTGGCGGACGCTCAAGGGATAGGCAACGTTGTCGAACACCGTCATGTGCGGCCAGATCGCATAGGACTGGAACACCATGCCGAGCTTGCGCAGGTCGGGCGGCACGAACAGCCCGGCCGGCGCGTCGCTCACGACGCGGCCGCCGATCACGATCGAGCCGGTGTCGTTGCGCTCCAGCCCCGCCACCATGCGCAGGGTCGTGGTCTTGCCGCAGCCGGATGGCCCCAGCAGGGTCACGAACTCGCCGTGCTCGATCGAGAGGTCGATGCCGTCGACCGCCTTGACCTCGGCGAAGTGCCGGCCGACCTCGTGCAGGGAGACGCTTGGCATCCTACTTGAAGATCTGCTTGGCGAGCTCGAGCATGGCGTCCTGTCGCTCGGGTACGGTGGTGCCCAGTGCCTTCGTCGCCAAGAGGACGCGGATCTCCTCGATGGTCTTCTCGACCACGCCCTTCACCACGGGATTGTAGCCGGCGTTGGCGTAGATGATCTGCTGCTCGGGCTCGAGGTAGAAATTCATGAACAGGCGCGCCGCATTGGGACGCGGCGCATTCTTCAGCACCGCGAGGTCGAAGCGGACATAAGGACGTCCCTCGACGGGCATGATCGGCTTCACCGGAAGACCTTTCAGCGTGTTGTAGTCCTGCAGCGAGAAGGGCAGGTAGAGCGGGTACTCGCCACGCGCCACGCGCCGTTCGCTGTTCTGGATGTCACGCGAGAAGACCGGCTTCTGGGTGGCGAGCTTCTCGAGGAATTCCTTGCCGAAGGTGTCGTGCATCACCACAAAGAAGACGGCGCCGCCACCCAGGGCGCGGTAGTCGTCCGACAGGATCTTGCCCGTCCATTTCGGGTCGAGGATGTCCTTCCAGCTCTTGGGTTCGTCGGCGGGCTTCACCAAGTTGCGGTTGATCATCAGGCCGTAGCTGATGACCTCCGCCGGTACGCGGATGTCGTCGGCCTCGTAGGGCGGGATGATGTTCTTGATATTGGGAACCGGGCCGTGCGGCTGGAAGTTGCCGTCACGCGTCATCAGCCAGGTCGTCGTGCTGCCGTTGTGATGAATGTCGCCCAGGAAGCGGCCGGCTGACTGCTCGACCCGCACCCGCTCGCGGACCTCGCTGGCGCGCGCCTCCAGAAGCTCGACCGAGATGCCGTATTTCTGCTCGAAAGCCTTGATCACCGCCTTCAGCGACGGCGAGCCGATCGAGGCGGTATAGACGACGAGCTTGCCTTCCTTCCTGGCGGCCTCGACGGTCTTCGCCCAGTCGTCCTGCGCCCAGGCGGGATCGATGGCAGTGCCGGCGGCCAGAAGACCGAGAACGCTTCTCCTCAACATGGAACCATCCCTCCCAGTCACAACGTGCTGATACGCTTCTTGATGAATTTCAGTTGGACCCAGCGGAACAGCAGGACCAGCACCAGCATCACCAACCCGATGACGCTCACTTCCTCGGGCTTGCCGCTCACCCACATCTTCAGCATGACCACCGACAGCACCTCGGTGCCGGGGGCATAGAGCAGGATCGAGGCGCTGAGCTCGCGCATGATGCCGAAGAAGATCAGCACCCAGCCGACGGCGAAAGCGGGCCAGGCCAGCGCGATCAGGATGCGGCCCAGCGTCTGCCACCAGCCGGCACCGTGCACGCGGCTGCATTCCTCGATGTCGTTGGCGATCTGCTGATAGGCGGCGGAGGTCACGCGCACCGCGACCGGCGTGCCGAGCGCGATATAGGCGAGCAGCAGTGCCCACAACGTGCCGTAGATCGGGATGGCGTGCGGCAGGACGGCGAAGCCCCACAGGAAGCCGATGCCGAGGACCATTCCGGGCATCATCCAGGGCAGCCAGGCCAGAAGGTCGATCAGTCGGCGGCCGCGCCAGCGCGTGCGCGTCGTGACGTAGGCGACGATACCGCCCAGCGTCATGGTCGCCGTGGCGCCGGCCACGCCCAGCAGCATGGTGTTGCCGAAGGCGCGCCAGAAGCTCGAATTTTCCCAGACGCTGCGATAGTGGTCGAAGGTCAGCATGTCGGCCTCGTAGAAGCCGAAGAACTTGAAAAAGGAGCTGAGCAGCAGCTGGCCGATCGGCAGTGCCACGGTGAGGGCGAAGAACAGGATGCAGATGCCGAAGGTGAGCCAGCGCAGCCGCCCGAGCCGCGTGATGTTGGGCGAATAGCCCTTGCCGGTCACCGTGGTGAAGCTGCGGCCGCGCAGCAGCCGGCTCTGCATCACCAGCAGCAGGAACATCAGGGCGAGGGCAGCGAACGAAAGCGCCGTCGCCGACTGGTAATCGGGCTGGGCGCGCTGGGTGATCGAATTGTAGATCGTGGTGGTGATCACCTCGATGCCGACGGGCACGCCGAAGAACACCGCCGATTCGAACGATTCGATGCCGCGAATGAAGCTCAGGATGAAGGCGCTGGTGGTGACCGGCAGCATCAGCGCGAAGGTGACACGCCAGAAGGTCTGCCAGCGCGTGGCGCCCGACATGCGGCTCGATTCTTCGAGCGCGGGATCCATGGCGCGGAAGGCGTCGACGACGAAAAGGAAGATGAACGGCGTCGAGTACTGCATCATGTGCCAGATGACGCCGCCATAGGAGTAGACGTCGACCAGCGTGCTGTCGGTGCCCGTGAGCCAGCGCCAGGCGAGGTTGATGGTGCCGACCTGGGCGTTGCCCAGCATCGCCCAGGCGGTTGCCGTCAGGATCGGCGGGATGAAGAACGGCAGCGTTATCAGCACTTCCAGCACGCCGCGGCCCGGCGTGTCGGTGCGAGCCACGATCCAGGCCAGCAGCACGGCCAGCGCCAGCGCCAGCACGGTCTTGACCAGGGAGATGCCGACGGTGTTGAGCAGCACCACCAGGTTCTCAGGCGTGGCGATGCTGACGTAGCCGTTCAGGTTGAACTCGCCGGCGATGCCCGGCGGCGTCGAATGCAGGCTGCCGTAGAGCAGCATCAGCATCGGATAGAGCGACAGGAAGCAGAGAATCGCGATCAGCGCGGCGATACCGGCCGGCCGACCCCAGCGCCACAGGCCGCCGGCTGCCGCACTGCGCTCGCCCAAGGGGGCGGCAACGGTCACCATCCTCGTGCCTCCTCCCGCCGAAGCGCTTCTGGCGCTTCAGGCAATGCGATGGCTGTCTCGGTGCAGCCTTGTCGCGCGCTACTCGGCCGCGAGCGGGAGCCGGTTCCGGTTCAGCAGGCCCAGCGGGCTCTTGGCCGTCTGCAGCTTCTCGGCATAGGCGTCGAGCCAGTCCTGCTCGATCGGCGCCACGAACGCGCCGCCGCGCGCGCCGAGGTAGATGTCGGGATCGTCGACGGTCGCTGGCACCTTCTTCTCGTTCATCAGCTCCTGCGCGGCCTGCAGGCAGCGCCTGCGGGTGATGGCGATCATGCGGTCCGACGGCGCGAGATGTTCCAGGCTGCGATCGACGATCTCGCCCATGCATTCGATCATCGCCTGATCCTGGCGGCCGATGCCCTGGATGCCGGTAAAATTGACGTTCTTCTGCATGTCACGGTCGATCAGGTAGTCGTTCTCGCGCCGCGCCACCAGCCGCCACCGACCGAACCAGTCATTGGTGTTCGGCAGGTATTCGACATCGGGCTTCAGGCCGGGAATCCAGTCGCCGTTCTTCAGAACCTCGAGCGGGCGCGTCTTGCCCTTCCAGGTGATGTTGTAGGTCATGGTGTGCGTGTCATCCATCGGCACGTTCAAGGTGCAGGCGACCTGATCCTCGAAGAAGCCGTTGGGCGTCAGCGTGATGAACGGGAACATGAAGTGGGCGAAGCGGTAGTAGTACTGGCCCGCTTCGGCCGGCCGGTAGGCCGCGTACATGGTGCCCCACTCGGTCTCGGTCGACTTGTAGTCCGGCGCGCGATCACCCACGCCCCATTTGTGGATCGTGTCGGGCGAGACGTCGTCCATCGTCAGTCCGCCGACATGCAGGAAGCCGAAGTGCGACGTGTCGATGTCGCCCTCGAGCGACTGGAACCAGTTGCACTCGCGCATGTGCACGCGGGTGATGCGCTCTTCCTCGGGCAGCATCAGCACTTCGACGTTGGGCAATGGCGGCGCTTCCTTGCGGCTGCCCATGTAGGTCCAGACGAAGCCCGCGCGCTCGACCACGCGATACGACTTGGCCTTGATGCGATGCTTGAAATCCTGTGCCGGCGGCACGTTCGGCATGTCGACGCAATTGCCTTCGACGTCGAACTTCCAGCCGTGATAGACGCAGCGCAATCCGCCTTCCTCGTTGCGTCCGAAGAACAGCGAGGCGCAGCGGTGCGGGCAGCGATGCTCCATGATGCCGACGCGGCCGTCGGTGTCGCGGAAGGCGATGAGCTGTTCGCCGAGCAGCATCAGCCGCATCGGCTCTCCGTCGGCCTTCAGTTCCGAGGAAAGACAGGCGGGGGTCCAATACTCCCGCATCAGGTTGCCCATGGGCGTGCCCGGCCCAACGCGCGACAGCATCTCGTTGTTGGCTGCAGTGAGCATGTTTCCTCCAGATTCGTCCGTATACCGGACGTTCGTACGATTGTAGCAAAAGCCAGGAAAACCGGCAATTGAAGGCCACTCGAAGGCTGGTATGCGTACGCCAAAGGACGCCGAAACGAGGGTCGAAGCCCGTAGATCACCGTATCTGAATTCAGCCGGCTCCAGATATCTCAATGCATCATCGGATGGATTTTGCCCGCAAGCGAGGCATTGCGGAAGTCGATGGACGACCATCCATGTCAAAAAGGGCGACGCTTGTGACCTGACCGGATATGGCCGAACTGCTCAGTAGGAAGCAGGCCAAGTCATATCGTCGTTGGTGCGCGAACGTCTTTCTCGCCGAGCAGTGTAGGCAGCGACGCTGCCAAGAGGCTGGCAATCATCGCGTTGCCGCGAGCGTTCATGTGGGAATTCACATATAGACGGAGCGGCGCCGGCTCAGTGGCGAGTCGCTGATACGTATCCAGTGTGGCAAGGCCGCAGGCAGCTGCCCGCTCGAGAATGGCTTGTGTTGCGTGGCGCTGTTCCTTGGCCGTTGATCGGTCAGCCCAAACCACCGGCGGATACTGCGCCATCATGACTACCTTAAAACTGCGTTTCCGCTGCAGGTCCGCCAGCCGCTCGATGAGCTGTCGTGCGATCTCCAATCCAACGCCGGCGGGATGCACCCTGACGTAGTAGCCCAGCGATTGCTGGAGCTCTTGTGAAAGGGCGCTGGCAAGCCGGTTCTCCAACCATTGTCCGCGTGTTCTCAAATGAGGTGGGAGCTTGTGGAAGCATCGTCCGAGCCATGAATGGAGTCGACGCGGCAGCTTTGCCCAATCGGGCTCGCTGGCCGCCTTGTGGACCAGCTGGCCGCCCTCAATCGCGAACCAAGGCTTGTCGCGCCACCACAAAGTCCCCATTTCGGTTCGCCTCAGATCGTCCTCGATGAAGCTCACGACGATGACGGAGGGGTTGAATCTATCGGCGAGCTGCTCGGCGCGCAGCACGGTCTGGTCAAAGCCGTAGCCAGACACGCCCCCATTCAGTACGCGACGGCCGGTCAGCTTCTGCAGATAGGCAGGCCAGGTTTCCCAATCGTCAACCTCATCGCCGTAAGTGTAGGAATCGCCGACAGCCAAGATCGCCGGTTCAGCCGGTGGCGGCGTGTCGCCGTTGCATCGAAGGCCGTCATTGTTGATCGTCTGGAGCGAGTTCTTGTAGCGCGCCTGGAAGCGCGGATTCGGTACGTGGCCAAGAAGCTCGTCAGGAATGTAGAGGGACATATCGATTTCCCGGCGCGCTCCTGACCTTAGATACGCAACGTAGACGGAAAAAACCATCTGAGGAAGATGGCGCACCGCCGGCTTTGAACCGCCCTCCATCGCAGAGCGCGACGCTCTCGACCCAATTCGGACCAAGCTGGCAGTCAGATGTACCACGACTATACTGCCATGACACGCAAGGGGAGGCGGGTGGTGGCGAACGGTATTCTGGTTCCGGTAGTCGACTTCAGCGGTATGGCCGAGGACGAGTTCAACGACTGGTATGATCTTGAGCATATTCCGGAACGACTACGGGTACCCGGCTTTCTCGCCTGCGAGCGTTGGATCGGCGTGGAAAACCAAAAGATCTCGGTGGCGGTCTACGACTTGGACAATGTCGATGTGCTCCAGAGCCCGGCCTACAATGCCGCCGGCAACCATGCGCGCGGCGGCGACAATCTATCCGTCTGGTCGAAGCGTGTGACCGCTCGCACCAAGATACAGATGCGCTTCGAAGGCGAGCTTATCGATCGGGGTGCTGGCGTTGCTCCGAAACCTGCGCCCGCGTTGCTGCTCAATGCGATGAGCGTGGCTCCCGAGCATGAGGAAGAGTTCAACGAGTGGTACAACACGGAGCACATTCCGGCGCTTGGCGCGGTTCCGGGAACGCTGTGCGCGCGTCGCTACCGTGGGACCGGCGCGACCACGCAGCGCTACCTCGCGCTCTACTATCTCGCGTCCGCCGAGGTCCCCAACTCAAAGGCTTGGAAAGCTGCGGCCGATACGCCATGGACCGGGCGAATGCGGCCGCACTTCCGAAACCATCTGCGGATCGTCGCTCGGCGCCATCAGCGCGGTGCGCCTTGAGCGAGGTCGCCCTGTCGGCTTGTCTCACTGATGGCGGGCTGTGCTTTGATCTGATTGACGCTGCCGCACCAAGGCCCGTTCCGCGTGGTCCCTGCAGGACGCACTACAGAGATTGCAAATGACAGATGCGATTGCCCGGTATCTCGACAATCTGGATCAAGTCGAGGGTTGGGGCATGGATCGTGAACTCGCTCCGATTTTTCTGCTGCTCAACGACTTGCAGCGCCAATTTGAGATTCACGGAACACTATTCGAGATCGGCGTGCATCACGGTCGAACGGCGATCCTTCTTGCATTGATGGCTCGGCCGACCGAGCGATGCGTGTTCCTCGATCTGTTCGACCATCAAGAAGACAACGTCGACAACAGTGGCCGCGGCGACCTCGAGGTATTCCGCAAAAACCTGGCTCGCTGGGCGCCCACTTCGGAGCCGGAGATCATCGCCGGCAACAGCCTGAAGCTCGACTTGTCGTCAATCCCGGGTCTCGCTGCGGGTGTCCGCTTTGCCCATATCGACGGCGGCCACTACAAGAGCCTCGTACTGAACGATCTCCACAAGACCGAAGCCGTGCTTGGCGCTGGGGGTGTCGTTGTCATTGACGACTTTCTGCACTCGGGATTTCTTGGGGTCAATGAGGCCTGCAATCACTACCTGCGTGAAGCGCGAGGCATGCGGCTGTCGCCCGTCGCGACCGGCAAGAACAAGCTGATGCTCGCTACGCGGTCACATGCCGACCGATACCGCGAAGGCTTGCTGGGAGCGCTTACGCCGCAGCGCCGG
>CADECW010000036.1 GCA_902825855.1 uncultured Rhodospirillales bacterium | reverse complement strand
CCGAGTTCGTCGCGGCCCTCGGTGATCTCGTCGACGATCAGGCGCTGCTTCTTCTGCTGGTGCAGGTTCTTTCCCGCGCATTCGTGCATCGACATGATCGCCTGATCGCACGGGTGATAGGCGTAGTGGACGGTCGGCCGATAAGCAACATGCTGGCCCTGGCGCAGGGTGTAGTAGTCGGCGATCGAGATCGATTCGTTGTGGGTGATGATGAACCCGTGGAACGGCCCCTCGAGCGGTGTCCAGGTGCGCACCCGGGTGATGAGACCCGGCCGGTTCAGGTAGATCGCCGCGTCACAGCCGAACTCATGGCGCGCGCCGTCGAACGGAAGGCCCTTCTCGTGGGTGCCCCAGCCCATCTCGGCGGGCTGGCTGCCCTCCGACACGAAGCCGTCGATCGACCAGGTGTTGACGAACTCGCCGACCTTCTTGGGCTTCTTGGAGACCTGGGTGTCGCGCTCGGCGATATGGATCACCTTGACACCAAGGTCGCGCGCCAGCTCGCCCCAGCCCTCGCGGGTAGCGGGCTTCATCGCGCCCATGCCGGTGTCCCGTGCGAGGTTGACCAGCGCCTTCTTCACGAAGTGCGAGACCAGGCCCGGGTTGGCGCCATGGGCGATCACCGCCGTCGGCCCGCCGCGGTACTTGGGCGCCAGCTTCAGCATGTTCTCGCGCAGCGCGTAGTTGGAGCGCAGCGAGACGGACAGGCTGGGGTCGGTATAGCCGCCGGGCCAGGGCTCGATGCAGGTGTCGATATAGAGCGCGCCCTTCTCCTGGCAGAACTCGACCAGGGCCGTCGAGGCGACCTCGACCGACAGGTTGACCACGAAGTCGCCCTTGCCCACGCGCTTGTCGAGGCTTTGGCGAAGGTTCTCGCGGGTGAGGCGCTTCTTGATGAAGGTGACGCCGAACTTCTCAAGCTCCTTCAGACCGCCGCGGTCCTCGGCGGAGATGACCGTGATCTGGTCCGGCTTGATGTCGATGTGCCGGAAGATCAGCGGCATCACGCCCTGGCCGATCGAGCCGAAGCCGATCATGACCATGCGGCCGGAGAAGGAAGCGTACTTCTTCGAGAGCTTCTTGTTGCCCTTACGCGCGACTTTCTTCGCCATTTCCGCGTTCCTGACATGTCTCAAAAGTGGTCGATAAACGTCAACGGGGCCTTTCTCAAGGCCCCGTTAAGCTCGTTCTGTTACAGAACGTAGGGCTAGATGCAGATCGCCTTTAGCGGTGCGAAGCCGTTGAAGGCGACCGAAGAGTACGTGGTCGTGTAGGCGCCGGTGGCCAGGATCTCGACCTTGTCGCCGGGCTTCAGCGACAGCGGAAGCTTGTACTCGGTCTTTTCGTAGAGGATGTCTGCCGAGTCGCAGGTCGGGCCCGCGAGCACGACCGGTCCCACGCGCGTGCCGTCACGCGCGGTGCGCAGGCGGTACTTGATGCTTTCGCCCATGGTCTCGGCGAGGCCCGAGAACTTGCCGATGTCGAGGTATACCCAGCGCTTGCGGTCGTTGGCCGCCTTGCGCGAGACCAGGACCACCTCGCTCTGGATCACCCCGGCATCGCCCACCATCGAGCGGCCCGGCTCGATGATCACCTCGGGCATGCGGTTGCCGAAGTGGCGCACCAGCGCGCGGGTCACCGCCTCGCAGTAAGCCTCGATCGGGCTCACCTCGGAGCGATAGCGCGCGGGAAAGCCGCCGCCCAGGTTGACCATGCGCAGGTCCACGCCCTCTTCGGCAAGCGCGAAGAACATCTGCGAGACCTGGCCCAGCGCCCTGTCCCACTGCTCGAGGTCGGTCTGCTGGCTGCCGACATGGAAGGAGACGCCATAGGGATCGAGCCCCCAGTCCTTGGCCTTGCGCAGCAGGTCCTTGGCCATCTCCGGCGCACAGCCGAACTTCTTGCTGAGCGGCCATTCGGCGCCGCCGCAATCGACCAGCACGCGGCAGAACACGCGCGCACCCGGCGCGACGCGGACGAGCTTCTGAAGCTCGGCCTCGCTGTCGAAGGCGAACAGCCGCACGCCCTGCTGGTAGGCCCAGGCGATGTCCTTCTCCTTCTTAATCGTGTTGCCGAAGGACACGCGATCCATCGACACGCCGGTCGCCTGCACGAGCTCGATCTCGCCGCGGCTCGCGGTATCGAACTTGGAGCCGAGGTTGGAGAGGCGCGACAGGATCTGGGCAGCCGGGTTGGCCTTCACGGCGTAGAAGATGTGGGCCGCGGGCAGCAGCTCACGCATGCGTCGGAAATTGTTCTCGACGACGTCGAGATCGACCACGAGGCACGGCGTCTCGGGCTGCTGCTCTCGGAGATAACGAAAAATACGCTCGGTCATCGCTGGGGGGTTCCCCGTCAATTCAGGTCAAAGCTGGGTTCGGTGGAAAACGTCGAACGGGACGGACGGCGCGCAACAGGCGCGGCGTGCGTCAGCCGATACTCGACGGGGTCTCTGGGGTCCGCAGGACCGGACAATCGAACGAAGCGGCCCGGTCAGAAATCACCGGGCAATTGACGGAATAGCGGGGAGCACGCCCCGCGCGGTAAGCAAACATATCAGAAGCTCCTTCCCGGACCCGGCTCGAAGCCGGCGCTGCCAAAAAGAACACTTTCCGTCGTTGCGTAACCACTATGGGCCAGCGGCACGTGCGTTGGGCGTCTTGAAACCGTAAATACAACTAATCGACGCGGTTACAAGGAAATTCTTGGTCCGCTGGCAAATTTTTGTATCGCTTGTGTTGTGATGACCACAAGAGCATTCGCTCAAGTGCGCGGCAACGTCGATCGCGGCAGCCGGATCCAGGCGGCGAGCACGGTGAAGGGCACGAGCGAGGCCGCCGAGAGGATCAGTGCGGCCTGAGTGCCGAGTAGCGTGGCGATCTTGCCCCACACCAGCGAGCCCACGACCATCGACCCGAAAAACACCATCTGGTGTACCGCCATGCCTCGCGCCCGCATGAAGTTGGGCAGGATCATCTGCACCGAGGCGCCGTTGTTGGCGATGACGATGATCCAGCAGGCGCCGGCAAGCGTTATGCAGGCGCCGACGACGTAGGGAGTCATGACCAGGGCTGCGATCAAGGTGGCAGCGGCGTGCACGCCCATTGCCCAGATGTTGGCACGATCGGGGCCAAGCAGTCGGTTGATCAGCGGCATCAGCATGGCGGCCGCCACCGCGCCGACGCCGAACACGCCGTAGAGGATACCGAAGTTGAACTCGTCGAGGCCGAGCTCGAAGCGGCCGATCACCGGCAGCAAGGTGCTGATGGCGATCCCTGGCGTGAAGAAGCAGAGTCCACGCGCAAATACCGCCTTGAGCTCGGCGGAGTTGTGCATGAAGGCGATGCCCGTGCGGGCGGCCTCGACGAAGCCCTCGCGGCGCTGGCTGGCCTGGGCCTCGGCCGAGCGCTTCCACCGCGACAGCACGAAGAGCACGCCGACGTAGGTGCAGGCGTTGATGGCGAAAAGAAGGAAAACGCCGACCAGACTGAGCAGCATCTGGCCGATCACGGGTCCCACGGTGCGGGCAAGGTTGAAGCCCGCGCTGTTCAGCGCGATGGCCGGCCGCAGCTGGGAACCCGTGACGATCTCGGGGACGATCGCGTGCCAGGCCGGGGCGTTCATGGCGTTGCCGAGGCCCATGCAGAAGGTGAGCGCCAGCAGGTTCCAGTGGTTGAGCAGGCCGAAGAAGGCCAGCACCGCGAGCGTTGCGGCCACCGCCATCATCCAGAACTGGCAGGCGATGATATAGAGGCGGCGGTCGAAACGATCGGCGAGGATGCCGGCAAAGAAGCAGAACAGGAACATCGGCAGTGTGCCGGAGGCCGCCAGAAGAGCGACGAAGATCGGCTCGGACGTCAGGCTGGTCATCTCCCATGCGGCGCCCGTCGAGTGCATCCAGCCTCCGGTATTGGACAGCAGGTTGGCGATCCACAGGGCGAGGAAGGTGCGATTGGCGAGCGGCGCGAAAGGCGAATGCGGCCGCTGCGTGACGGGCGGCGGGCCACCGGTGCTCGGGGCGTTCACAACGCCTTCTCGTAGATCCGATGGGTCTTGTAGTGAACCCCGCCGACCGAGCGGATGATGTTGTTGGTTGCCTTGTTGTCCTCGAGTATCCAGCCCAGCTCGGCGCTGGTCTTGCCCAGCCGCTTGCCGTTGGCCCGCAGATGGTCGATCGCCATCATGGCGAGCCCCGCTCCCATCAGCGGATGGTTGCGGAACTTCTTCTTCACGCCCATCAGCGGCACGCGCGTGCTGCCGACTCCGGCGATCTTGAGCCGCCACAGCAGCTTCGCCAGGTTGATCGGGTTCAGGCTGCCGTTGAACTCCGCGATCGCCTCGTTGAGGTTGGTGAGCGCCACGATGAAGGCCACCGCCTCGTCGTCGACCTCCACGAAGACAGCGAGCTCGGGCACGATCACCGGGCCGAACGCCTTGGAAGCGTGGTCTATCTCGGCCTGGGTGAACGGCACGAAGCCCCAGTTGTCGCTCCAGGCGTCGTTGAAGATGCCGACCAGAGTCCTGACCTCGGCGTCGAACATCTTCATGTTGGCCGTGCGCACCTTGACCCTGCCGGCCATGCCGGCACGCGCCATCAGCCTGGCGCCGATCGTCTCGGGTGCGTTCTGGACGTCGTAGTCGTAGGAGAACACGTCCTTGATCTTGGTGTAGCCCTGGGCTTCGACGCGCGGGCCGGCGTAGGGCGGGTCATAGGGGACGAGAAGCATCGGGCGGCTCTCGAAGCCCCAGACCAGCAGTCCGACCTCCTCGTTGACCGAGAGGCTGAATGGCCCCGTCGCCCGCTTCAGCCCCTTGCCGCGCAGCCAGTTCTCGGCGGCCGCGAACAGGGCGGCGAAGATCGCCGGATCGTCCTCGGCAGCGAGGCAGCCGAAATGGCCGGTGTCGTCGGCATAGCGCTCGAGATAGGCCCGGTCGACCTGGGCGGCGATGCGGCCGACGACGCGGCCGGCGTGGCGCGCCAGGAAGAACTGGACCTCGACATGGCCGAACAACGGGTTCTTGCCCGGCGCAAATGCCTCGCGCCGCTCTGAGTCGAGGTGCGGGATGTAGCCCTTGTGGCCGGCATAGAGGCGCTTGGGCAGGTCGATGAACGCTTTGAGGTCGGACTTGCCCGCGACGGGGGTCACGACGATGTCGGAAGAGGCCATCGCGGCTCAGGCTACCATGGCAGGCGGCTGCCCGCCGTGGAACGAAAGCGCTCCGTCGGCTTCACAGCCCGTACCGTCCTTGTTGAGGGCGCGCAGTTCGACGTCGAGCCGCCAGCCCGCGGCCGCACGCTCGATGCGAAAGAGATGATAGCGCGCACGGCCATACTTGCTGGCGGGGGCCGCCGAGGCAGACGTGACTCCGATCACGGGAACCGGCCCCGTCGGCCCCATGATCCGTGCGACTTCGCTCCGGTGGTTGTGGCCGTGCAGGACGAGCTCGCAGCCGACCCGGCGGATCATCGCCTGGAAGGCGGCGGCGTCGGTCAGCCGCTTGAAACGGCCTTCGGTGGTGAGCGGCGGATGATGGATCAGCACCACGCGGCACAGGGCCTCGTGGTCGAGGTCGGCCAGAAGCCTCTCGGTCTTGGCGATCTGCGCCTCGCCCAGCGTGCCGGTGGCGAAGAAGGGAGGCTTGGGCACTCCGCTCGAGAGCCCGACCAGTGCCACCGGGCCGCGCCGGCGCAGGGTCGGGAAGATGTCGAAGTCCTTGGCCGGCGGCTGCCCGTCGCCGGCCAAATAGGCGCCCCATAGGCCGAGGCTCGCCGGCCAGGCGGTGGCGACGTAGACGTCGTGATTGCCGGGGATGACGGTGACGTCCTGCGGCCCGCCAAGTTCGTTCAGCCAATCGGCGGCGCGGCTGAACTCGATGGGCAGCGAGATGTTCACCAGATCGCCGGTCAGCGCGACATGATCGGGCTTCTCCCGCTTGATGTCGGCGACGATGCCAGACAGCGCCTGCGGCACGTGGAGATGAGCTCGGTGGCGCCACCAGTTCAGGTAGCCCGTCACCCGCTTGCCCAGAAGCTCGACGGCGCGCGCTCGCGGCATCGGCAGATGCGGATCGGACAGATGCGCCAGCGTGAACACGATCGAGCCGCGGATTGGCGCGATGGCCTAGCGTGCGCCGGCGGCGCGCAGCTGCTTGTCGGGAAGGACGCCAAACTGGCGGCCGATGCCGGTCATCACCTCGACCATGTGGTCGAGCTGCTCCTTGCTGTGGACGGCGCAGAGCGAGCAGCGCAGCAGCGAGACGCCGTTGGGCGTAGCCGGCGGCACGGCAACGTTCACATAGATGCCGGCGTCGAGCATGGCGCGCCAGAAGCCGATGGCGGTCATGCGGTCCGGCAGATGGACGCCGACCACCGGGCCATGCTCGGGCCCCAGGGTGAAGCCCTGCGCCTTCAGGCCGTCATAAAGCGTGGCGACGTTGTTCCACAGCTGGGTGCGCAGCTCGGGCTTGGCCTTGACCACGCGCAACGCCTGGCGAACCGAGGCCACGATCGAGGGCGGCAGCGAGGCCGTAAACATGTAGGAGCGAACGGTGACGCGCAGGATGTCGAAATCGGGATCGTCCGAGACGCAGTAGCCACCGATCGCGCCCAAGGTCTTGGAGAAGGTACCGACGATGAAGTGGCAGTCGTCGATCACGCCCGTCGATTCACAGAGCCCGCGGCCATGCTCGCCCAGCGCGCCCAGCGAATGGGCCTCGTCGACCACCACATACGCGCCGTACTTCTTGCAGACATCGATGAACTCGCGCAGCGGGGCGCTGTCGCCCAGCATGGAATAGATGCCTTCCAGCACGACCACGCGGTTGCCGGGCTTGTCGCCCAGCCGGCGCAGGCGGGCTTCCAGGCTCGAGGGATCGTTGTGCTTGAAGCGCACGACCTCGGCCTGGGTCATCTTGCAGGCGTCGTAGATCGAGGCATGGCTGTCCGCGTCGATCAGCAGGAAATCTTCCGGTCCGGCCAGAGTCGCGATCACCCCGAGATTGGCCTGGTAGCCGGTCGTGAACACCATGCAGTGCTTCTTGCCGTAGAACTCGGCGATCTCGCGCTCGAGCGCTACGTGCTCGGAGTAGCTGCCGTTGGCGATGCGCGAGCCGGTGGTCCCGGTCCCTTCGGCGCGGATCGCCTCGATGGCGGCCTCCATGCACGACGGATCGAAGGTCAGTCCGAAATAGTTGTTGGTCCCGACCAGCAGGGTCTCGCGGCCGTTGATGACGGCCTTGGTCGGCGACAGCACCCGGTCCATGCGAATCTGGAACGGATCGTAGCCGGTCGTACGGACGTCGCGATACGCCTCGAGCAAGCCGGCGTGGCGGTCGAAAAGGCCCATGTTATCCAGGCCTCCCTGTAGTTGAGATTACGACTGGGACTGCAGGTCCCGGATCGTGTCGGCGAGCTGATCGACCGTATGGATCTCGGCGATGACGCTCATCGGAATGGAGACGTCGAAGCGGTCCTCCAGCTCCATGACCATGTCCATGATGGCAAGCGAATCGATGGTCAGGTCCTTGGCGATCACGGTGTCGCCGGTGATCGGCTTCTCACCGGTCTGGTAAGGTTCGAGATGGACGCAGATCTCCCTGATGACCTCGGCGCGCGAAACGCCACGCGTCAAGGTAAGGGAATCGGCCATGCCGTCGTTTTCGACGGTCAATTCGTGGGCGGTGCGCAAAAGCGGCTCCAAAGGTCTCGGGGAAAGACAACGCATGAGTGCCAGAAAGGGCGATTCCTTGTGAAATGACAATTTGTTACGCCGTATTTCACAAGCTTTAGAGCCATCCCTGCTGCCGGTACCACAAGATCGTCTCGCCGAAACCGGTGACCAGATCAAGCCGCGGATGCAGCCCAAGTGCGGCGGCGAGCCGCCGGTCATGGGCAGTCCAGTCGCTGTGGAAGATTTCGTTGACCTTGCCTGGAGTGAGGATTTGCACGGGACCGCCCAGCGAGTGGCGGACCTCATTGACGCCGGCCACCGCCGCCATGACTGCGCGCGGCAAGGCGAGCGGCCATGGCTGGCGCCCGAGCGCCCGACCGGCAGCGTCCGCCATGTCCTGATAGGAGTGGCCGCCTTCCCTGCCATCGTCGATTTCGTAGGTCGAAGGCGGCGGCGGCCGCTCAAGGGCGAGCGCCAGCGCTTCCACGAGGTCGGCGACATGGATCAGCGACAACCTGGCACCGGGCACCTTGGGCTGCGGCGCGAGACCACGGGCAACTGCCTTGAAGTAGGCCAGGGTCTCGCGGTCGCCAGGTCCGTAGACCGCCGGCGCACGCACCGTGAGCCAAGGCCCCGGCCGGGCGGCGACGACGTCCTCTGCCGCGCGCTTGCTGGCGGCATAGGGCGAGAGCTGCGGCTCGCGCGCCGCCAATGACGACAGGAGAAGGAATCGGGCGTCGGGGGCGAGCGTCGACAGAAGCGCCGTACCGTCGCGATTCACGGTGAAGAAGTCTGACGGCCGGCGGGCCTTGATGAGGCCGGCAGCGTGGACGACGGCGTCGGCGCCCTGGACCAGGCGTCTGACCGTGGCTTCGTCCAAAAGGTCGCCCAGCACCATGTCGGCCGCGACGCCCGCGAGCGATGGCAGGGGCGACCAGCGCCGCACCAGCAGGCGAAGCCTGAACCCGCGACGGGCGAGGGCAGCGACGAGATGGGGTCCGACGAAGCCGGTGACGCCGGTAACCGCGACCAGCTTCGCCACGGCGCCCGCTCAGGCCGCGGCGGTCTTGGGCGCGTATAGGCCGGCCAGGTAGTTGGCCCGGGCGCGCGAGCGCGACAGCTTGCCCGACGATGTCATCGGCAGGCCCATGGTCGGTGGCACCAGCACGACGTCGCAGTCGACGGCGATCGCCTCACGCACCGCCTGCGCCACGTCGCCGGCCAACGCCTTGCGTCCCTCCTCGCCGGAAACGCGCGCCAGCACTGCCACGACGACGCGCTCGCCCTCGGGGCCATCGACCGAGAAGGCCACCGAATCGCCGTTCTTCACGATGCGTCGCGTCTCGATCGCCCACTCGATATCCTGCGGCCAGATGTTGCGGCCGTTGACGATGATCAGGTCCTTGGCCCGGCCGGTGACGACGACTTCGCCGTCCAGCGTGTAGCCGAGATCGCCGGTGTCGAGCCAACCGTCCGACAGCACCTCTCGTGACGCCTCGGGTTCGCCGAAGTAGCCCGTCATGATGCTGGGCCCGGCGACGAAGATGCGCCCGACCTCGCGATCGCCCAAAGCCTTGCCCGACTCGTCGCGCACCTCCAGGCGATGGCCGGGCAGCACCTTGCCGCACAACACGAAGCGGCGCGTCCGCCGGCCGTCGTCGGTCACCATCGTGTCGGTGCGCACGCCCGTGCCGTGTGGGCTGAAGGTGATGGCAAGGCACACCTCGGCCATGCCGTAGCTCGGGATGAAGGCCTTCCGGTTGAAGCCGCTCTTGTCGAAGGCCTCGGCGAAGCGGTCGAGCACGTCGGGGCGGATCATATCGCCGCCGATGCCGGCATGGCGCCAGCATGAAAGGTCGAGATCGGCCGGCACCTGGCTCGCCGCGCGTCGCGTGGCAAGGTCGTAACCGAAGCTCGGACTGTAGGCGATGGTGCCGCGATTGCGGGAGATCAGGTTCAGCCACTGCATCGGCCGGCGCGCGAAGTCGCGCGGCGTCAGGTAGTCGAGCGAGATCTGGGTGCTGAGCGGCGCCATCAGGAAACCGATCAGGCCCATGTCGTGATAGAGCGGCAACCAGCTCGCGGCGCGATCGCCCGGCTCGACTTCCAGGCCGGCCGGCCCGGTGATGCCGGCCAGATTGGCCATCAACGCAGCCTGGGTGATCTGCACGCCGTGCGGGTGGCGGGTGCTGCCCGAGGAGAACTGGATGTAGCAAAGGTCGGCCGGGCCGAGCGGCCTGAGATCGACCGGCTTCTCCGGCAGAGCGTCGATGACCGACATCCCGCCGTGAAGGCGAACCGCCGGGAATTCGCGCGATGCGTCGGCCAGGAAGCCCGCCAGGTCCTCGATGCCTACGGCCGCCACCGCGCCGGAAGCCGCGAGCTGGCGGCGCAGCTGGTCGAGATAGGCGTCCTTGCCGCCGAGGCCGACTGGAACCGAGACCGGAACGGGCAACAGCCCGGCATATTGCGCGCCGAAGAAGGCGTCGAAGAAGCCCGGCCACGTGTCTGCCGTAACAAGGATGCGCTCGCCGCGCGCGAAACCCGCTCCGATCAGGCGGCGCGCCGTGATCTGGGCGCGGCCGCGGATGTCACGCCAGCTCAAGGCCGAGAGAATCTCGCCCCGGACACTATAAAAGGTGACCCCGGTCTCCCCCTGCGCCGCATAGTCGAGCATCTCCGGCACCGAGCCGAAGCCGGCGCGGCGCAAGGCGAGCTGGGAATTGCGGGTTGGCAGGGGATCCATGGAGCGGCGGGTCTCCTAGCAGAGGGGTGGGGCACCCTCAAGGCACGTACCGCAACCTGGGGGCCAAGTTGACACACCCCCACCCCGGTAAGATAGTGCCCGGCCCCGCTCAATCTCGGTAGATCCGTCCCGGAGCCGAGGTCGAAGAGCGGGCTATTTTTTGCATGGAGAAGCTCGTGATTACGGCTGTGATGCCGACGTACGGTCGCAAGGACGTCGTGTTCGAACGCGGAGAGGGCAATTATCTCTACGCGGCGGACGGCCGACGTTACCTGGACTTTACCTCCGGCATCGCCGTGAACGCGCTGGGCCACTGCCACCCTGCCCTGGTCAAGGCTTTGACCGAGCAGGGCCAGAAGCTTTGGCACACCTCCAACCTGTTCCGTATCGGCAACGGTGAGAAACTGGCCAAGCGGCTGGCCGAGGTGTCGTTCGCCGACACGATGTTCTTCTGCAACTCGGGCGCGGAGGCGATCGAGGGCGGCATCAAGCTGATCCGCAAGTATCAGTTCATGAACGGCAAGCCCCAGCGCTACAAGATCATCTGCTTCCAGGCGGCGTTCCACGGCCGCCTGCTGAACGCTCTCGCCGCCACCGGCAACGAGAAGTACCTCGAAGGCTTCGGCCCGCCGGCGCCCGGCTACAAGCACGCGCCGCTCAACAACACCAACGTCGTGCGCGACATGGTCGACGACGAGACCGCCGGCATCCTGGTCGAGCCGATCCAGGGCGAAGGTGGCATCCGCTCGACGACCACGCAGTTCCTGAAGGACCTGCGGGCGATCTGCGACGAGTTCGGCCTGCTGCTGTTCTACGACGAGATCCACACCGGTTTCGGCCGTACCGGCAAGATGTGGGGTTACGACTGGTCGGGCGTGAAGCCCGATGTCGCGGCGATCGCCAAGGGCATGGGCGGCGGCTTCCCGATCGGCGCCTTCATGGCGACCGAAAAGGCGGCGGTCGGCATGGTGCCCGGCACGCACGGCTCGACCTATGGCGGCAATCCGCTGGCGACCGGCGTGGCCAACGCCGTTCTCGACGAACTCCTCAAGCCCGGCTTCATCGACGCCGTGCGTGAGAAGGGCGAGTATCTCAAGGGCCAGCTCGAAGCGCTGACGAAGAAGCATCCCAAGGTCTTCGTCGAGCAGCGCGGCATGGGCTTCCTGCAGGGCATTCAGTGCACGCCCGAGGTTCCGGCGGGCGACATGGTGAATCGCCTGCAGTCGCTCGGGCTTCTGGTGCCGCCGGCGGGCGAGAACGTGGTCCGCGTCTTCCCGGCGCTGATCGCCGACAAGGCGGCGATCGACGAGGGCATCGACATCCTGAGCAAGGCTGCTCAATCCTTCGAGGCGGCCGCCAAGGCAGCCGAGTAGGCGGTCATGGCAGCACCGAAACATTTCCTCGACCTCGACCAGGTCGATCCGAAGACGCTTCGCCAGATACTCGATCACGGCAAGGCGATGAAGAAGGCGCGGTCGAACGGCGGCCATGACAAGCCGTTGGGCGGCAAGACCCTCGCCATGATCTTCGAGAAGCCCTCGACACGCACGCGCGTGTCGTTCGAAGTCGGCATGCGCGAGCTCGGCGGCCAGACGATCATGCTGGGCCGCACCGACACCCAGCTCGGGCGCGGCGAGACCATCGCCGACACCGCGCGCGTGCTATCCCGTTACGTCGACATCATCATGATGCGTACGACGGTCGAGGAGAAACTGCTGGAGATGGCCAAGTATGCGACCGTGCCGGTGATCAACGGGCTCACCGACAAGACGCATCCCTGCCAGCTCATGGCCGACGTCATGACCTACGAGGAGCATCGCGGGCCCATCCAGGGCAAGGCGATCGCCTGGTCGGGCGACGGCAACAACATGGCGACGAGCTGGATCCATGCTGCGGTCCAGTTCGACTTCGAACTGCGCGTCGCCTGCCCGCCCGAGCTCAAGCCGCCGGGCGACGTGCTCGCGTGGGCCGAGAAGTCGAAGGGCCAGATCACCATCGGCCACGACCCCGAGGCGATCGTGCGCGGCGCGGACTGCGTCGTCACGGATACCTGGGTGTCGATGGGCGACGAGGATCCGCACAGCCCGGGCGCCGCGCGACGACATAACCTGCTGCGCGGCTACCAGGTCGACAAGCACCTGATGGCGCAGGCCAAGAAGGACGCCATCTTCATGCATTGCCTGCCGGCGCATCGCGGCGAGGAGGTCACGGTCGACGTGATCGACGGACCGCAATCGGTGGTGTTCGACGAGGCGGAGAACCGCCTGCACGCGCAGAAGTCCATCCTCGCCTGGTGTCTTTCCTGATGGCATCGTCGGAAGACCTCCGCGCTTCCGACGACGATCAGGCCCTGCCCTTCCAGCTCGACGCGCTGGGAGTACGGGGCCGATTGGTGAGACTTGGACCGTCATTGGACGCAGTGATCGAGCGCCACGGCTATCCCTTGGCCGTGGCGCGACCGCTCGCCGAGGCGATGGTGCTGTGCGCGGCGCTGGCGACGTCGCTGAAATACGACGGCATCTTCACGTTGCAGATCTCGGGCAACGGGCCGATCCGGCTCCTGGTCACCGATCTCACCACCGACGGCGCACTGCGCGGCTACGCCCAGTTCGATTCCTGGAAGCTCGCAGTGGCATTGGGTGCCGGCCACAACGGCGACGCACCCGAGGGCTATGTGCCCAAGCTGTTCGGACGCGGCCGGCTCGCCTTCACCGTCGACCAGGGCCAGCACACCCAGCGTTACCAGGGCGTGGTGCCGCTCGAGGGCGCGACCCTGGCCGACTGCGCTCACACCTATTTCCGCCAGTCCGAACAGCTGCCGACGGGCATCAAGATCGCGGCGCGCCGCACCAGTGGGGACGGCACGCATCATTGGCGCGGCTCGGCGCTGATGGTGCAGCAGATGCCGGAGTTCGACGCCGGGCGCATCGACGTAGATCGCGAGCAGCGCGAGGACGACTGGCGCAAGGCCGTGATCCTGATGGCCTCGGCGACCGAGACCGAGATGCTCGACGTCGGGCTGCCGGCGACGACTCTGCTGCACCGCCTTTTCCACGCCGAGCGGCCGCGTCTGTTCACCCGCCGGCCGTTCGTCGCGCGCTGCCGTTGCAGCCGGGAGCGCATCGACCGCGTGCTGCGCTCGATCAAGCGCGAGGAGCTCGACGACCTGCGCGACAAGAGCGGACGTGTCGCCGTGAAGTGCGAATTCTGCTCGACCGAATACGCCTACGACGACCACGACCTCGACCGGATCTACGCCTCGGCAGCGTGAGGCGCCGTCCGGCGAGGGATTTGCGCTTTTTTCGGCTCCTCAAGGAGCCATCACACGACGCGAGCCGCTCGTAGCGCGGCCACCTGCTCGGCTGTCATGCCGAGAACCGACGAGAGAACGCGCTGGGTATCCTCGCCGTAATTGGGACCGGAGCGGCCGAGTATGCCGCCGGCGTAAGCCGGGCTGCGGTCGAGGCGCGCAGGGAAGCCCTTCACCGGCCAGGTGCCGAGCTCGGTTTGCGGCAACTCGACCAGCCAATCCAGATGGCGGAGCTGGGGATCCCTCTCGTAGCGGTCCTCGGCTGTCTGGCAGGTTCCGGCAGGCACTCCGGCGGCCTGCAGACGAACCATGAGATCCGCCCCGTCGAAAGCCGCCGTGGCGCGGGCAATCAGGTCATCGAGAGCGTCTTCATTCGCGCGCCGGTTCGACAGTCCGTCGAAGCGCGGATCGTCGAGCCACTCGGGATGGCCGAGCTCGGTGGCGACCGCTCGCCACTGTTCGTCGGTGAAAGCGGCGATCGCGATCCAGCTGTCCTCGCCTCGTGTCGGGTAGGCACCATGCGGTGCGGCGGGCCGATAGGGGGAACGGTTGCCGTATCGCGACCAGCGGCGGCCATTGACCGAGTGATCGAGCACCGCGGTTCCCGTCAGGAAGATTCCGACTTCCGCCTGCGAGGCGTCGACGTGACAGCCGCGGCCTGTCGTGGCACGCCTGTAGAGCGCGGCGAGCGCGGCGGTCGCCATGTTGTACGCGCCGAACCAGTCGAGATACGAGTAGCCGATGCCGGCAGGCGGACGGGGTTCGGGCAAGCCGGACATGTCGCTGATGCCACTGAATGCCTGCGCCGTCGGGCCGAAGGCACGAGCCCGACCATAGACGCCGTGCTGGCCGAACCCCGACTGCTGGAGATAGATGATGCCGGGATTCAGTTCGCGCAGGCGATCGTAGCCCAGTCCCATCCGGTCCATCGTTCCGGGCGAATAGCCCTCGAGCACCACGTCGGCGTTGCGGATGAGATCTTCCAGGATCCGCTTGCCTTCGGGCTTCTTCAGGTCGAGCGATATCGCGAGCTTGCCAGCGTTGATCTCCATGAAGGAGCCGCTGCGATTGAGCCCGTCTCGCGGAGGTGCCGGCATGGTGTCCGTGGCGGCCTGCCGCTCGGCGCGTCCGCCGAGCGGACATGCCGCCGGACCGAACCTCATGCCATCGGCGCGCGACTCGTGCTCGACCTTGATCACCTCGGCGCCCAGTGCGGCGAGGTAGCGTCCCGCGCCGGCGCTGGCGAGCATCCAGCCGAGATCGACGACACGGACTCCGGAAAGCGCGAAGGGCTTCCCCGTGGGGCCCGTCTTGGTCGACCCGCGGGCCAGGCCACAATCGGGCGACAGCGACGGCATCATTCGCGGCGCCGCCCACTCCTCGACGACCGAGCGCGTGTGCTCACCCAGTCTGGGCGGTCGTTGCGCCGATACCGTCCAGGGTGCATCGGAACTGTACCAGCGAGCAGCAACATACGAATACGAAGCTCCGCTCTCCGGGTGTGGCACGCTGGCGAAGATGCCTCGCTGAATGTAATGCGGATCGCAGGCATTCTCCTCCGGCCGCCGCACGGGCGCCCACGGCAGCCCGTTGTCCTGACCGTCGCGCCACAAGTCGGCATCGAAATCCAGGCTGCCGGCAAGGCGATCGACCAGCTTGCCGACCTTGGCCTCCGTTTCTGCATCCAGCTGGTCCTGCTTGCCGAGGCCTTCGTCCATTCCATGTTTGGCAAGAACCGCGATGGTCCCCCGCAGCGCGTCCGAGGAATAGGTCGCCGTGGCGCGGAGATAGGTGCGGTACGGCAGGAGATATCGTCCGTCCCGGGTCTGCGCGAGTGCCGGCAGGCTCGCCGACGTCATCGAATGCCGGCACGTCTGTCGAAAGTGCCGCTGCCGCAGGAATATCCAATTCGGCAGGTCGCTCTCGGTATTCATGCTGACTGCCTCGTGGATGCTGAGGGACAGCTGCTGCCCCTCGTCTGTCCGCAGGCGGTGCGCGAGAGCGCCGAGCAGCGCGATGACGCTCATCTCGCCGGAAATGTGATAGGCCTGCCACATCTGCGGCGCGATGGGAGGCGTGTCGTAGCGGCCGGACGAATCAGAATCGTAACCGCAGTTCATCATGACGCCGCCCAGCGCCAGATGAACGAGATCGCTCCCTTTGAAATCGGCCCATGGGCCGGTATCACCGAACGGGCTGATCCGAAGATAAATCAGTCTCGGATTGGCTGAACGCAATCGTTCGAAGGCGAGGTTTCGGTCCGCAAGATAGCCTCGCGGACGCGCATCCAGCACGATGTCGGCGGCGGACGCGAGCCGCAGGAACGTCTCCTGCCCATCGGGCCTGTCGAGATCGACGACGATGCTGCGCTTGCCGAGGTTGTAGTGCCAGAAATGCAGGCTCTCCTCCGGCGACGGCACGTCCCCGCGAAAAGGCCCGATCCGCCTCGTCGTTTCGCCTTCGGGAGGCTCGACCTTTACGACGTCTGCGCCAAGGCCTGCGATCACCCGGCCAGCATACTCCCCCTTCTCGTCGGCAAGCTCGAGCACCCGGATGCCGCGGAGATAGGCACCCTCGTTCCGGCCAGTGTCAGCCATGCGCCTCCCCTTCCCCGACCTTTGTCTGCTCGAATATGTCGCCCGCGTCGCAGCCCGGCGGCAAGTGGCAAAGCGAGCATGGCTGCTCACGGCGGGGAGCGTGCCATTGTCGGCGTCGAGAAGAGCGCAGGCGACGAGGGTACAAGCACGAGCGGCGGTGGAGGGCGGTGACCGGTCCAGGTGGCAGTGACTCGCGAGAGTTATGCACCCGCTCTCGGTTTCAGACGTTCAAGTCGCTGCCGTCGCCGAGCGTACACCCGACGTACGGGAGGGCCCGCCGAACAGGATCTGGACGAAGCCGGCAACGATGCCGATCGATACGCCGATCCGCCAGGCAAGCTCGTAGTTGCCGAACATGTCGAACATCATGCCGCCGCCCCAGGCGCCGATCACCGAACCCATCTGGTGGATTACGAACGAAACGCCGAGCAGCGTGGCCATGTTTCTCGTTCCGAAGAGATCGGCGACATAGCCGGACACCAGGGGAATGACGCCCAACCACAGCATCCCCATAGCCGCCGCGAAAAGGATCGTGGTGGCCGGTGTCGGCGGCAGCATGAAATAGATCATCAGGACGGCCGACCGGCCGAGATAAGTCAGGCCGAGCAGGACGTTCTTGAGGTAGCGCTGTCCGAGATACCCCGCCAGCAGGCAGCCGGCGATGTTGATGCCACCGATGATCGACAGCGCCGTGGCACTCAGCATCGGGTCCTGGCCGCACAGCGCAAGGTAGTTCGGGAGATGCGTATTCACGAAGATCAGCTGCAGCCCACAGACGAAATGCGTGCAGCACAGCACGACAAAGCGGCGGTTGCGCAGCGCTTCTCCGATGGCGCCGACGGCCGAGGCACGCTGGACGAATGGCTGAGGCAGGCGGTCGACCCGCCCGGTGATCACTGCCGCAGGCACCATGGCCACCGCCAGTATCACGAAAAGCACCCCTCCCCATCGCCAGTCCCATACGCCGAGAAGCGCCTGCAGCGCGGGCGCGATCGCGAGCGTGCCCACGGACGAGAAGGCGCCGACGATGCCCAGGACTACGCTGCGCCTCTCGGGTGACGCGGCGCGCGCAGTGGCGGTCATCGCCAGCGACGATCCGGTGCAGGCGATACCGATGCCGATCAACGTCTGCGCCAATACGAAGGTCCAGACATCCGTGGCGGCTGTCATGACTGCCATCGCGGCGACATAGGCGATCGCACCCAGCACCATGACGGGACGCAGCCCCCAGCGATCCGCCACCGCCCCCAGAGGCGCCTGTGCGAGGCCCCAGACGATGTTCTGCATCGCGATGGCGAAGGTGAAATCCGATGCAGACAGGGCGAGCGCCTGCGTCATCGGTGGCAGAAAAAGCCCAAGACACTGACGCATTCCCATCGCCAGGCTCATCATCACCGACGCGGCGATCAGGATGGGCAAAGCGTTTCCACGGCTCGGAGCAGTCATGGCTGACGACGTTTCCTCTTTTGCGTCAGCCTGCCTGGATGAACGCCAAGGTCAAGAGAGGGGCACCGCCCTGCGGTAGCAGCCTCCTGGCTCAACTGTCGGTAGGGCGCGGCCAGTGGGCGGTCAGTTCGTCACAACGTCGGTGCTGCCCAGGCCTGGTCGGTGCGATCGACGATGCACGATCCAGCGGGACGGCGTCCCGGCCGCGTGCCGCCTGACCACTCACGTCGGCACAAGCTCCACTCATTTTCCCAGAGCAACTCCAGACTGGTCGCCTCGTTGCCCTGTGCGCCGACAGACAGGAAGCAAGGGAAGGATCAGCATGTCCGCCAAGCGTCCCGCCGCCACACGCTCAGCCAAACGCACGACCCGCGCAAGCGAACCGAGCACCAAGTCCGCGCGCCGCCCTTCCCGATCTTCCTCGGGCCAATCAACTTCGGAGGTTTCCATGGGTGCCAAGCCAACCAAGACGCTGCCGGCAACTCAGCCGCGGACCTCGGGCCAGAGCACGCCATACGACAAGCCGCCTTCGCTTCCCCAGGAGACAGACAAGACCGCCGAGTTGCGCCCCGATACGATGGCGCCAGGCGAACAATTGACGACGAACCAAGGGGTCGCAATCAGCGATGACCAGAATTCGCTGAAGTCCCACGTCCGCGGCCCGACGCTGCTCGAAGATATCCTGATGCGCGAGAAGATCACACACTTTGATCACGAGCGCATACCTGAGCGCGTGGTCCATGCGCGTGGGACGGCTGCTCACGGCTTCTTCCAGGTCTACGAAAGCCAGGCTCGGCTCACCATGGCGGCGCCGCTGCAGGATCCGGCGGTCAAGACGCCGGTTTTCGTGCGCTTCTCGACGGTGGCCGGCTCGCGCGGCTCGACCGACACACCGCGCGACGTGCGAGGCTTTGCGGTGAAGTTCTATACGCCCGACGGCGTGTGGGACCTGGTCGGCAACAACATGCCGGTGTTCTTCATCCAGGACGCCAACAAGTTTCCCGACCTGATCCATGCGGTGAAGCCCGAACCGCACAATGAGATCCCACAGGCTCAATCGGCGCACGACACCTTCTGGGACTTCGCGTCACTGACGCCGGAGAGCGCCCACATGCTGATGTGGGTGATGAGCGACCGCGCCCTGCCGCGCAGTCTCTCCACCATGGAAGGCTTCGGCGTCCATACCTTCCGGCTGGTCAATGCGGAAGGCGTCTCGCGGTTCGTGAAGTTCCATTGGAAGCCGGTGAAGGGCGTCTGCTCCCTGGTCTGGGAGGAGGCGCAGCTCATTTCCGGCAAGGATCCCGACTTCAACCGTCGCGACCTCTGGGAATCGATCGAACGCGGTGATTTCCCGGAATTCGAGCTTGGCCTGCAGGTCGTCGAGGAGGCCGATGAACACAAGTTCGGCTTCGATCTACTGGATGCCACCAAGATCATTCCCGAGGAAATCGTGCCGGTCGTCCCCGTCGGCAAGCTCACGCTCAACCGCAACCCGGACAATTTCTTCGCCGAGACCGAGCAGGTGGCATTTCACACCGGCCACATCATTCCCGGTATCGACTTCACCAACGACCCGCTGCTGCAGGGCCGGCTGTTCTCCTACATCGACACCCAGCTGCGCCGCGTCGGACTCAATTTCCATGAGTTGCCGATCAACCGCTCGCTGCGTCCAGTCGACAACAACCAGCGCGACGGCTTTGCCCGCATGACCGTCAACAAGGGCCGCGTCTCCTACTTTCCCAACAGCCTGGGCGGCGGCTGTCCGATGCACTCCCCGGCGGCTGCCACCGCCTTTCGTTCGGTCGCGGTAAAGGAAGAGGCCGGTCCGAAGGTACGTGAGCGCAGTCCGAGCTTCGCCGATCACTTCAGCCAGGCGACCCAGTTCTGGAACAGCATGAGCGACTGGGAGAAGGACCACATCGCCGCCGCCTTCGCCTTCGAGCTGAACCAGGTGGTCGAGGAAGCCGTGCGCGACCGTACGATGAACGAGATCCTGGTGAACATTCACGGGGATCTCGCGGCGATGGTCTCCGAGGCGACCGGGATCGCCGTCAGTCCTGCCGGCTCTCCGCAGGCGCCGACACCGTCGGCGCCCACACCGTCCGGTCCGTTGCGCAAGGATGCAGACAAGCTCCGGTCGCCTGCGCTCAGCATGGACAAGGCGCCGCCCACCATCAAAGGCCGCAAGGTCGCCGTACTGGTTGGCGACGGCGTCGATACCGGAGAAGTCGAGGCCGTGCTCGATGAACTGACCGCCGCCGATCTGGTACCCGAAACCATCGGACCGCACGCGGGTGCCGTCTCTGCCAGCGATGGGCCCATGAAGGTCAACCGAGCCGCGCCCAATGCGCCATCGGTAGTGTACGACGCCGTGCTGGTGCCGACCGGCGTCGGGTCGGCACTGGCGGCTCAACCCCTGGCGCAGCGCTTCGTCAACGAGGCATGGCGCCATGGCAAACCGATCGCCGTAGCGTCCGATGCCGATGTCCTGCTCGAGGCGGCTGCGGTGCCGGCTTCCGGCGATGGCGTCACCGTGGCTGCAGCCGGCGCTCTGCCGGCGCGGCTGATCGACGATCTTGGGCGCCACCGCTTCCCCCGCCGAGTCTCGCTGCTGCGTCCTTCGTAGCAGCGCCGCGAACGGCGGGTGATCGCCAGCCGGAGAACCTTGCGCAAACACACTCCGGCGATTTAGGGCCTGCAGGGAATGGCGTTGGCTGTACAATCGTGCCACGCCATGCGCATGACGCTCTCAAGTCGCTTCCTCGTCCAATCCACGATCGTACTGCTGGGCGTTGGCCTTTTCGCGTTGCTCGCCATCGTCGGCATGACGATCTGGCTCAATGAACGCTCGCAGGCGCATTTCCGCGAGGTGATCGACGCCCGCGACATCCGGGGCTCGGCCGTGGAACTGCAGTCGGCACTGCAGACGGCTGAAGCGAGCCAGCGTGGCTTCCTGCTCTCCGGCAACGAGATCTATCTGTCGCCTTACGACAACGCCAAGGCGCTGGCTGAACGGCAGCTCGAGACGCTGAGGCGGGCTTTTGCCGTCGAAGATGACGCCAAGGCGATGGTTCAACGCCTCGGGATCCTGATCCGCGACAAGGTAAGCGAGATGGACCAGACGATCGCGCTCAAAGCCGATCGGCGCGATTCCGAGGCTGACGCCATTCTTCGCACCAACCGCGGCAAGGCGTTGATGGATGAAGCCAACGTCTTCCTGTCGGGCATCGTGCGGGCGGCTGACCGGCGACTGACGGAGGGCGTCGAAGAGCAGCGCGCCAATGCCGCCCTGCTGCGACTGACGTCGATCGTGGCCGCCATCGTGATCGTGCTGGTGGTGGGCGGTGTCATCGCCTCCGCGTTGCGCTACGCGCGCGAAATTGCCCAGGCGCGCGACGAGGTGCGCGCCCTCAACGCTGGTCTCGAGGAGCGCGTGACGCGACGAACCGCAGATCTCGCCCAGGCGCGCGATCGCGCCGAGGTGCTCCTGGCGGAGGTCAACCATCGCGTTGCCAACAGCCTGACCATGGTCGCCTCGCTGGTGCGGCTGCAGGCCAACGCCTTGACCGACCAGGCGGCCAAGGACGCGCTTGAAGAGACACAGGCGCGCATCCTGGCGATTTCGCTCGTCCACAGGCGGCTCTACAGCTCGGGCGACGTGCGCTTCGTGGAGCTCGATGGATATCTCGGGAGCCTTCTCGAACACCTCGAGACGTCGATGCGCGCCGAGGGCCATGGCGGGACCTCGATCAGCCATCAGCTCCAGCCGCTCCGGCTTCAGACCGATGCCAGCGTCAACCTTGGTGTCGTCGTCACGGAATGGGTCACCAATGCCTTCAAGTACGCCTATCCCGACCGGACCGGCGATGTGCGCGTCCGGTTGAGCCGGCTGGCCGACGGGCGGGCCGAACTGGTGGTCGAGGATGACGGCATCGGTCGCCGGGAAGATGCCCCGGTCAAGGGCACCGGGTTGGGGACCCGGATCGTCAAGGGCGTCGCGGCCGCCATGCGAGCCGAGGTCCAGTATCTGCGGCGCCAACCCGGGACGGTCGCGCGCCTGGTCTTTCCGTTGCCGGCCGATTGACCGGTCGACTTGGCCTCGCCGGCAGGCTGTAATGGAGCGATCATCGGACAGCCCACCGATGTCGTCATCTGGGGAGAGTACACGGCATGAGGTTGGCTATGATCGCACGCGCGCTGCTGGCGCTCGCCTGCCTGATCATCGCCAGCGGTCGGTCGATGGCGCAGCAGGGCCCGCCCGGGCTTACCGTTCCCAGGATCCTTCCGCCGTTTGACGCAAATGCTGCAGCCTGCGCGCCGCCGACAGGCCTCGCCAGGACGCTGGCCTTCGCCCAGGACAATGAGCGCGAGTTCATGAACGGAGTCGCGCGCGGGCTGGCCGCGTCAGCGCGCGATCGCCGGCTGGAATTCCGGCTGGCCCAGGCAGCCAATGACAACACCCGTCAGATCGAGCAGGTCCAGCAGTTCCGCGCCGGCCGCGTGGGCGCCCTGGTCTCGGCCCCGGTGAACGCTGTCGCCCTCGCACCACATCTGCGGCAGGTCATCTGGTCGGGCGCCTGGGTCGGCAGCGTGGTGCCGCCGCCGGCGACCGAAATCCTGAACGCTCCGCAATACCTCACGGGCAAGGCGTTGGGCGACGCCGCCGCTTCCTACATCCGCGATCGGTTGCGTGGCCGCGCCACCGTGGTGCTGCTCACGCACGACAGCCTGCAGTTCCTGGCGCCGCGCTTCGCCGCCATTCGCGATGCGCTGAAGGCTGTGCCGGGGGCAACCATCGTGGCTGATCTTTCCCCCGCAACCGTCAACAAGGAAGGGGGCGAGACCGCCATGCGCACCATCCTGCTGGCGCATCCCAACGTCGACGTCGTGCTTGGCGCCGATACGGTGGTGCTGGGCGCGCTGGCCGCGCTTCGCGCCACCGGCAAGGCGCGCGCCGATCAGTTCCTCGGCGGAATCGACGGCGAACCGGAGGCGGTCGCCGAGATCCGACGCGGCGGGCCCTACAAGGCCAGCATCAGTCTGAACTCACCGGTGTTCGCCTATGCGCTGGGCCAGCATGCGGCCGACTGGCTGGAAGGCCGCAGCATCCCGCAGGCCATGGACATTCTGCCGAGCGCGTTGTCGGCCTCCAACCTCGCGCAGTACGAAGCCGACCTCGCCGCCCCTGCATCGGTTTGGCATGACGTCACGCGTCGCCACGCCTATCTCAGGATGTATGGCAACATCTGCTACGACACGCGCGATCAGTACCTGAGCTTCCCGTGGTCGTCGGAGAGGCGGCCAACGGAACCCGTCCGTTAGAGTAGCGGCTGGCCGGGTACCGCCCGATGTTTGATATCGAAGTCTGCGAACCTCGTCAGATCGTGCTGGTGCGCTTTCACGGACACCTGGGGGAAGAGGATTTTACCGCGCTCGACAGGCTCGCAGCGGCGGCGCGGGGTGACGGCAAGGCGTTCGACTGCATCTACGACATGACCAGCGTCGACAGTTTCGGCCTGGCGCCTGAGTTTGCCGTCAAACGCGGGGACGTCCCGCAAGCCTACAAGGACCATACGCGGCTCTATGTCGTTCCCAACGAAGACCTGAAATTGCTGATCAGGCTCTACGCCACCTACCAGGCGAACAAGGGATGGAAAGCCCCGCTCATCGTTCGCACGCTCGATGAGGCGCTAGCGCATCTAAATGCCAGCCGTTCCGAATTTCGACCGATGCAACCGACCTGAAGTCCCATTCGGCCGCAGCTCGATTCAATAGACAAGCTTCCGATAGCCCTCCGCAGCGACGGCGTCACAATACTGGCGATACGCAGGGTGTCCGCCGCTGTAGCGCATGATCCGCGGCTTCTGCTTGCCTTCTACGTTGCGGTTGACGCCCGTCATCCAGGAGCCGACCTCATTCATCAGTTGACCCTGGCCGAGGGCCAGGACGTGATTCGTCCATTCGTCGACGGCGGACGACGTGGTCTCGATCCGCCTCAGCCCTCGTTCGGTCGCAAACCGGATCACGCCGGTGACCCACTCGACGCTGTATTCCGCGGTGCGCGTGTAATTGCTGAGCCCGGCGTGCGGACCCATCGCCATCAAGAAATTCGGAAACCCTGCCACGAAGACACCTAGATAGGTCTGCGGGCCGTCCTTCCACACGTCCTTGAGCCGCACGCCGTCGACGCCGCTGATGTCGATCCGGTCGAAGGCACCGGAAATGGCATCAAAACCGGTAGCGTAGATGATGATGTCGAACTCGCGCTCGCGGTCCGACGTCCGGATGCCCTGCGGAGTGATACGTTCGATCGGCGTCTCGTTGACGTCGACCAGCTCGACGTTCGGCTGGTTGTAAACTTCGTAGTACCCGCTTTCGAGAGGAATGCGGCGGGTGCCGAAACCGTGGTTCTTGGGGATCAGCTTGTCGGCCACGATGGGATCGTTGACGCGTGCGCGGATCTTGCGCGCGGCAAACTCGGAGGCGAGCGCGTTGGCATCGCGGTCGGTCAGCATATCGCTGAAGTTCGCCTGCCATTGGCCGAAACCCGGCGTGCGGTACAACTTCTCCCAGAAGGCTTCGCGGTCCTCTGGCGTCACCTCCAATGTCTTGCGCGGATCCGGGCCGTGGACATAGCAACTCGGCGTCTCGCGGCAACGCGCCAGGATCTCCGGATAGCGGGCGCGGATGTCGCGCATCTCCTCCGAGGAGATCTTGCTGTTGTTCAGCGGAAAGCACCAGTTTGGGGTGCGCTGGAACACGGTCAGGTGACCAACGGTCCTGGCGATCGTCTGGATCGTCTGCACCGCGGTTGCGCCGGTACCGATGATGCCGACCCGCTTGCCGGCGAAGTCGATGCCGGCCTTCGGCCAGCGCTGGGTGTGGCACGACTGGCCCTTGAAACTGTCGATGCCGGGAATGGTCGGCATAACGGCCGCCGAGAGAACGCCGATCGCGGTGACGAGAAAGCGCGTCGAATGGCGCGCGCCGCTCTCGAGCACAAGCTCCCAGCTGCGCGTCTCCTCGCGCCAGTGCGCGGCGACGACGCGGCTGTTGAATTGGATGTCGGGCCGCAGGTCGAATTTGTCGGCGACGTAGTTCAGGTAGCGCTCGGTGTGGGGTTGGGCCGAAAAGTGCTCCTCCCATTCCCATTCTTCGAGAAGCTCCTTGGAGAACGAGTAGCCGTACGTCCAACTTTCGGAGTCGAAGCGCGCGCCCGGATATCGATTCCAGTACCAGGTGCCGCCGACCGCGCTGCCCGTTTCGAAGGCCCGGACCCGCAAGCCGAGTTCGCGCAACCTGTAGAGTTGATAGAGGCCGGCGACGCCAGCGCCGATGACGACCGCGTCAAACTCGGGGCCTGTGCTCGTTTCTTCCTCGCGCCGGACCGCTGACACTGTATCCATGCTGTCCTCCTTCTTCCGTCAGGAACCGTGAGGTCGCCAGAAGCAATGCTGCCTCATCCAGTTCGAACCGTCTCGGCAATTCTCTATTTGCGCAACGCCGGTCCGTTCTTGCGTTCGCTTGCGAGCTTTCCCCTGCCGGCACCCGCTTTGTGAAATGCCACCTGCCGAAAACCAGGTCGACCGCCGATTAGATATTAACTCGCCACTGGGTATGGCTAAACCTGCAAGGATGGCAAAAGTACGGCCTGAAGGCGGTGCTGCCGGCAGCGGGGCACGCAGGCTCTCGTCGAGGGACGCCGCATCGAGCGCGAACCGCGCTCGCCTGCTCGCGACGGGCTACGACACTCGGCTGCTCACATCCAATTGGCGCTATTTCAGCCCGGATGCCGCTTTTCTGTCGTTGCTTCGCGCCAGGAGATAGAACAGCGGCGACAGGGCCAGCAAAAGCCCCATTGCGCCGCCGAACACCTCACCTATCACCCGCGTGCTGTCTCGGGTGGCATGCGGCGAGGTCAGCGCCATGCCGTGCAGCCATATCCAGCCGCCGGCCAGGAGCAGTTCGATGACGACGATGCCGATCAGGGTGCGCGTGCGTCTCGACATGACTTCCTCCGAGATCAATGCCGCGATGTGACGGACGATGAGGTAGGCGACGGAGCCGAAGCTCAAAGCCACGACCAGGAAAAGCATGGCCGGAATGATCGATTCGATCATGGAGGACGGTCCTTTGTCGCGATGCGGTAGCGAATGACGACGTTTCAACTAACGGCCTGACGTTTCTTCGATGTGTCGCAGCGCGCAAGGCATCGTGTCGTCCGTGTCGCGGGCACGAGATCAGGTTCGACGGCTACCGCATGCACGCCCGCGACCTGCAGGGAGCGCAGGCTAGCGGATGCGGCCGGTCGCCTGCCGGTAGGCAGCGATGATGTTCAACCCGTCCTCACCCAAGGAGGCAGTCCAGCGCCGGACATCAATTTCGGCTGCCATCCGCAGTGCTGCGAGGAGGTCCGCCGGCGGTTGCGCGACGACCTGCACTCCGCGCGCTGCAATGCTCTGTTGGTCGCGGCGCGCTTCTTCCCTGGCGTGTGCCCAAAGTTCACGTTCCACCTCGTGGCCCGCGCCGATGAGATCTTGTCGTTGCGCCGCCGACAAGGAGTCGAAAACTTCCCGGCTGACCGTCAGGAAATCGAGCGGGGAGGCAAGGAAGATCTCATGGAAGAAACTGAACTCCTGACCCAATTTCAAGTTCGACGTCGTGCCAGCGGAGAGCATGACCTCCGCTTCCGAGTACGAAGCGCGGCGCATGCCGAGTCTGATGAACAGTTTCTCCCAACCGAACCGTTCGCCGATATAGGCCATGTTGTCGAGCTTGAACGCCGTGTTCTGAAAGTCATCGATGGAGCGGAGGCGCAACGTGCTCCACAGGCCGGACGGCCGCCAAGGGTGCGTCGCAAGCAAAATCTGGCCGTGTCGGGCGAGAGCGGCGTTGTAGTGCGGTTTCGCGATCTGGGCGAGAGCCTCCGCCTCGTCGAACGTCGAGACGAACATCGGTAACGCAGACAGTCCCAAAACCGGCTCGACGTTTGAGTATCCCACCGTAGAGTAAACAGCGAGCGCCGACGCTTTACTGATCATCGCCAAGGGCATCGTGGGGACCACTACCTCCACATCGATCTGGAGGCTTCCCTGGGACCGCTCACTTGCCTTGGCTGCGAAGAGTTCTGCCGCCAAAGCACCATTCGGGAGGCAAGTGTGACTGGTCAGGTCCAGTTGCCTGGGCTTGACGCGATCCTTTACGTTGACAAGTGACAAAGGCAACGCGTTGAAGACGACGTTTCTGCGGAGCATCGCGCCCCCCTTTGTATCGTCGCATTGTAGCAAATCAGCCAAACATCTCACCATTCCAAAGTGAGGCGTGCGCACGGCCAAGCAGAGACCGGGGAAGGTCGTTCCAATGCTTCGCTCATCGCGGTCAGCGTCACCTCCAGTTCCCGGTGACTGGATGTCGCGACATCCTCAACGCCTGCGAGGCGATGAGCGCGCCACTCGATCGCGGTACTGATCGACCTGTACCAGCCGCGCACCGGCTCTCTGCTGCCTGCCTTCTGCCCCGATGACCGCCCAGCGGTATTGCGTTCGTCCCGGCGGGTCATTTGACCGGTTGCAGGTCCACGCCGGCTGGCGCATTTTCGCGCCCGACCTCAGCCTCACCACGCCAAGGGCCTTTGCCATGACCTCGCGCACCGTCCTCATCGACCGCCATCCCGGCCGCAGCTCGCAGTCGATCGGCGTGGCGCGCGCACTCGGGACCGACATCGACCTGATCCACGAACCGTCGGTCGGCGTCGTCGGCACCAAGGGCGACAGCCAGTGCTATCTCGGCGTCATGTCGAAGGTCGACGCGATACACGACGCGCTCAAGGGCCGCGTCGGCAGCGGCCAGGGCCAGCTCAAGCTCCGCCTCGTCCAGCCCGAATACACGATCGCCACCTCCGACGGCATCCGCAACGGTACGCGCGAGATGCGCTACTCGCTGATCGGCCGCGAAATCACCAACGACGCGCTGTGCGAGCATCTCAGCGCCACCGGCCTCGCCGGCACCATCGCCGTCGTTGCCTGCGACAAGCCGCCGGTCGGCACGCTGGCCGCGCTGCTCGAGCACAACCGCCCGGCCATCATCATGTCGGACGGATCGATCCATCCCGGCACCGACCCCAAGACGGGCGAGCCGATCGACCTCGTGACCGCCTACCAGGTCGCGGGCCACCCGGATGCCGAATATCGCCATCACATCGCCTGCCATGCCTGCCCCGGCATCGGCAGCTGCGGCGGCATCTTCACCTACAACACAATGCAGACCTTCATCGGCGTGGTCGGCATGCAGCCGCTGCACATGGTGGCGCCGCCGTCCGACGATCCGCGCCGTGTCAACGAGTTCCCCAAGGAGCTGGTCGGCCATCTCGAGAACCTGATGGCCAAGGACCTCAAGCCGCGCGACATCGTCGTGCGCGATTCGCTGCGCAACGCCACGATCGTGGCAATGGCGATCGGCGGCTCGACCAACGTGACGCTGCACGCGCCGGAGATCGCGCGCTCCGCGGGCTATGCCGACTTCTGGCAGGACATCATCACGCCCGAGGAGTTCAACTACCTCTCCCAGCACGTCGTGCCCGTGCTGACCGACGCGCGCCCCTACGGCAAGTATTCGATGGTCGACATCGACAACGTCGGCGGCATCCAGGTGATCGTGCGCGAGTTCCTCGACGCCGGCCTGCTGAACGGCGAGGTGCTCACCTGCACCGGCGAGACGCTGGCGGCCCAGGTCGAGCGGCTGGGGGCCAAGCGTGCCGACGGCAAGGTGATCTACACCGTCGACAAGCCTTACAAGCCGACCGGTGGTTTGCGTGTCCTCGGCGGCAACCTGTCGCCGGACTTTTCCGCCATCCTCAAGCTCGCGGGCGTCGAGGGCGGCCTGGAGAACAACACCTTCCGCGGCAAGGCCCGCGTCTTCGAGGGCGAGCAGGGCCTGCTCGACGCCCTCGACCAGGCGCCCCAGCAATTCCAGAACCATGACATGGTCATCGTGCGCTACGAGGGGCCGAGCGGTGCGCCGGGCATGCCGGAGATGCTCGACCCGACCTCGCGCATTACTACGCTCTGCCGTGAACGCGGTATCGTCGTCGGCCTGATGACGGACGCCCGCTTCTCCGGCGGTTCGGTCGGCCTGGTCATCGGCCATGTCGGCCCCGAAGCGGCGCTCGGCGGCCCGATCGCCTTCATCGAGAACGGCGACGAGATCGTCGTCGACCTCAACGTCAACGAGCTCAACTGCCCGGCACTCGCCGACCCGGCCACCCTCGCCAAGCGCAAGGCAGCCTGGGAGAAGGTCGTCGCCGGCAACGGCGGCATCCATCCCAACTGCGGTGCGGCTGACACGCGCCTGCTCCACCGCGCCCGCAGCACCGCCGTGCCCGCCACGCGCGGCGGAGGGCTGCACCCCAACCGCGAGATCTGGGTGCGCGATCCGCGCAAGGCCGAGCGGTCCGGCTTCAAGCTCAGGAACAGGCACCGGCCGCAGGCAAGCAAGACGTTCTAGGCCGGGGCTAGCCCCAGGCCTGCAAAGCCAGACCGAAGCGCCGCGGACCTCTGCGTATCTCGGGCCACCGGCCGCGCAGCATGATCGTCGCGGTATCGATGGCCGGCAGGCCAGCGGCCGTCAGCCAGGCCGCGAGACCCTCGGCTTCTGCGTCGATGTCCACGCGCAGCACGCCGATTGGCGCGGCCCTGGCGGCACAGGCTACCAGGGCGATTGCCTCGTGCTCGTCCGGCGCCACGATCGGGCCGATGATCGTGCCGCGACCGAAGGGGCGCAGCATTGCAAAGCCGGCAGGCCGCCCGGCGCGTTCGACCAACCAGGCCTCGCCGTTCGCCAGAAGGCGGTCGATGAGCACGGAACGATCGGCGCCGAAGGAAGCGGCGTCGAGGGCGCAGAGCGCCGCGTGATCCGCCGGCACGGCACGGCGCACGGCAACGTCCGCAACGTGCGGCAGGGCCGGCGCCTCGTCGAACCGCGCCTGGTGCTGGCGGACGGAACCGGTCGCAACGAAGCCCAGCGTCTTGTAGAGGCCCAGACCTTCGGCTGTCGCGTTCAGCATCAGTGCGCGCGATCCTGAGTCTGCGATCAATGCCGTCATCAGGGCGCGACCGATGCCACTGCCCTGTCGGTCGGGTGCGACCAGCACGAGGCCGATCGTGCCGACGCCGCCGAAGCTCCAGCGCAGGCCGACGCCGATCGTGAGCCCTGCCGCGTCGACGGCGACGCTGCCGGCACCGAGCTCGAAAAGCTGCCTGCAATCCTCCAGCCGATGCGGCCACGACATCTGCCGCGACAGCTGGTGCATTGCCGCGACATCGCCGGCATGCATCGGCCGCAGCGCCGTCTCGGCGCCAGCCGGGCGCACGTGAAGATCGTTGCTCATGACGTGAGGACTATCACAGGACCATGCAGAGCAGCAGCGCCACGCTCCTCATCGACGTGGCGTGAAAACCACTGTTTCGACAGGCCTCGGCAGTGAATCTCACTGCGAGGCGGCACCAGTTCAGTGCCCGATCTCGCGCGACCGGGACTAAGCTCGCCAAATCGAAGCCGGAGAGCCGCCATGCCCGACGTCACCAAGTTCACGACGCTAACCTTCGATTGCTACGGCACCCTGATCGACTGGGAGCGCGGCATCCTGGCCGAGCTGCGGCCGTGGCTGGACCGCCATGGACGGCGCGACCTCGACGACAGCACCGTCCTGGAGACGTTCGGCGTGATCGAGGCCGCATGCGAAGCCGAGACGCCCGGCAAGCTGTACCCCGAGATCCTGGCCGAGGTGCATCGCCGACTGGCCGAAAAGTGGAGCATCAAGGCGGGCAGAGACGAAGCGACCGAGTTCGGCCAGTCGGTCGGACGCTGGCCGGCCTTCGCCGACAGCGCGACCTCGCTGCAGTACCTCAAGCGCTACTACAAGCTCGTGATCCTCTCCAACGTCGACTGCGCCTCCTTCGCGAGCAGCAAAGAGAAGCTAGGCGTCGAGTTCGACCGCATCCTGACCGCCGAGGACATCGGCTCCTACAAGCCCAGCCTGCGCAACTTCGAATACGCGCTCGGCGACCTGGAACGCAGCTTCGGCACCAGGAAGGGCGACATCCTGCATACTGCCCAGAGCATCTTCCACGACGTGGTGCCGGCGCGCAGCGTCGGGCTGGCGACGATGTGGATCAACCGGCGGAAGTCGGTCGGCGGCTGGGGCGCCACGCCGGCCCCCGAGGCGCCGGGCGGGCTCGCGACGCCGGATATCGAGGTCGCCAGCATGGCCGATTTCGTGGTCTTGCATCAGACCCACCTTCGTGGCGAATCTGCGTAAGGCCAGGCGCCGAGCCTGCGCCACCCAGGGGGCAGGCGGTATGAAACATCGTGGCGGCGCGCTCCGTCTCGACCGGCTCGATCTCAAGATCCTGGCAACGCTGCAGGCGGCCGGACGGATCAGCAATCTCGAGCTGGCGGATACGGTTGGGCTGTCGGCCACGCCCTGCATGCAGCGGGTGCGGCGCATGGAGGCGGCCGGCTACATCGACGGCTACGGCGCGCGACTTGCAATCGACCGCATATGCCGCAACATCGTCGTGTTCACCGAAATCACCCTGCGCAACCACCGGCGCGAGGACTTCCTGAAATTCGAGCGCGGCATCGAGGCGATCCCGCAGATCCTCAACTGCTTCCTGGTAACCGGCGGCTACGACTACCTGGCGCAGTTCATCGCCCAGGACATCCACGACTACCAGACCACGGTCGAGAGCCTGCTCGACCGCGACCTCGGGGTCGACAAGTACTTCAGCTACGTCACCATCAAGCAGGTCAAGCGCAGCACGGCCTATCCGCTGGCCGAGCTGGTCGAGCAACCTGAATCGTAGATTGCCCCAAGCGATGATGGTGCTCGACACGCATCGCCAGCCGAGGAAGATCGCCCAATGTCGCCACCTGTCACCCGCATCCAGAGCGACGCCAAGCTGCCGCAGTCCGCCGACGTGGTCGTGATCGGCGGCGGCATCGCCGGCATCACCGCCGCCTACCATCTCGCCAAGAAGGGCCATTCGGTCGCGGTAGTCGAGAAGGGCTACATCGCCGGCGAGCAGTCCAGCCGCAACTGGGGCTGGTGCCGCCAGCAGAATCGCGATCTGCGCGAACTGCCCTTGGCGCAGCGCGCCGTCGACATGTGGGGCAGCCTGAACGAGGAGCTCGGCGCCGAGACCGGCTTCCGCCGCACCGGCCTCGTCTATGTGACGACCAGCCGGTCCGACCTCGACCGGTGGGTGCAATGGGTCGACAAGGCGCGCGAGATGCAGATGCGCAGCCACGTCCTGTCGGCGGACGAGGCCAGGGCGATGTCGCCGGGCAGCACCGGCAGCTGGGTCGGCGGCATCCATTCGCCAACCGACGGCCGTGCCGAACCGGCGCTGGCCGTGCCGGCGATCGCCGAAGGCGCGCGGCGTCTCGGCGCCACCATCCACCAGGACTGCGCGGCGCGCGGGCTGGAAACCTCGGCAGGACGCGTCTCGGGCGTGGCCACGGAGAAAGGCACGATCCGCGCCAGCGCCGTGCTGGTCGCCGGCGGCGTCTGGACCTCGATGTTCTGCCGCCACCACGGCATCGCCATGCCGTTGGCCGGGGTGCGCTCGACCTCGTTCTTCACCGAGCCGGCGCCGAACGTCACCGACGGCGGCGTCTCCACCCCGGACTTCGCCCTGCGCCGCCGGCTCGACGGCGGCTACACGATCGGCATCAGCGGCCGCGGCATGCTCGAGCTCAGCCCGCAAGGCATGATGTATGCCCGGCCGTTCTGGCGCACGTTCAAGAAGCGCTACAAGCTTCTGACCGTCCGGGTCGGCCGCTCGTTCTTCGACGGCCCCGAAGCGATCATGAGCTGGCGCAACGATACCGTCTCGCCCTTCGAACGCATGCGCACCTACGACCCGCCGCCGCAGGAGAAGCTGGTCAGCTTCGCGCAGAAGCGCATCGCCGAAGTCTATCCCGAACTCGCCAACGTGAAGATCGCGCACAAGTATGGCGGGCTGATCGACTTCACGCCCGACTGGATTCCGGTGATCTCCGCCATCGACAAGCTGCCGGGCCTGCATGTCTCGGCGGGCTTCAGCGGCCATGGTTTCGGCATCGGTCCGGGCGCGGGGCGGCTCGCCGCCGACATCGTCGCCAACGATTCGCCGATCGTCGATCCGCATCCCTATCGCTACAGCCGCCTGGTCGACGGGACCGATCTAGGCGAGCCGGGCCTGATGTGACGGCTCGGACGTTTTTTGGCGTATCCTGTCGCACCCCCACACCGCCGACAGGAGAAACGCCATGGCCGCGCCTCGTCCGTCCAAGACCCGCATCGGCAATCACGTCCTCAGACCCGAGACCCTGATGTTGAGCTACGGCTACGACCCGATGCTGTCGGAGGGCGCGGTCAAGCCGCCGGTCTTCCTGACCTCGACCTTCGTGTTCGGCTCGGCGGAGGAAGGCCGCGACTTCTTCGACTACACCGCGGGACGCCGGAAGCCGCCCGAAGGCACCGCCGCCGGCCTCGTCTATTCCCGCTTCAACCATCCCAACAGCGAGATCGTCGAGGATCGGCTTGCCGTCTACGAAGGCGCGGAATCCTGCGTGCTGTTCTCCTCCGGCATGTCGGCGATCACCACGACGATCCTGGCCTTCGCTCGCCCTGGCGACGTCATCCTGCATTCCCAGCCGCTCTATGGCGGTACGGAGACCCTGATATCGCGCACCATGGCGGAGTTCCGCATCGGCGCCGTGGGATTCGTCGACGGGGTCAGCGAACGCGCCGTTCGCGCCGCCGTCGAGCAGGCGCGCGGCAAAGGCCGGATATCGGTCATCATGACCGAGACGCCGGCCAATCCGACCAACACGCTGGTCGACATCGAGCTTCTGGCGAAGATCGCCGACGAGATCGGCGCGGCGCAGGGGTTCAGGCCGGTCCTGGCCTGCGACAACACCCTGCTCGGCCCGGTGTTCCAGCGCCCCCTCGCCCACGGCGCCGACGTCTCGGTCTATTCGCTGACCAAATACGTCGGCGGCCATTCCGATCTCATAGCCGGCGCCGCGCTCGGTTCGAAGGCCACGATCGCGCCGATCAAGGCGCTGCGCGGCAGCGTCGGCACCCAGCTCGATCCGCACTCCTGCTGGATGCTCGGCCGCTCGCTCGAGACGCTGGGGCTCCGGATGGAACGGGCCAACTCCAATGCGCAGCACGTTGCCGAATACCTGCGCGATCATCCGAAGGTCGACAGGGTCCACTATCTGAGCTTCCTGCAGCAAGGCTCGCCCGCGCAGTCGGTCTACGCCCGGCAATGCACGGGACCCGGCTCGACCTTCTCGTTCGACGTCAAGGGCGGCGAGAAACAAGCCTTCGCTTTCCTCAACGCTCTGCAGATCTTCAAGCTCGCGGTCAGCCTGGGCGGCACCGAATCGCTGGCGAGCCACCCTGCCGCCATGACGCACTCCGGCGTTCCGGCCGACGTGCGCGATCGCATCGGTGTGCTCGACACGACCATCCGCCTGTCGGTGGGCATCGAACATCCGGATGATCTGATTGCCGACCTTGCACAGGCCTTGGCGGCCTGCTGACCAGCCGGTCGGTGGTGCCGATTCCGGCTGACCTGGTGAGGGCCCTCGTGCCAGTCTCCGCACGGAGGTGTTGTCGATGGAAGACCTTATCATGGCCGCTCTCAGTGGCGATGCCGCCCGCGTCAGCCAGCTCCTTGCCGCCGGGGCCGATGTCAACCACGCAGACGGCAACGGCTGGACGGCGCTGGCGAGCGCCGCCGGTCGCGGCCATGCTTCTGTCGTCGAGCGCTTGCTGGCCGCCGGCGCCGCGGTCGATCGTCCGGACGTCAAGGGCCTGACCGCGCTCATGCGGGCGGCGGAAGGCGGTCACGTTGCCGTCGCCGACCGGCTGCTCGCGGCCAAGGCAAAGGTCGAACAAGCGGACAACAAGGGGAAGACCGCCCTGATGCGGGCCGCCGAGAACCGGCGCGGCGAGATGGTCGATCATCTCGTGAAAGCCGGTGCCAATCCCAATCATGCCGACAACCGCGGAAAGACGGCTCTGATGCGAGCCGCGCTGGGCGGCGACGATACCCTCGTCGACCGACTTCTGGACGCCGGCGCCGACGCCAATCGGACCGATGCAAATGGGTGGACCGCCCTGATCTGCGCCGCGAGCGGCGACACCGCGCTGGTCAGGCGATTGATCGGGGCCGGCGCCGACGTCGGCCATGCGGCCAAGGACGGTACGACCGCTCTGAAGAGAGCGACAGCGTCAGGACACACGGCGGTCGCCGCTCTCCTGTCTTCGCGGAGGTCATGACGCTTTCGGTGTTTCCGGCGCCTCTGGCACGGACCGTGCACCCGTCTATGCTGTCACAGGCGTTCTGCTGCGGAGGGACCATGAGACAGACCACTCGCCTTCTTGCCCGTGTTGTCGCGCTTGCGCTGGCTGCAGGCGGCGCCACCGGCAGCGCGTTCGCACAGGGCAGCCTGCGCATCGGCCTGGGCGACGATCCCGACGGCCTCGATCCGACGACATCGCGCTTCTACACGACACGCATCGTCTTCGCCGCACTGTGCGACAAGCTCTTCGAGATCGACGAGAAAGCGGGGATCGTGCCCCAGCTCGCGCTCGGCGCCGACACTTCGGCCGACGGCAAGACCGTCACCATCAAGCTCCGGCCCGGCGTGAAGTTCCACGATGGCGAGCCGTTCACTGCCGAAGCGGCGAAGTACAGCCTCGAGCGGCACATGAACATGAAAGGCTCCTTCCGCAAGCCCGAGCTTGCCGCTGTCGAGAGCGTCGAGGTCGCGGACCCGCTCACGGTGAAGCTCAACCTCAAGCAGCCCTTCTCGCCGCTGCTCGCCCAGCTCACCGACCGCGCCGGGATGATGGTGTCGCCGAAGGCAGCGGAGGCTTCCGGCGACAAGTTCGCGCTGAAACCCGTGTGCGCGGGACCGTACAAGTTCGTCGAGCGTGTCGCCCAGGACCGCATCGTGCTCGAAAAGTTCGCCGACTACTGGAACAAGGACCAGATCTTCATCGACAAGATCACCTACGTGCCGATCGTCGACAGCACCGTGCGGCTGGCCAACCTGCGCTCGGGTGGGCTCGACATGATGGAGCGCGTGCTGGCGACCGACATCAAGACAGTGCGCGACGATCCCAAGCTCAGGCTGAGTTCGGCCGTGTCGCTCGGCTTCTTCGCGCTGCTGGTCAACGTCGCCAACGGGCCGAAGGCGGACAATCCGCTGGGCAAGGACGCGCGCGTGCGCCGCGCCTTCGACCTTGCGATCGACCGCGAGGCGCTGAACCAGGTGGTGTTCAACGGCGAGTTCGTTCCCGGCAACCAGTGGGTCAGCCCACAGAGCGCGTGGTACCAACAGGCTTTCCCTGTCCCGAAGCGCGACATCGCCAAGGCCAAGGCGCTGATGAAGGAAGCGGGCGTCACCGGCCGGATCGCGATCGACTTCATGGTCGGCAACAATCCCGAGACCCGCCAGCTCGCCGAGGTGCTGCAGTCGATGACCGCCGAGGCGGGCTTCGACCTGAAAATCCGCGTCGTCGAGGCGGCGACCGCGCTCAAGACCGCAGAGGAAGGCGACTTCCAGCTCTACGAGAACAACTGGAGCGGCCGCATCGATCCCGACGGCAATACCGTGCTCTACCAGACCTGCGGCTCACCGCTGAACACCGGGCGCTACTGCGACAAGGACATCGACCAGTGGCATCGCGACGCCCGCGCTTCGAACGATTTCGCGACCCGCAAGGCCATCTACGAAAAGATCGCGGCCAAGTTCCTGCCCGACGGATGGATGATCTACCTCTTCCATCCCAAGTACCTGATCGCCCACACCAACCGGCTGGAAGGCTTCAAGCCCTATCCAGACGGCCTGATCCGCGTAACCGGCGTGAAGCTGAAGTAGCAGGAAGCGACTACGGTTTTCGGGCACGCGTGAGCGCAGTGATCTCGTGAAGCATCGGTTCGGTACCGTCGACCGAGAAGCCGGCGTCGCTGAGGCAGCGTTCGACGAAACCGCCTGACAGGCACTCGGCCTCCGGGTTGTCCGGCAACGCGCCGAGCAGGTACCAGGCGGCAAAAGCCGGGCCCGAGTGGTCGTCGTCGACCATGAAGTCGTGGATCAGCACCTGGCCGCCCGGCTTCAGGGAATCGAAGGCGCGGCTCGCCAGCGTGCGAATGTCGTTGCCGCCGACGGCGCTCCACACATAGGACATCAGCACCACGTCCTGCTCGCCAGGCCACGGCGTGGTGAGCGCGTTGCCGGCCACGTGGTTCACCCGGTCGGCCATGCCGGCCTCCGCGGCGTAGCGGCGGGCGGTGTCGACGGTCTGCGGAAAGTCGAGGATGGTAGCGCTGAGCTTGGGGTTCTTGCGCAGGAAAGCGAGCGTGTAGGCGCCGCTGCCGCCGCCGACATCGAGCAACGTCGTGGCGCTGCCGAGGTCGACGCGCCGCGCCATGACCTGCGCGGGCCCGAGCGAGCCGGCATGCTGGGCCCGGCTGAAGGCCGAGCCGCCGACACCCCCTTCGGAGTAGACGATGCCCTCGTAGAAGCCCTTGTCGGGGAAGGTGCGTTCGCCGCGCATTGCCTTGCCGAGATGCCTCAGGCCTTCATAGAGGAAGCCGCCGTTCACCACGCTGATGTAGTCGCGAAAATCGCCCGGCGCGCCGGCGACGAGGTAGGTTGCCGCAGCCGGCGAATTGGCGAACTTGCCGTCGGTCTCGGTGACGAGGCCCACGGTCTTCAATGCAGTGAGCAACGTCCGCAGTCGGTTGGGCGCCACAGCGGTGGCATTTGCGAGGGTTTCGAGGTTGGCGGTGCCCCCGGCGATCCGGGTGAAGAGATCGAGGTCGACCGCGGCGAATAGAGCCTTCGAGGCGATGAAGCCGTAGGTCAGCGCCGAGATTTGGCGCACGTCATCGAGCGGCTTTACCATGATGCATCCTTGAAGTTCAGCGGATGGTGACGATGACGCGGCCGCTGGCAGTGCGCTCGCCGATCGCCGCCATGGCCCGTCCGATCTCGGTCATCGGCACCACCAGGCCGACATGGGGGTTGAGCTTCCCGGCCGCGACCAGAGCCATGATCGTCTCCTTGACCTGCCGCGCCGCTTCGGGCTCGCGATCCTCCCAGGCGCCGGCGAACACGCCGACCACGGAAAAGTTCTTCAGGAGCGGCAGGTTCATGGCGAGCTTCGGCACCTCGCCGCCGACGAAGCCGATCGGCATCAGCCGGCCGCACCAGGCCATCGAACGCGCGAGCTGCTCGAACAGCGCGCCGCCGACATTGTCGAAGCACACATCGATGCCGTGGCCATCGGTCAGCTCGCCGAGCCGCTTGCGCACGTCCTCCTTGGCGTAGTTGAGGATGCGCTTCACGCCGCGCGCCTTCAGCGCTGCGACATGGCCTTCCGAGCCGATGGCGGCGATCACCTCGCCGCCGAGATGCAAGGCGACGTCGACCGCCGCCATGCCGACGCCGCCACCCGCACCGGTGACGACGACGGTTTCGCCCTTTGTCAGCTGGGCGCGGTCTGCCAGCGCGTACCACGCGGTGTCGTAGCTGTGGAGGATGGTCGCGCCGACCGCGAAGGAGACGCTGTCGGGCAAGCGCGCGGATTTCCACGCCTTGGCGACCATGCGCTCGCCCATGCCGCCGATCCAGTTCATGCAGGCGACGCGATCGCCGACGCGGAATTGCGTGACCTTGTCACCCAGCCCGACCACGACGCCTGCCCCTTCCGTTCCCGGCACGAACGGCGTGGGCGGTCGCATCTGGTAGCCGCCCGACACCAGCAGGCGATCCATGTAGGTCACCGAGGCGGCATGGACCTCGATCAGGATCTCGTCTGCCCCCGGCACGGGCTCGGGCGCTTCGCCGATCTCCAGCCGATCCGGACCAGAGAACTCGCGACATATGACGGCTTTCATCTGCCCCTCCGCCAAGCGCCCGCATGTTCGCGACGATCATCGCGACGCGCAACCATCGGAATCGGTCAGGCGAGTTCAGTTAAGCTGACGGCAGCTGGTAGCAGGCCCGGCCGCGAAGGGAGGCAATATAACAACCCCGTCATCCCGACCGGAGCGAAGCGAAGTGCTTCACGCTCCGGTCGGGATGACGGGGTGTTGAAGAGGTACGCCCTAGTCTCTGCAGCACCACTCAATCATGCGATGCATGAAGCCCTCGCAGGCGTCGATCTGGGAGGCGAGGATGAATTCGTTGGGCTGGTGCGCCTGGGCGATGTCACCAGGGCCGCAGACCACGGTCGGCACGCCCAGCGTCTTGCGGAAGATGCCGGCCTCGGTGGCGTAGACCACGCTGCCCACCGTGTTGGATCCCGACCAGCTTCGCGCCAGCGCCTTGGCCTCGTCGTTGCCCTCCGACGAGAAAGCCGGCGTCGAAGAGCGCAGCACCGTGCCGATCGTCGCCGCCGGGTGCCTGGCCTTCATCTTGGGCAGCAGTTCCTTTTCCAGCCATTCGATGGCGCGCTCGCCCAGCGCATCGAGCGGCAGGCCGGGCAGTTCGCGATAGCCCCACAGGACCTCGCACTCGCGCGCCAGGATGTTGCCCGCCGTGCCGCCGACGATGGTGCCGACATTGAAGGTCGCTGCCGCCGGCATGAACTCGCTCTGCTTCGGCGCCTTGGCGTCGAGTTCGTCCTGCACCGTGTTCAGGTAGTGGACGAACTCGCCGGCGAAATGGATGGCGCTGACACCGAGATGGGTCATCGAGGAATGCGCCTCGAAGCCCGTGAACTTGGTGATGTAGATCTGCGCGCCCTTGTGGGCGTGCACCACCGTCATCATGGTCGGCTCGCCGATGATGACCGCCCGTGGCTTGGGCACCTCGCTTGCCATACGGGCGGCGAGGCCATGGGCGCCGAAGCAGCCGACCTCCTCGTCGTAGGAGAGGGCAAAGTGGATCGGCTTCTTGAGCTTGGCGCTCTTGAACGCCGGCAGCATGGCGAGGCCGACGGCATAGAACGCCTTCATGTCGCACGTGCCGCGGCCGTAGTACTTGCCGTCCTTCAAGGTCAGCGTCCAGGGATCGGTATCCCACGGCTGGCCATCGACCGGAACCACGTCGGTATGACCTGACAGCACCACGCCGTCCTTCACGTTGGGCCCGACGGTGGCGAAGAGATTGGCCTTCTTGCCGTCCTCGTTCGGCACCAGCTTGCTGTCGATGCCGTGTCCCTGAAGATACTGCTGTACGTACTCGATCAACGCCAAGTTGGAATTGCGTGACGTGGTGTCGAATGCCACGAGACGGCGCAGCATTTCGACCGACCCGACGATCTCCCCTGCCATGATGCTCCTTGCCACTTTTTGCGACCTGCAGTCCTGAGCGAAGCGCAGGACGAGATCTGCCTGTCAGACCACGTCCAGCTTATACCGACGTGCGGCCGATCATGGTCAAGAATTCGCGACGCGTCTCGCCATTGTCGCGGAACGCGCCCAGCATGCGGCTGGTCACCATGGCGACGTCGGATTTGTGCACGCCACGAGTCGTCATGCACTGGTGCGCCGCCTCGATCACGACGGCGACGCCACGCGGCTGCAGGACCTCCTGCAGGGTGTTGGCGATCTGCGCCGTAAGTTTCTCCTGGATCTGCAGGCGGAAGGCGAAGGCGTCGACCACGCGGGCAAGCTTGCTTATGCCGACCACGCGCTTGTCGGGCAGATAGCCGACATGGACCTTGCCGATGATCGGCACCATGTGATGCTCGCAATGTGATTCCAGCCGGATGTCACGCAGCACCACGACCTCGTCGTAACCTTCGACCTCCTCGAAGGTCCTCTGCAGCATCTCGCTCGGATCCTCGTCGTAACCGCGGAAGAATTCCTCGTAGGAGCGCACGACGCGATCGGGCGTGCCGACCAAGCCCTCGCGGTCGGGGTCGTCGCCGGCCCATCGGAGCAGCGTGCGCACCGCCGCTTCCGCCTCCTCGCGTGAAGGACGCGTCAGCCCAGTGGCCAGCGAGACCATCTCGCTCTTCTTCACCATCTTGTTCATGGTCGTTTCCTCAATTGAGCCGGCGCCCTAGTTCAACTGGCGAGTCGGGCTGGGCAGGTCGAGTGAAAAGGTCGGGATCTCGATGTCGAAGTTCTCGCCGGACTCGCTCACCATCTGGTAGGCGCCGCCCATGAAGCCCGAGGGCGTCGAGAGCGCCGTGCCGGAATTGTACTCGAACATTTCGCCCGGACGCAGCAACGGCGTCTTGCCGACGACGCCCTTCCCCCGCACCTCCTGGACGCGGCCGAGCGCATCGGTGATCTTCCAGTAACGGCTGCGCAACTGCACAGCGACATCGCCTTCGTTCTGAATGCGGACGAAATATGCCCACACGAATTGCGCCTTCGCGGGATCGGATTGATCGGGCAGATATTGCGTCCTGACAATCACTTGGATGGCACGGGTTGTGGCTGTGTACATGCGACGATCCTGAAGTCATTGACATGGGACGTTCGCATCAAAAGGTCAAATGCACAAAGTCCCTACAACCAGCGCGGATCACCGGTGATATCGATGGTCAGCCAGCGCTGCGGCCCCTCGCCGCCCAGCGCATCGGCGATCTCGCGCCGGATCGCATCGACCTCGGCCACGTCGTCGATGCGCATGCCGTCGGGCACCGCAAGATGGATCTCGATGAACTCCGCGCGACCGACCTTGGCGGCGTAGCTGGTGTAGGTCTTGAAGCCGCGGCGGGCGATCACGCCGTCCATGACGCCACGGACCTTGGCGTCGAGTTCGGGTGGCGTGATCAGCAGCACTTCCTGCAGCGCCTTGCGCACGGTGCGGATCGGCACGAACACCAGGCATAACGTCAGCAGCGCCAGCACGACAGGATCGACATAGGGGGTGAGATGACCGTACGGCGTGCCGCGCAGCGACCAGGCGATGCCGAAGGCGACCAGCAGAGCCGAGGTGATGGCGGCCGACATCAGCCAGCTCTGTGCATCGAGCCGCACGAAATCCGAACCGATGCGGCGGTTGGCGCTCAGTTCGTAGACGAACATGCCGAAGCAGGCGATGCAGACGATCACGGCGTAGGCAATCGCCCAATCGAAATCGAGCTGCCGGCCCCCGGCCAGGAAGCTGTCGACGGCGTTCAGGAAGGCATAGAAACAGAGCAGCATCAGTGTGCCGCCGTTGAACGCCAGGACCATCGGCTCGATGTGCCAATAGCCGAACTGGAAGCGGCGGTTGCTGCTTTCGCGGCTGACCAGGCGCGACACGAACAGCGCCAGGCCCGACATCGCGGCATCGATGGCGGCAAACACGCCGTCGAAGACGATCGAGAGCGAGCCCGAGAGCAGACCGAACACGACGCCGAACAGCGAGACGATGATCGTCACGCCGATCGACAAGCGCAGCAGGCGTTGTTCGGCGGTGGCCTGGATCATGGCTCAGCCTAGTCCTCCGGACCGCCGGCGTCTCGCCACCTCGAGCTTCATGAGCCGGCTGGAGGCCGGCGGTCCAGAAGATCAGATCGGGAAGATCAGGCAGGTCGTGGTGCCGTGCGCCAGCAGCTTGCCGGCGCTGTCGAAGAGCTTGCCCTCCGATGTGCCGATGCGCGAACCGACGTTTATCACCTTGCCTTCGGCCCTCACCGGGCCGGTCTTGTCGGTCATGGCGCGCACATAGTTCACCTTGATCTCGACGGTGGTGTAGCCCGTGCCGGCCTTGAGCGTCGTATGGATGCAGCAGCCCATCACGGAGTCGAGCAACGTGGCGGCGATGCCGCCATGCACGGTACCGAGCGGATTGTAGTGGTCGTAAACCGGCGTGTAGGCGAACGCGACGCGGCCGAATTCGACCTCCGATACCCGAAAACCCAGCGCCTTTGTGATCGGCGGCGCCGGAAAGCGGCCCTCCAGCAGCCCCCTGAAGAGGGTGAGCCCATCCATGGTTCGGGCCTGTTCGAGCGGCACCACGCCGTAACTTGCATCGCTGCTGCCTGCGCCGCTCATCGTCGTCTCCGTCATCCGCCTTTGCGTGCATATACACGTTTGTACTTGGCCATCGCAAGCGCCGGCATTAATCTGCCGCCATGTCCGGCCCTCGCCTGTCGCCCCTCGACTGCACCTGCTTCCGCATCCGCGGCGCGGCGCGGCGCGTGACGCAGATCTACAGCAAGCATCTTGCGCCAACCGGCTTGAAGATCTCGCAGTTCTCGTTGCTCGGATTCGTGACGGCCCAGGGCCCGGTGTCGATGGGACGGTTGTCGGACCTGCTGGCCACCGACCGCACGACGCTGACGCGCAACCTCGGCCCGCTCCTGAAGGACGGCCTGATCGAGCGCGCCCTGTCGGGCGACAAGCGACGGCACGATCTGGTGGCGACCATGGCCGGCCGCGCGCTCTTCAAGCGCGCCCTGCCCCTGTGGGCCGCCGCCGAGCAGGAGGTGCGCGACGCCATGGGCACCAAGCTCACCGCCGACCTGCACGGCGCCATCGAACGCTCGATGGAGAAGCTTGCATCCCTTTAGAGGTTGGCGGCGAAGAAGCTGTGTTCGAGTTCCATGGCGCGGCGATAGTTGGCGCGGATGGCCGGCGTGTCGGTGGCGTGCCTGTCGAGCAGGGTCTCCAGCCGCACCGCCAGTGCCTCGAAGCCGGGATCGGAATAGGTCTTCACCCAGTCGGCGTAGGTCGGCGCGACCTGGGTCTTGGCGAGCGACTGGCCGAGCCAGGCGTAAAGCCGCATGCAGGGCGTCATCGCCGCGATGGTCTCGCCGAGCCGGCCGCGCCGCGCCGTGTTCAGGAGGAACTCGACATAGAACTTGGTCGCCGCAACCGGCGTCACACGCGATAGATCGATCTGCAGCCGCTCGGCGGCGCTCTTGTGCAACCTGAGTTCCTCGACGATACCCGAGATCAGTTCGGAGAAATCGTAGAGGTCCTGGCGTGAGGTGCCGTTGGCGAGACAGAAAGCGTAGGCCCGCGCGAAAGCCTCGAGGAAGTAGGCATCCTGTGCCACGTAGCGCTTGAAGCTCTCGACCGGCAGGGACCCGTTGCCGAGGCCCTCGACGAAATCATGTATGCGGATGCGCGCAGCCAGATCGCCGTTGATGTCCCACAGGCGCTGCGCCAGCGACATGGTCAAGCCTCTTACCGGACCCTGGTGCTTCTCTCGGGAGAGCGGACCCGAGGTCCGCGCCCCCATATGAGCGGGCCTTTCGGCCCGCGGTCCAGCAAATAATCAGCCCAGCGCCTGCACCAGGTCCGCGATGATGTCCTCGGCATCCTCGAGGCCGACCGAGATGCGCACGGTGCCGTCGCCGATGCCGAGTTTGGCACGCTCCTCGGCGCCAATGCGCATGTGCGTCGTGGTCGCCGGATGCGTCACCAGGCTCTTCGCGTCGCCGAGGTTGTTGGAGATGTCGATGAGCTTCAGCCGGTTCAACGTCTCGAAGGCCGCCCACTTGCCGGCCTTGAGGTCGAAGGTGACGACGCCGCCGGCGCCCGACATCTGCTTCATGGCAAGCGCGTGCTGCGGATGGTCTTTGCGACCGGGATAGAGGACGCGGCCGATCGCGGGATGTGCGGCAAGCGCGTCGGCCACGCGTGCCGCGTTGGCGCAGTGCCGCTCGATGCGCAGGCCCAGCGTCTCCATGCCCTTGACCAGCACCCAGGCGTTGAACGGGCTGAGCGATGGGCCGGTGTTGCGGATGATTGGCTGAAGCTTGTCGAGGATGAACTCCTTGGAGCCCAGCACCGCGCCGCCCAGCGTGCGGCCCTGGCCGTCGATATACTTCGTCGCCGAGTGCACGATGACGTCGGCGCCCCATTCCAGCGGCCGCTGCAGGATCGGCGTGGCGAAGGCGTTGTCGAGCACGACCTTGGCGCCGGCCTTGTGGGCAAGGTCGCACACCGCCTTCACGTCGACGATGTCGAGCATCGGGTTGGAAGGCGATTCGAACAGCACGGCCTGCGTGGGCTTCGACAGCGCCTTCTCCCACTGCGAGAGATCGCCGCCGTCGACCAGCTCGCTCTGCACGCCGTACTTGGGCAGCAGGTCGGCCACGATGTAGTGGCAGGACCCGAAGAGCTGGCGCGCGGCAACGATGCGATCGCCTGCCTTCAGCAGCGCCAGCAGCGCGAAGAACACCGCCGACATGCCGGTCGAGGTGGCGCGACAGGCCTCGGCTCCTTCCAGCGCCGCCAACCGGTTTTCGAACATGCTGACCGTGGGATTGCCGAAGCGCGAGTACTGGTAGTGCGTGCTCTCGCCCTTGAAGGTGGCCTCGGCCTCCTCCGCGCTCGAGTAGGCGTACCCCGAGGTCAGGTAGAGCGCCTCGGACGTCTCGTCAAAATTGCTGCGCAACTGGCCGCCGCGCACGGCGCGCGTCTGCGGCCGCCACGTCGATTGATCGGCCTTCGCCTTCTTCTTCGGTATTGCTCCGTCCATTGCCTTCTCCTGACGTCCGCGCCCTTGATCGACGCGCAACGAAAAAGCCCCCGACCTGGAAGGACGGGGGCTTTTGCGAGCACCTCCGACCTTTTAGCGATTTTTAACGTGGTCGCAAGCCGGTCGGCTCAAATCTCCACGAGCGGTCTCTATACAGACCAGGAAGAGGGGGCGCAAGACCCCCCTCAGCCCGATTGTCTCAGTGCTTCTGCCTGGCCAGCGCCTGTTCGCGCAACTTGCTGAGCGTAATGCGCGAAGTCAGCGCCTCGGGATCGGTCTTCACGTGGATGATCGCAGGCTTGGCGGCAGCCACCGCGCGCTCGAAGGCCGCGGCATAGTCCTCGGTCTTCTCGACCGTCTCGCCGTGACCGCCGAACGCCCGCGCATAGGCGGCGAAGTCGGGGTTCTTGAGGTCGGTGCCGTGCACGCGCGTCGGAAACTCGCGCTCCTGGTGCATGCGGATGGTGCCGTACATGCCGTTGTCGACCACGGTGATCACGATGTTGGCGCCGTGCTGCACGGCAGTCGCGAACTCCTGGCCGTTCATCAGGAAGCAGCCGTCGCCCGCCAGCGAAACGACCATGCGGTTGGGTTCGGCGATTTTCGCTGCCACCGCTGCCGGCACGCCATAGCCCATGGCGCCGCTGGTCGGCGCGAGCTGGGTCTTGAAGCCGCGATATTGGAAGAAGCGATGCAGGAAGGCGGCGTAATTGCCGGCGCCGTTGGTGATGATTGCATCGTCTGGCAGGCGCTTGTTCAGCCAGGCGATGACCTCGCCCATGTTCACGGTGCCAGGCAGCGGCCCGGGCTTGATGTTGTCGAGATACTCGGCATGCGCCGCGACGGTCTCGGCCTTCCAGCGCTTGCCGTCGACCGGCTTCATCGTCCTTGCAGCGGCGGCGAAGTTGGCCATGCCGCTGTTGATCGGCAGGGTCGCCTGGTAGACGCGTCCGAGCTCCTCGGCGCCGGCATGGACATGTACCAGCTTCTGCTTCGGCACCGGCAGGTCGAACAGCGTGTAGCCGCCGGTCGTCGCCTCGCCGAGCCGCGAGCCTACGCAGATGATGAGGTCGCAGGCCTTAAGGCGCTTGCCCAGTGCCGGCCCGACGCCGACGCCGAGATCGCCGGCGTAGTTCGGATGGCGGTTGTCGAACAGGTCCTGATTGCGGAACGAGGCGCAGACCGGCAGGTCGTTTGCCTCGATGAAGGCCTTGATGTCGGCGCACGCGTTGGCCGTCCAGCCACCGCCGCCCACGATCACCATCGGCTTCTCGGCAGCGGCCAGCAGCTCACGCAGTTTCGCCATGTCGTCGGACGCGGGTGCACCGCGAGCGATCTTGTAAGGACCGGCATCCGGAACTTCGACCTCGTCGACCAGCATGTCTTCGGGCAGCGCCACCACGACCGGGCCGGGGCGGCCGTTCAGCGCCGTGTGAAATGCCTGACTGATCAGTTCGGGGATGCGCCGTGCATCCTCGATCTGGACGACCCACTTGGCCATCTGGCCGAACATCCGGCGGTAGTCGATTTCCTGGAAGGCTTCGCGGTCGGTGGCCTCCCGCGCGACCTGGCCGACCAGCAGGATCATGGGTGTTGAATCCTGGAACCCGGTATGCAGTCCGATGCTGGCATTGGTGGCACCCGGACCACGCGTGACGAACGCGATGCCGGGCTTGCCGGTGAGCTTGCCGTAAGCCTCGGCCATGTTGGCCGCTCCACCTTCCTGGCGGCAGATGATGAATCGGATCGAATTGCGCTGAGCATAGAGCGCGTCGAGGGCCGCGAGGTAGCTTTCGCCCGGCACGCCGAAGATCGTGTCGGTGCCGTGGATGCGCAGCTGGTCGATCAGGACTTGGGCGCCGCTGCGCCGCGGATGAGAGCTCGTCATGATTTTCCTTCAGATCGTAGGTGAATGCGAAATTGGCACCAACATCTTGTTGCCTGTGTCGCCCGTATTTTCTCGGCTCTTCTGCAAATAGGACCGCTTTGCGGAAGCATGCCGCCAGCGCAGCGTGCGACCTGTGTGGTCGATGGGACCATGTGCACCATCCCGTTCACGTTGCCGGCGTTGGCAGGTGAGGATGACAGAGATGCTGCTCACGCGTCGGGCAATTTTGTTCGTCAGGCGCGAAAGTCTGTCGGAAGATACCAGCGTTCACCTCCGACGCGCGATGATCGACGATCATGGAGAATTCCTCCCGGTTTGGATGTCGATTGTGTGACGCGGAGAAATCGATCTCAACCCAAGCATCTCGTGATCGCTTACGGTGGACTTGAGCCGTGATTCAGCGCATAAAGCCTGCATTGCGATACTGGCCGAAGAGCATCATCATGAGTCTCGGCGCAGTCGCGGAGCGCTACGCCGGTCAACGTCTTCTCGTGAGCTTCTTGGTCTTCAGTCAAATGTCATTGAAAACGCTTGGACCCAGTCGTCAAGCAAGCGCGAGCCGGACTCCGCTCAATCTTCACTCCAGCCCCGAGCCTTGAATGAGTCGCAAATTGTTTGTGGGCAATCTGCCCTATTCGGTCACGTCTGAGCGTTTGTCTGAAGCCTTCTCTCAGTTCGGCACCGTTACTTCTTCAAAAGTGATCGTGGATCGCGAGACCGGCCGCAGCCGCGGCTTCGCGTTCCTCGAGATGGAAACAGATGATCAGGGCGCCGCTGCCATGCAGGCCATGAACGGCGCGTTGCTCGATGGTCGATCGATCGCAGTTCGCGAAGCCGTCGAACGTCAGCCCGGTGGTGGCGGCGGCGGCGGATTCGGCGGTGGCGGCGGCCGCGAAGGCGGCGGCTTCCGTCCGCGCGGTCCGCGTCCGCCTTACGGCGGTGGCGGCGGTGGTGGCGGCTACGGCGGCGGCGGTGGCGGTGGCTATCGCGGCGGCGGCGGTGGCGGCGGCTACGGTGGTGGCGGTCGTGACGGCGGCGGCGGTGGCGGTGGTTACCGCGGCGCCGGCGACGGCGGCCCGATGCGCGACCGGCGCGCCGACTTCTCCGGCGGTCCGCCGAGCGGCGGCGGTTTCGATGGCGGCGGCGGCGGTGGTGGTGGCGGTGGCGACTTCGGCCGCCCGCCGCGCCGTCATGGCGGCGGCGGCGGCTCGGATCGCCCTCGCCGCGAGCGCGATTACGAGCCGCGAAAGCGCGGCTTCGACGACGATCAGTAGGCCGCTACAGCGTCCTCAACGAACGGAAACGCCGGGGGCCCTGCTTCCGGCGTTTTCGTTTGGACCTCGCTGCGCTCGGCTCCGGTCGGGATGACGAGGCATAAGACGGGGGAAGACGCAAGACAGCGAAGTGCTATGCTCACCGCCTCTATCCGGAGGGTGGGCATGAAGCGACGGACCGCACTCTTGGGCTCCCTGGCGGCGGCTGCCGCCGCATCGACGGCAAAAGCTGCGACGCCGGTCGACCTGCAGCTCGTGCTGGCGGTCGACGTGTCGCGCTCCATCGACGAGGTCGAGGCCGAGCTGCAACGCCGCGGCTACGTCGAAGCGCTCACCAACGATCGCATCATCGACGCCATCCTCTCGGGCGAGAACCGGCGCATCGCCGTGTGCTACACCGAATGGGCGGGTACGCATTATCAAGTGGTGGTGATCGACTGGGCCGTGATCGACAGCCCATCTGCCGCACGCCGCTTCGCCGAGAAGCTCGCCGAGGCGCCGCGCCAGTCGCAGAGCTGGACGGCGGTCGGTGCCGCGCTGGCTCATGCCGGCCAGCGCTTCGAAAATTCGGGTTTCGTCTCCAAGCGCCGCGTCATCGATGTCTCGGGCGATGGCCGGACCAACGACGGCCCGCCCGCCGAGCTGATACGCGACCGGCTGGTGGAGCAAGGCATCGTGGTCAACGGCCTGCCGGTGATGATGAATCGCACCAACTTCGGCCGTCCGCCCGACCTCACCCTCGACAAGTACTACGAGGAGAACGTCATCGGCGGCCCGGGGTCGTTCATGATCGTGGCCGACAACTTCGACCATTTCGGCCGCGCCGTGCGCACCAAGCTGGTGCGCGAGATCTCCGGCGCCGATGTCACGAACTGGCCAGTACCTGCCTGAGGCGCTCGAACGGCCGGGGATCACGCGAAAGCTTCACCGGCATGCCGAGATGGCCGAGCGGATAGCGGAAAATATTCGCTTCGGGCAGTCGCCATTGCTGGGCCACCGCCACGCCGTCGTCATAGGGCACCCAGCGATCGGTCCTGCCCAGCACCGAGACGATGTTCGCGGGCGCGATCGCCGGCACGGCGGTCGGATCGATCAGCTGCGACAAGCGGCCCAGCGCCTGTCGGGACCAACCGGCACGGGCCAGCGCGCGGTCGAGGCCGAGCGTGACGGCGAGTGCGCCGCCGAACGTCACATCCTCGATGCGGCCGGAATGGCTGATGAGCATGACGCCGTCGGGCCGCGCCTCGGCTGGCCACAGGTGGCAGCGGCTCGCAACCTGCTGGGCCACGAACGACGTCATTGAGATGCCGGCGAGTGCCACCTTGGCCTCGAAGCGCCGATGGCACCAGGCGACCAGCAGTGCCGATTCGATCGCTTGCCCCGCGATGAGGTCGATCGAGCTGGTCGGCCCCGCGGCAAAGAACGGCTCGCCGCCATAACGGCCAGGCATGGCGCGCAGGCCGTGATACGGCGAGATCGGCTCGACCACGCGCCAACCCAGCTCGGCCAGCCGAGCAGCGGGGCCACGCGAGACCGTGAGCAGCTCGAACTCAAGGCAAAGCCCGCTGCCGAAGATCAGCGTCGGGCACAGCCCGGCATCGACCGGCTCGATGACGCGGGCATAGAGCGTTTCGCTTCCCGGACGCCGGGCGAGCCGCGGCGCCGGCGTCGGCGCACGCAGCCAGTATTCGTGCAGACCGTCTCTCGTCATCGGTCGGGAGACGACTACGGTGCCGACATCGACGGTGGCATCGTAAAGGCTGTCGGGTCGGGCAATCGCCAGTCCCAGGGTACGATCGACATCGGCGGGCTGGTCGATCAGCCAGCGCCCCGACGGCGGTCGTGTCGGAAACAGCAGCGGATAGAAGGAGGCGCGCGTCGCCAGATGACGGGTGGCGGCGGCACGGCGACGATGATCCAGGACGAGGCCTCCTCGTCGGAGACATCGTCGAAAAGCGAGGCTTCCCACGCGGAGCCGGCTGCCTCCACCGCTAGCTTGCGGGCAGCATGGCGCGCCAGCACCGATCGCAGGTAAGGCTCCGGCCAGGCCGCGAGCGGTGCGCCGATCTCCTCGCGCCAGCGCGCCGTGTCTTCACCGGCCGCATTGGCAGCCGCCCACAGGCGCGACAGCGGAAAGTACCAGCGTCCGAGGCCGAACAGGCCGGCCTTGTCGACCCACGGCCTGGCCAGCAACGCCCCCAGCGGCGAGCGAAACAGGACCTCCATCGGCCGACTCCCGATGCCAGCGGTTCCATCCGGTCACAAACCGCTTTAGGCTTGGCGGCATCATCGCCACTCGCTACGCCCTTCGGCAATGGAGACCTCTTGATGCTGGCCAATGACCCCGTGACCCAGGCGCGGATCGACCTCACCACCGCCCTGCGGGCCGCCGCGCGGCACGGCCTCAACGAGGGCGTGTGCAACCACTTCAGCATGACCGTGCCGGGCCGCGAGGACCTGTTCCTGGTCAACCCGCAGGGGCTGCATTGGTCGGAGATCACTCCCTCCGACCTGGTGATCGCCGACGGCGCGGGCAACATCGTCGAAGGCAAGTACCAGGTCGAGGCGACCGCCTTCTTCATCCATGCCCGCATCCATGCCGGCAACCCGCGCGCGAAGGTCGTGCTGCACACCCACATGCCTTACGCTACGGCGTTGACCTCGATCCGCGATGGACGCATCGAGATGTGCACGCAGAACGCCTTCCGCTACTGGAACCGCATCGCCTACGACGATGAGTATGCCGGCGTCGCGCTCAGCAATGAGGAAGGCGATCGCATGTGCGCCGCCATGGCGGGCAAGGACATCCTGTTCCTGCGCAACCACGGCGTCATCGTGAGCGGCCAGACGGTGGCCCAGACCTACGACGATCTGTACTACCTCGAGCGCGCCGCCATGGTGCAGGTTCTGGCCATGCAGACCGGCCGGCCGCTGCACAATATCGACGCCAGGCTTGCCGAGCACACCGCCAATCAGATTGCAGGCGAATCCCAGCAGGCCGTGCTGCATTTCGAATCGCTGAAGCGCCTGTTCGACCGAGACGAGCCGGGCTGGCGCCGGCTCGCAGCCTGAGGAGCGCCAAATGCGTATGGCAATTGCCGCGGTAGCCAGCGCGCTGTTCGCCGCCATGCCGGCGTCGGGTCAGAGCTACGGCCTGCCGCCCGGCCCGAAGCTGGGCGAGATGGAGGTCAAGGCCTACCAGACGATCCCGAAGACCAAGGTCGCCGTCCAGCTCACGTCCGACACCCATCTGTCGCGCGAACTGCGCCGCCAGGTGATGGTCAGACTGTCCCGGCGCGGCAACGAGGTCGGCTTCTCGGGCGGCAACGTCATGCGCATGGACGTGAGCTACTTCGATTTTTCCGACAGCGGCCGCGGCGACTACAGCACGCAGGGCGGCCAGCCCTCTTACGCGCCGCCGGGTTCAAATCCGCGCATGGAACTGCCGAGCAACGCGATCCGCCGGCGCGACGGAGTAAGCCCACCGACCAGCGTGCCGACCTTGCGCATCACACTGACGCTCTATTCGACGGACGGCGGCAAGGTGCTTTGGGCCGCAACGGGCTCGTGCGGCACCCAGGCCGACAAGGCACAGAATGCCGGCGAGGCCATCATCAACCGCATCTTCGACAGCGCCGACAAGAGCCAGGTAGGCGACGTCGGCTGCCCGTTCTGAACCCACTGCAAGGAATGTTTGTCATGCCGCGTTTGCCTCCGCTCGACCTGAACAAGCTCACGCCCGAACAGAAGAAGGTCGCCGACGCCATCGTCGCCGGTCCTCGTGGCGCCCTGCGCGGACCGTTCGAGCCCTGGCTCAGGAGCCCGCATCTCGCCGACCGCGCTCAGAAGCTCGGCGAATATTGCCGGTTCAACAATTCCCTACCTCGGGATCTCAGCGAGCTCGCGATCTGCCTGGTCGGTCGGCACTTCAAGGCGCAATATGAGTTCTACGCCCATGCGCGGCTCGCCAGGGAGGCCGGCCTGTCCGAAGCGATCGTCGAGGCGATCCGCACGCGCCAGTCCCCGCCCTTCACGCGCGACGTCGAGAAAATCGTCTACGACTTCGTCACCGAGTATCTCGCGACCAACCGCGTCGCCCAGCCCAACTACAAGCGCGCCGTCGACGCTTTCGGCGAGCAGGGCGTCGTCGATCTGGTAGGCGTGTGCGGCTACTACATGCTGGTGTCGATGACGCTCAACGTCTTCGAGATGCCGCTGCCGCCGGGCGAGCCAGAACCGCTGGCCTGACAACCTCTGGGATCCGGCCGTCCGCAAGCAGGGCCGACTACTCTTCGAAAATCGCGACGGCCCTCGTCCACCCCGCCGACGCCCCGCGAATCTTGTGCGGAAAGCAGGCGATGGTGAAGCCGTGGCCGGGCAACGCCTCGAGATTGTGCAGCTTCTCGAGATGGCAGTAGCCGATGTGGCGGCCGGCCTTGTGGCCTTCCCAGATGATCGACGGATCGTGGTCCTTCGCCCACTTCTGCGCGGTCCAGTAGAACGGCGCGTCCCAACTCCAGGCGTCGGTGCCGGTCAGCCGGATGCCCTTCTCGAGCAGGTACATGGTGGCGTCGTAGCCCATGCCGCAGCCCGCATTGACGTAGTCGTTGTTGCCGTAGCGCGAGCCTGCGCGCGTGTTGACCACGACGATCTCGAGCGGGTTGAGGGCATGGCCGATTCGTGAAAGTTCGTCCTCGACTTCCTTCGCGGTGATGACATGGCCGTCCGGCTTGTCGCGGAAGTCGAGCTTCACGCCGGGCTGGAAGCACCATTCGAGCGGCACCTCGTCGATGGTGATGGCGCGTTCGCCCTTGTTCATCGTCGGATGGAAGTGATAGGGCGCGTCGAGGTGCGTGCCGTTGTGCGTCGACAGGTTCACGTTCTCGACCGCCCAGCCTTGGCCGTCCGGCAGGTCTTCCTTTTTCAGGCCGGGAAAGAAGCCGGCGATCTGGCCCGCCGTGTCCTCGTGCTTGTGGTACTGGATCTTGGGCCCGAACGGCGGCGGGTCGGAAACGACATCGTTCTCGAGATAGATCGAGAGATCTACAAACCGACGCGGCATGTGGAACGCCTCAAGGACCGTTGAGTGAATTCAGGATCGACCGGGTCAAAAGCTTGCCGATGCACTTCTGGCCGAAGTCGTTGAGATGCAGACCGTCGGATTGGACGAACTGAGCATAGGGCATGCCGTCCTGGTACCAGTTGCGCATGATGTCGAAGCGCGAGAACAGGCCGGCATTGTACTCTCGAGCCGCCGCGGCCATGGCCTCCTTGTAGACTTCCTTGTCGGGAGCGGCGACGACGGCCGGCACGTACTGCAGGTTCATCAGCACGAAATCGGTGCCCAGCGACTTGCCGAGCGCCAGGCCGTTGCGCAGCCAAGCCGTGAACTTGTCGAGCGGCATCTGCCGGATGGTGGCAGTGGTGCCGGTCTGCCAGACCACCAGCGAGGCCGGATTCTCCTTCATGTCGGCCTGCATGCGGGCCGCCATCTCCTCGACATCCAGACCGTCGATGCCGCGATTGATGACATCAACGTCGATACCAGGCAGCGCCTTGTCGAGGCCCATCTTGAGCTGGGCTGGATAGGCATAGGCCGGATTCGAAACGCCGTAGCCGGAAGTCGAGGAAGAGCCGAGTGCGATGATGCGCAACTGCTTGCGCTCAGCGATCGCCTTGCGCGATGCCGGCAGCGAACTACCGAGTTCCAGCAGCTCAGGCTTGGCACGGCAGAGCACCATCGACTGCGGGAAGGCGCTGGCCGGCAGCAGCAGCGCCAGAGCCGCGACCAGCCAGGGCCAGGCGCGCAGCCTCACGGCACGACTTCCACGGTGCTGCGGCGTCCGTCCGGGACGACGATCTGCGACAGGAGCGACTCCTCAGATTGACTGACGACGATCTGGGCGGACACGACGCAACAACAGTACCGCTGCAGGATATACGCGATGACTGCTTACCGCACACGCGAAGCGGCTGGCAACGCCTAGGGACCGTTGAGCGAATTCAGGATCGACCGGGTCAAAAGCTTGCCGATGCACTTCTGGCCGAAGTCGTTGAGATGCAGGCCGTCGAGCTGGACGAACTGGGCATAGGGCATGCCATCCTGGTACCAGCCGCGCATGATGTCGAAGCGTCGGAACAGGCCGGCATCGTACTCCCGGGCTGCCGCGGCCATGACCTTCTCGTAGGCTTCCTTGTCGGGCGCGGCGACGACGGCCGGCACGTACTGCAGGTTCATCAGCACGAAATCGGCGCCGAGCGACCTGCCGAGCGCCAGGCCGTTGCGCAGCCAGCGCGTGAATTTGTCGAGTGGCATCTGCCGGATGGCGGCGTTGGTGCCGGTCTGCCAGACCACCAGGGAGGCTGGGTTCTCCTTCATCTCGGCCTGCATGCGGGCCGCCATCTCTTCGACATCCTGCCCGCCGATGCCGCGATTGATGACGTCGACGTCGACGCCGGGGAGGGCCTTGTCGAGGCCCATCTTGAGCTGGGCTGGATAGGCATAGGCCGGGTTCGAAACGCCGTAGCCGGAAGTCGAGGAAGAGCCGAGGGCGATGATGCGCAACTGCTTGCGCTCGATGATCGCCTTGCGCGATGCGGGCAGCGGATTGCCGAGCTCCAGCAGCTCGGGTCTGGCGCGGCAGAGCGTCATCGACTGCGGGAAGGCGGTGGCCGGCAGCACCAGCGCCAGGACCGCGACCAGCCAGGACCAGGCGCGCAGCCTCACGGCACGGCTTCCACTGTGCTGGGTGTCCGTCCGGGACCGGCCGATCCTCCGCTCTTGAACCAGGTCGCCACATAGGCGGCTGCGCACATG
>CADECW010000035.1:9885-55902 GCA_902825855.1 uncultured Rhodospirillales bacterium | reverse complement strand
GAGCTCGCCGCCGAGCCCGACGACCGGCCGCTGCCTCTGCTGGCCGAGGCAGACCGGCAGCGACTTGCCGCCTATGTGGAGCGCTTCAACGCGCGTGATTTCGATGCGCTGCGCGCCCAACTCGCAGACGAAGTGAAGGTCGAGGTCGTGAACCGCACGCGGCTCAACGGCCGCGGCGAGGTCGGCCGCTACTTCGGCAACTACAGCCAGACGACCGACTGGCATCTCGTGCCGGGGCTGGTCGACGGGCGGCCGGCGGTCATCGTCCACGATCCCGATCGCCTCTCCGGCACACCAATCTACTTCATTCTCGTGGCCTGGGCCGATGGCCGCCTGACCGAGATCCGCGATTTCCGTTATGCCCGCTACGCCGTGGAGGATGCCGAGATGCTCGACTTTACGTGAACTCAATCACTTGTGATGGCGGTTCCGGGCAACGTCCGGGAGAATGAGGCGTTGCCGTAACCATCCATTCACGTGGGAGGTACGGGTCATGCGCACAATGCTGCTTCGCTCCACCGTCGCCGGCCTGATGGCGGCATCGTTCCTTGCCGTGGCCCCGGCGGCCTTTGCTCAAGCCGTCAACTACAAGGCCGATCTGAAGGCTGCGGCCGAGGTCCCGCCTGCCGACAGCAAGGGCAGCGGCACGCTTGCGGCAACCTACGATCCCGCCAGCAAGAAGCTCAGCTACACCGTGAACTACAAAGACCTGACGGGTCCGGCGACCGCGGCCCATTTCCACGGCCCGGCCGACGCCAAGACGAATGCCGGCATCGTCGTTCCGGTGAACGGCGCGGTCACCAGCCCGATCAAGGGGGAAGCGACATTGACCGACGCACAGGCCAAGGACCTCGCCGACGGCAAATGGTACTTCAACGTCCATACCGCGGCGCACAAGGGCGGCGAGATTCGTGGACAGGTCATGAAGTAGCCGATCCGGTGATCGGCTGCGCGCCGTCCGACACGAGCCGCGACACGAGCCGCTCGCTAACGCGTCCTGCGATACAGGAAGCAGTTGTCGGCGTGGGGCATCTTGATGCCCTGATAAAAGGTCATCGCCGTCGGCGCCGACAGCAGCAGCGTCGTGGTGAGCTCGCCGCCGGCCTGCGCCCGCGTCTCCTCGATCAGCCGCTTGCCGATGCCCTGGCCCTGGCAGGCCTTGTCGACGGCGAGGTCGGAGAGATAGCAGCAGAAGCAGAAGTCGGTCAGCGAGCGGGCGAAGCCCACCAGCCTTCCGTCCTGGCGGGCAGTCAAGATCAGGTTGGCATGGGCCAGCATGCGCTCGACGCGCCCGCGATCCTCGATAGGCCGGTTGAGACCCGACTTGCGCACCACGTCGATGTACTCGTCGGTGCCGAGATAGTCCTCACGGGCATACACGGTGTTCATTGGCTCAACCATCTCCTCAACGCATCGTTGACTTCCACGGGTTTCTCGAGCGGGCTCATGTGACCGCATTCCTCCAGCACGACCAGCCGCGAGTTGGCGATGTCGGAGGCCATCTCCTGGGAGCGTGCCGGCGGCGTCACCTGGTCCTGGCGGCCGACGATCACCACGGTCGGGACGTCGATTTCGACCAGCAGGTGACGGCTGTCGGCGCGGTCGATGATGGCGCGCTGCTCGCTCACGAAGCCGTCGGCGCCGATCTCCTGGGCCATGTCGAAGATCGGCTGGGTGATCGCCGCATCGTCGATGTGGCGGCGATGCACGAATTGCGGCAGCAGGGTGCGCTGGACACCGTGGAAACGGCCGAGCTTCGCCTGCTCGAGCAGGGCACGGCGGCGCGTGGTAGCTTCGGCGGTGTCGGGCACGGCCTGGGTGTCGATCAAGGCCAGCCGCTGCACACTTTGTGGGGCGCGGCGCATGATCTCGAAGGCGACGTAGCCGCCCATCGAGAAGCCGGCCAGCGCGAAGCTCGGCGGTGCCATCGCCAGCGTCGCCTCGGCCATCGCGCCCATCGTGTCGTGGTGCCAAAGCTCGGGAACGATGCAGTCGGCGATGTCCGAAAGCGCCTCGATCTGATGCTGGAAGACGCGCCGCGTATTGATCAGGCCGGGTAGCAGAACGAGCGTCGTGCGGGGCATCAGGTCGGCCGGAGGCTTAGATCTGGATCTGGTTGCCCAGTTCGATAGCGCGGTTCGGCGGGATGCGGAAGAAGGTCTTGGTGGCCGAGGCCGAGTGTGCGAGCGAGATGAACCAGTCGCGGCGCCACGTGCCGAGCTTGGAATGCTGGCTGGGCACCAGCGTCTCCCGGCCGAGGAAGAAGCTCGTCTCCATCTCGTCGTAGGCGATGCCGTGCGGGCGGCAGGCGCGCAGCGCACCGGGAACGTCGGGCTGCTCGGTGAAGCCGTAGCGGGCGATCACGGTGTGGAAGCCCTTGCCGAGGCGCTCGACCTCGACGCGCTGCGACTCCGGTACCCGCGGCACGTCCATCGTCTCGACCTGAAGCATGATTATGCGCTCGTGCAGCACCTTGTTGTGCTTGAGGTTGTGCAGGAAGGCGGCCGGCGTGTGGCTGGCGTCCGCCGTCAGGAACACCGCCGTGCCGGCGACTCGGTCGGGCGCCCTTTCCATGCGCTCGAGGAACTGGCGCAGCGGCAGGCTGCCCTCGCTCATCTCGGTGGCGACCAGGCTTCGGCCCATGCGCCAGGTGGTGATGGTGAAGTAGATCAGCGATGCCACGACCAGCGGCAGCCAGCCGCCATCGGGAATCTTCAGTGCGTTGGCAATGAAGAAGGCGAGGTCGGGCACCGCCAGCAGGCCGAACACCAGGGCGGCGACCGGCCAGCGCCATTTCCAGACCAGGATCGCCACTGCCAGGGCGAGCGCGGCATCGACCAGCATGGCGCCGGTGACGGCAAGGCCATAGGCGCCGGCCAGCGCGCCGGACGAGCCGAAGCCGACCACCAGGGCGACGACGCCGATCATGAGGATCCAGTTGACCCGCGGGATGTAGATCTGGCCGATCGTGGTCTCCGAGGTGTGCTGGATCGCCATGCGTGGCAGGTAGCCGAGCTGGATCGCCTGCCGGGTCAGCGAGAACACGCCGGTGATGACGGCCTGCGAGGCGATCACCGACGCGAAGGTCGCCAGGGCCACCAGGAAGACGATGTAATCCTGCGGCACCAGCTCGAAGAAGACCTGTCGGATGCGGGTGGGATCCTCGATGATCAGCGCACCCTGGCCAAAGTAGTTGAGCAGCAGGCCCGGCATGACCAGCGACAGCCACGCGGTGCGGATCGGCCGGCGGCCGAAATGGCCCATGTCGGCATAGAGAGCCTCGGCGCCGGTGACGGCGAGCACGATCGATCCGAATGCCCAGAAGATGCCCAGGCCCTGATCGGCGATCAAGTCGACGGCATAGAGCGGATTTATCGCCAGCAGTACCGACGGGTTCCTGGCGACCTGCCAGGCGCCCAGGACGCCCAGCACGATGAACCACACCAGCATCACCGGACCGAACAGCCGGCCGACGTCGGCGGTGCCGCGCGACTGCAGCATGAACAGCGCGACCAGGATGACCAGCGCCAACGGCACGACGTAGGCCTCGAAAGCCGGCGCCACGGCCGTCAGGCCTTCGACGGCCGAGAGCACCGTGACGGCCGGCGTGATGATGGCGTCGCCGTAGAACAAGGCGAGACCGATCACGGCCAGCAGGGTGATGCCGACCCGTATCCGCCGGCCCCCGCCGTTCAGGCCATGGGTGCCGAGCGTCGCCAGGGCGAGCACGCCGCCTTCGCCCTTGTTGTCGGCGCGCATGATCAACGTGACGTACTTGATGGTGACGGTAAGCGTCACCGCCCAGAACAGCGTCGACAGCACCCCCAGCACGTGCTCGGGCGTCGGCGCCAGGCTGGTGTCGTGTAGAAACGTCTCACGCAGCGCATAGAGCGGGCTGGTGCCGATGTCGCCGAACACCACCCCCAGTGCGCCGACGATCAGCGCAGCCTTGGCCTTGCCGTGGTCGTCAGCTGAATGGGCGGCGTCGGGTACGGTCGACGGGCTGGTGCTGTCAGGAGCCATAAAAGGTCAAACGCCGCCAAGGCGGCGGCGGCGCGACGGTGTGCGCTCCCGCCTTTCGCCTGTCAACGCGCCAAATTCAAGTCTGTTGCGGCAAAAGTGCTTGACCTTTGCAGGGACCGTGCCGAGCGTCGGATATCTGGCGCCGGGGGAAGCCCTGTGCCACCGCCGTTGCCGCCACCACGCCGGCGCGTCATCCCAGGGTCGCCATGAACGCACCGCCGATCGCTTTCGCCGACGTAAGCAGCCCGACGCTCTATCGCGACGACACCTGGCGCGAGCACTTCGCGGCAATGCGCCGCGACGATCCGGTACATCGCCATCCCGACAGTCCCTACGGACCCTACTGGTCGGTGACACGTTACGCCGACATCATGAAGGTCGAGCTCGACCACGCGACATATTCCTCGGCCTCCGAGAGGGGCGGCATCCAGATCGCGGACCAGCCCAGGGGCCAGGAACTGCCCAACTTCATCCGCATGGATCCGCCGCGCCACACGGCACAGCGAAAGACGGTGGCGCCGATCGTCGCGCCGTCCAACCTCGCCAACATGGAAGGCCTGATCCGCGAGCGCACGGCGGCGGTGCTCGACGGTCTCCCGCGCAATCAGCCGTTCGACTGGGTCGATCGCGTCTCGACCGAGCTCACCGCGCTGATGCTGGCGACTCTGTTCGACTTCCCGCAGGCCGAGCGGCGCAAGCTCACCCACTGGTCGGACGTCGCCATCGCCAACATCGAGGCCGCGGATGCCGTGGTGAAGAGCGAGGCCGAGCGCATGGCCGAGCTCACCACGATGGCCGAGACGATGGCGGCGCTGTGGAAGGAACGCGCGCGGCAGCCGCCTAAGTTCGACCTGATCTCGATGATGGCGCATGCCGAGGCGACCAGGGCGATGCCGACGCGCGAGTTCATCGGCAACTTCGGGCTGCTGATCGTGGGCGGCAACGACACCACGCGCAATTCGATGACCGGCGGGCTGATGGCGGTGCGCGAAAGCCCGGCCGAACTCGCCAAGGTCAAGGCCGACCCGACACTGATCGACAGCCTGGTGTCGGAGATCATCCGCTGGCAGACGCCGGTGATCCACATGCGGCGCACGGCGACGCGCGATTGCGAGCTCGCCGGCCGAACCATCCGGCAGGGCGACAAGGTCGTCATGTGGTACGTCTCGGGCAATCGCGACGAGGAGGCGATCGAGGAACCCGAGCGCTTCATCGTCGGCCGTTCTCGGCCGCGCCATCACCTGTCGTTCGGCGCCGGCATCCATCGCTGCGTCGGCGACCGTCTGGCGGAGATGCAGCTGAAGATCCTGTGGCAGGAGATGCTGAAGCGCGACCTCGATGTCGAGATCGTGGGACCGCCGGTCAGGCTCTATTCCAACTTCATCCGTGGCATCCGCTCGTTGCCGGTGATGATCCGATCGTGATTCGGACCGCGAATCCAAAAATAGTGGGTCAGCCCTTCTTCACCGTCGCCAATCCTGCGGCAAAAGCCTGCTGCAACAGCCACACGTCGCCGGCAATCGAAACGAAGTCGTAACCCATGGCGACGAACCTGGCACCCTGCCCGGCGTCGACCGCCAGGCGTCCGGCCGACTTGCCGTGCTTCTTCGCGGCGGCGATGGTCGCCTGCTCGGCCTTCGTGAAATCGGAGTGATCGAACGCGCCCGGTTCGCCCAACGCTACCGAGAGATCGTTGTGGCCGAGCCACAGCATGTCGACGCCCGGCATTGCGGCGATCTCGTCGGCGGCCGCGGCGCCGCGCGGATCCTCGATCTGCAGGATGATGGCAGTGCGCGCATTCTGCTCGGCAAAGCGCGGCAACAGCGGCTCGGCGCGCATCGCGAAGCGCTCGTGCGCCAGGCCCAGCGCCACGCCGCGCGTGCCGTCGGGCCAGTACTTGGCAGCGTCCAGCACCGCCTTGGCCTGCTCGACCGACGACACGATGGGCACCATGACGCCGTCGGCGCCTGTGTCGAGTGCACGCGATATGTGATGGCGCTGCTGGCTCGGCACGCGCACCACCAGCGGTAGCCCTGCCGCCTGGCAGTAGCGCACTACCTGGCGGACGGTATCGAAGCCGAAACCGGTGTGTTCCATGTCGAGCACGGCGTAGTCCGCACCCGCAGCCTTGAGAATCTGGCCGATGCCCGGCGTCGCGAACTCGAAGAGGAACGTGCCGACCTTCGTTTGCGAAGTCCCTACAAGCGATCGGAGATTGTCTGTCGGCATTGTGATTCCCTCGTTGTGGTCGCGATGCTAGCGTCCGCCATCCTAGACGACCACCCAAGGGAGTTAGCCATGAAGCTCTATTACATGCCCGGCGCCTGCTCGATCGGCATCCACGTTCTCCTCGAGGAGATCGGCAAGCCGTACGACCTGCAGAAGATCGACGGCGCCAAGCAGGAGCAATACGGCGCCGACTTCGTGAAGATCAATCCGAAGTCGAAGGTGCCGACCCTGGTGCGCGACGACGGCTCGGTGCTGACCGAATTCCCGGCGATCGCCACCTGGCTCGCGCGCAAGAACCCCGACAAAGGTCTGCTGCCCGCCGACGCCGACAACGAGGCGCGTGTCCTCGAGGCGCTGGATTACGTCGTCTCGACCATGCACATGCAGGGCTTCTCGCGCATGTTCCGCCCGGCCAACTACGCGCCGAGCGAGGCCGACCACGACAAGGTCAAGGCGCGCGGCAAGGAGATCATGGAGAAGGGCCTCGCGATCATGGACAAGGCGCTCGAGGGCAAGGAGTACGTCGCCGGCAAGTTCTCCATCGCCGACGCCGCACTTTTCTATATCGAGTTCTGGGCGGCCGCGCGCATGAAGATGACGCTGCCCAAGAACTGCGCCGCCCACTACGAGCGCATGAAGAACCGCCCGGCCGTGAAGCGCACGATCGAGCAGGAAGGCCTGACCGCCGCCGTCTGATCTTGAGCGCAGCGAAGGACCTCATGCCGGTGCCGCCGGCAACGAGGTCCTTCGCTGACGAACAGGCCGACAGTCAGGTCATGTCGTTACCAGCCTCCCTGCAATCGCGCCTTCGCCTGCCGCTGATCGCGGCGCCGATGTTCCTGGTGTCCGGACCGGCGCTCGCGAAGGCCGCGTGCCGTGCCGGCATCGTCGGCTCGTTCCCCACCGCCAACTGCCGCACCGTCGAAGAGCTCGACCGCTGGCTGGGCGACATGAACGATGACCTCGAGCGAGCTGCCGATGAGACCGGCCAGCCCGCGGCACCGCTCTGCCCCAACCTCATCGTGCATCGCTCCAACACGCGCGTGCCGGACGATCTCGCAACTGTCCTGCGCCACAAGGTCGAGATGGTCATCACCAGCGTCGGCTCGCCCGAGCCGGTGGTGAAGCCGCTCAAGGACGCAGGCTGCCTGGTGCTGGCCGATGTCGCCTCCGTGCGTCATGCCGAGAAGGCGGTCGCCGCCGGCGTCGACGGCCTCGTGTTGCTGACGGCGGGCGCGGGCGGCCAGACGGGCTGGGTCAATCCCTTCGCCTTCGTGCGCGCCGTGCGGAAGTTCTGGGCCGGCATCGTCGTCATGGCGGGCGGGATGGCGGACGGCCATGCAATCGCCGCTGCCGAGACGCTGGGCTGCGACCTTGCCTACATGGGCACCAAGTTCATCGCCACGCGCGAAAGTCTGGCCAAGGATGCCTACAAGGAGATGCTGGTGAGAAGCCGGCTCGATGACGTGCTGCTGACCCGCGCCTTCACCGGGCTCGAGACGAACATGCTGCGGCCGTCGATCGCCGCCGCCGGCCTCGATCCCGACGACCTGCCGATGCGCGGCACGATCGATGTGTCGAAGGACATCAATGCGACAGAGCGCGACAGGCCGGACGCGAAGCGCTGGAAGGACATCTGGAGCGCCGGTCACTCCGTGTCGGGCGTGGCCGACATTCCGTCGGTCGCCGAGCTGGTTGCGCGCACTGCCGACGAATACGCCGCGGCGAAGCGCTCAATGAAGGGCGAATAGCCCGTTGGCGAAGCGAAACTCGGCGGGCTTGATCAGCTGGGCGTTGGCGACCCGCACTCGGTGCACCTTGCCGTCGAGATTGCGTTCCCAGAAATCGAGGAACTTGGTGAGGGCGGGAAACCTCGGAGCCAGATCCAAGTTCTGCCAAACGAAACTCTGGAGAACATGCCGATGATCAGGCATCCAGTAGAGGATTTCAGCGGTCGTCAGGCGATAGTTTTTGAGCTGCGCAACAAGACTACGGTCCATCGAGGACTCCTTGACTCGAAGCTTGTAAGAGAATATTCACGCACGCTTCACGAAAATCAAAGAAAAATTCGTTGTGTATCAAGGCATTAGCAGCACTCCCTCACGATTGCTGCTAGTGCGAAGTGACTTTGTTCCCGCGCCTTGACTCCTTCCTGTTACACCCCTAAATCGCAGGCGCGTTGGCACTCACCGCAGGAGAGTGCTGATAGCAATCCTTTCTGTCGCGGTCTGCCCGGCCGCGCGGGTTCAACCAGGATATTGGAGGAAGAAGCATGAAGTTCCGTCCGCTTCACGATCGCGTCGTGGTCAAGCGCGTCGCGGAGGAAGAGAAGACCAAGGGCGGCATCATCATTCCGGACACGGCCAAGGAAAAGCCGATGGAAGGCGAAGTCGTCGCTGTCGGTCCGGGTGCCCGGGATGAGAAGGGCGCTCTCGTCGCTCTCGACGTCAAGGCCGGTGACCGCATCCTGTTCGGCAAGTGGTCCGGCACCGAGGTCAAGCTCGACGGCGTCGAGTATCTGATCATGAAGGAGAGCGACATCATGGGAATCCTCGAGGGTTCCGCCGCGGCCACCCGGAAGGCCGCCTGATCGCTCCGCCATCCAGACAATCAACTCAATTCAACCAAGAGGGATAAGCAATGGCAGCCAAGGAAGTCCGCTTTAGCGGCGATGCCCGTCAGCGCATGCTGCGCGGCGTCGACATTCTCGCCGACGCGGTCAAGGTGACTTTGGGTCCGAAGGGCCGCAACGTCGTCCTCGACAAGAGCTTCGGCGCTCCGCGCATCACCAAGGACGGCGTCACCGTCGCCAAGGAGATCGAGCTCGCCGACAAGTTCGAGAACATGGGCGCCCAGATGGTGCGCGAAGTGGCCTCGAAGACCAACGACATCGCCGGCGACGGCACGACGACGGCGACCGTGCTCGCCCAGGCGATCGTGCGCGAGGGCGTGAAGTCGGTCGCGGCCGGCATGAACCCGATGGACCTCAAGCGCGGCATCGATCTCGCCGTCGACGCGGCCGTCGAGGAGATCAAGGCCCGCGCCAAGAAGATCACGGGCTCCGACGAGGTCGCCCAGGTCGGCACCATCTCGGCCAACGGCGACAAGTCGATCGGCAAGATGATCGCCGAGGCGATGAAGAAGGTCGGCAACGAGGGCGTGATCACGGTTGAAGAGGCCAAGAGCCTCGATACCGAGCTCGACGTCGTCGAAGGCATGCAGTTCGATCGCGGCTACCTGTCGCCGTACTTCATCACCAACGCCGACAAGATGATCGCGGAGCTCGAGAGCCCGTACATCCTGCTGTTCGAGAAGAAGCTCTCGGGCCTGCAGGCGATGCTGCCGGTGCTCGAGGCGGTCGTACAGTCGGGCAAGCCGCTGCTGATCGTGGCCGAAGACGTCGAGGGCGAGGCTCTGGCCACCCTGGTCGTCAACAAGCTGCGCGGCGGTCTCAAGATCGCTGCCGTCAAGGCGCCGGGCTTCGGCGATCGCCGCAAGGCGATGCTCGAGGACATGGCAGTCCTGACCGGCGGCCAGCTGATCTCCGAGGATCTCGGCATCAAGCTCGAGAACGTGTCGCTCGACATGCTCGGCAAGGCCAAGAAGGTCATCGTCGAGAAGGAGAACACCACGATCGTCGACGGTTCGGGCAAGAAGGTCGACCTCGAGGGTCGTATCGCCCAGATCAAGGCGCAGATCGAGGAGACCACCTCGGACTACGACCGCGAGAAGCTCCAGGAGCGCCTGGCCAAGCTGGCGGGCGGCGTTGCCATCATCAAGGTGGGCGGCGCGACCGAGGTCGAGGTCAAGGAGAAGAAGGACCGCGTTGACGACGCCATGCACGCCACCAAGGCGGCCGTGGAAGAGGGCGTGGTCGCGGGCGGCGGTGCGGCTCTGCTGTACGCCATCCGTGCGCTGGACAAGCTGCGTTCGGCCAACGACGACCAGAAGGTCGGCATCGAGATCGTGCGCCGCGCGCTGCAGTCGCCGGTCCGCCAGATCGCCGAGAACGCCGGCTTCGACGGCGCGGTGGTCGCGGGCAAGATGCTCGACCAGAAGGACGCCAACTTCGGCTTCGACGCCCAGAAGGGCGACTACGTCGACATGATCAAGTCCGGCATCATCGATCCGGTCAAGGTCGTGCGCACTGCGCTGCAGGACGCCGCCTCGGTGGCCGGCCTGCTGGTGACGACCGAAGCCATGGTCGCCGAGAAGCCTGAGAAGAAGGCCCCGCCGATGCCGCCGGGCGGCGGCATGGGCGGCGACATGGACTTCTAAGTCCAGTCGACGACAGATGTCGGAAAGGCCGGGGAGCAATCCCCGGCCTTTTCTTTTTCGCGAACGCGTATCGCGAGCCTGCGGGGTCGCTCGTGATATGAAGCGGTCCAGCGGCCCCTCACTCCAGCATGACTGATCCGATTTCCGTCAAGGGCGTCCTGATCCACCAGGACTCAGTGCTGCTGCTGTTGAACGAACGCGGCGAATGGGATCTGCCCGGAGGGCGGCCCGATCCCGGGGAGGATCATTCTGCCGCCCTGATGCGCGAAGTGCAGGAGGAGGCGGGTCTCGTCGTCGAGGTCGGTGCCGCGCTCAGCGACTATCGGTTCGAGGTTCTGCCCGGTCGCTTCGTGCGCATCCTCGCCTTCGTCTGCCGACTGTCCGGCAGCAGCGACGTCGTGGTGAGCGACGAACATCTGGAGATTCGATGGCTGCCGCTCGCCGAACTCGGCGAGCGCATCCACGGCCATCGCTTGCCGAGCGGCTATCTCGGTGCGATCCGCCAGGCGATGGACCAGCCGCGGTCACCGAGCAGGCGATCGGTTTGAACTGCGAGGAAGCGGTCGTGCGCCGCCGCGGCGCCCAGCCAGAGCTCGTTCCAGGCATCGAAGGCTCTCGCCGGGTCGGGAAGCGCCAACTCGCGTACGGCTCTCCAGCCGTTCTGTCTCACCGTCACGGCGCCGTCGGTCTCGGAGGTCTCGATCTCCTCGCCCTGGGCCGCCAGGACCGCCGCCAGCCAGCGCGCGAAGTCGCGCGCGCTTTGCAGGTCGCCGCGCTCGACATCGGTCGGCAGGTCCATGTCGCGCGCCGTCTCCTCATGAAACTGCAAACCGACCAGGCGGGCCACGCGTCCGAGTTCTGCCTGTGAATCGGCGGGCCCGAGAAGCTCCTGCAATGTCGGCAGCATGGTGCGCAGATATTCGAGTGCGTAGGCGCGGAAGGTGCGCTGCCGGCGCTGCTCGGGCCAGTTCGCCGATTCCAGCCTGGGCTGCGCATCCCAGTCGACGCGCGGCATCTCTTCCTTGCCGTAGGCGAAGCGCACGCGCTCTTGTTCGCTGATCGGCCGGCCGTAGTCGAAATAGTAGCCTTCGAGGCCCGGCATGCCGTCGACCGTCATGCCGGTGCAGACGAATCCAAGTCCCGGGTTGCCGAGCGAGACGCCGTTGTGGCCGTGCCAGCCATGCAGCATCGCCGCCGACACCGAATGAGGCACGGCGGCGATCGCCGTGCCGCGCCAGATCCAGCGCGGCGGCGGATAGCGCACCCAGGCCTTCCTGTCGCTTTCGCGCAGGTAGCCCGTCTTCACGCCGCCCAACGCATTGGAGTGATAGTGATAGAGCGCGCAGGCTGGCGCATCGGGCTCGCCGGCGATGCCGAGCTTCTGCAGCCCGGGCAGGAATTTCTCCAGATGCTGACGGCGGAAATGGCGGAAGACGTATTCCCTCGCGGTGTCCTCGCCGCGCCGCGAGACCAGCCCCAGGATCAGGGCGGTCATCAGCGCGTTGTAGAGTGTGCCGACCGCGCGATAGGCGGCCGTGCCAGCCCCGGAATCAGCCACCGTAGCCGTCGACCAGGATCGCTTTCGAATTGCCTGCCCTGAGCCGCATGTCGAGCACCGGCTTGTAGTCCGTCGAATCGTAGAACTTTTCCGCCGCCTCGTAGGTCGGGAACTCGAGCACGACCACCCGCGATGGCTTCCAGCCGCCTTCGAGCGTGCGTGTCTTGCCGCCACGCACGATGAACTTGCCGCCGAACTTGGCGACCAGCCCCGGTGTATGCTTGCGGTATTCGGCCATCAGGGCCTCGTCGGTCGTCTCGACCTCGACGATCATGTAAGCGGGCACGGTATCCTCCTCGATCAACCGGTTTCCATCGGCAGGCTGGAGTCGTTGGACCATTCCTGCATGGAGTTGTCATACACCGAGACGTTCTTGTGGCCGAGCAGCGCCGTCAGGACGAAAGCGTCGAGCGTGGCGGCGATCCCGCCGCCGCAATAGACCAGCACGCGCTTGTCGGGCGCTGCGCCGACGCCGTCGAAGGCTGCGCGCAGTTCGGCGATCGGCTTCAGGGTCTTGTCCGGTCCGAACAGGCTCGCTGCCGGGACGCACGAGGAGCCGGCAATGCGGCCGGGACGGCCGTAGACCACGCCGCCGGCGCCCTTGTGCTGCTCGTGGCTGAGCGCGTTCAGCGTGAGCGTCCCGGACTTGCCGATGGCCGCCTTGATGTCGTTCTTGTCGACGAAGATCTCGGGCCGGCCGCGCAACGTCAGAGTCGCCGGTGGATAGGTCGTGGGCTCGGTCGCGAGCGGCCGGTTCTCGGCTTTCCATTTGTCGAGGCCGCCGTCCAGGATCGCCGCGTCGTCGAAGCCCACGGCACGCAGCATCCACCACACACGCGTCGCCCAGTTGGGCGTGGCGTGGCTGTAGAGCACGACGAAGGTGCCGTGGCCGATGCCTTTGGCGGCGAACGACTTGGTGAGCTCGCCGAGCGACGGCAAGGTGAAGCGCAGCTTGGGGTCCGGTTCGGAGAGTTCACCCGGCAGGTCGAGGAAGGCGGCGCCGGGAATGTGGCCCTTGTCGTAGTTGGCGCGGCCGCTTTCGACGTTGTAGCCGCCCTCGGGCCTCGGACGCAGATAGGTCGTGCAGTCGAAAAGGCGAAGGCCAGGTGCGCTCAGGCGGCGCGCAAGCTCTTCGGTCGAAATCAGCGCAGCGGAATGGGCCATGTCGCTCTCCCGAAAAAGGAGGGCGACTCTATCCGTCGGCCGGCGCGAAGCGAAGCGAGCTCAGATGGTCTTCGACGGCAGGGGCGGAACGGCGACGCTGCCCGAGGGGGTCGTGGCTGCGGGAGCGGTGGCCGGCGGAACGCTGAGCTGGCCGACATCGGGCTGCTTGGGAGCGGCCGGCGGCGTCGTGGCCTTCTTGCCCTTCTTGGCCGTCGCGGTCGCCTTGGTCGTGGTGGTCTTGCTGGTGCTGCTCAGCTTCTTGAGGCAGGAGGTACGCGAGCTCGAGGTCTTCAGGCTCTGGCAGTACGCGGCCGTGCCGGGCTTCGGCTTGGCGGTCGGAAGGGGCGCCGGAGCGCTTTCATCCTGGGTCTGGGCAAAGGAGGGCGCGGCAAAGGCAACGGCTGCCAAAGCGGCCATGCTGGCGATCAACAGACGCATTTTTCAACTTCTCCCGGGCCGCTGGCGGAGGAGACGGGTGCGGCCTCGTTATGGAGTCAAAATAGTATGTGATTCATGGCATTTATGTCAATTTCCTAATGGGTTACAAGAACTGCAATTGAAAGTGTTGGTACCTCTGTGCAGGCCATCCTGAACGTCGCCCTGCCGATCTTCGGCGTCATCCTGGCGGGCTACCTGGCCGGCCGCTGGCGCATCCTGGGCGGGGATTCGACAGCCGCTCTGAACGCCTTCGTGAGCTATTTCGCCCTGCCGGTGCTGTTTTTCGGAACTTTGGCGCGCACCCCGGTGGCCGCCGTGCTCGATCCGGCCCTCATGTTGGGCTTCGGCGTCGTCGTGCTGGCGACCTTCCTGCTCGGAATGGCGACCACTCGGCTGATCTCGCGAATGGCGGGCAAGCGGGGCGGACTGGCTGCCATGAGTCTGCAGGGTATCGCCGCCTCCTGGGGCAATGTCGGCTACATGGGCGTGCCGCTCTGCCTCGCCGCTTTCGGCGAGACGGGCCTGCCACCGGCCATGCTGACGGTGATCGTGACCGCCATCGTCGCCATGGTGTTCGGCGTGATGCTGATCGAACTCGAAGTGGCGGCAGGCCACGGGCCGCTGAAGACCTTCCTGCGGGCGGCGTTCAATGTGGCGCGCAATCCGCTCCCCGTGTCGATCGCGCTGGGCATCGTCGTATCGGCCATCGGCCTGCCGATCCCGACCCCGGTCGAGAAGTGGCTCGATCTTCTGGGCGCCGCGGCGGCTCCTTGCGCGCTGTTCGCCATCGGCCTCTTCCTGTCGGACAAGTCGATCCGGAGTGGGCTTGCCGAGGCGGGCTGCGCCACGGTGATCAAGCTGCTGTTGCAGCCACTTGCCGCCTGGTTGGTGCTGCCGCTGTTCGTCGACCTTGCCTCCGTGCCCGGCAAGGTGGCGTTGCTGATGGCGGCCCTGCCGACGGCGGCCAACGCCTTCGTGCTCGCCAAGCAGTTCGACATCGCCGTCGAGCAGAATTCGGCGTCGGTTTTACTCTCGACGGCCTTCTCGGTACTCTCGGTTTCTGCTTTGCTCGTGCTACTTCGCGTATCCTGACGAAGACCAGTTAACCGATGGAGGGTGGAGATGCTCCAGGAGTTCAAGAAATTCGCGATGCGCGGCAGCGTCGTCGACCTTGCCATCGGCGTCATCATCGGTGCCGCCTTTGGCAAGATCATCGATTCGATGGTCAGCGACATCCTGATGCCGATCATCGGCCGCATATTCGGCGGTCTCGACTTCAGCAACTACTTCATCGGCCTCACTTCGGCGTCGAGCCAGGCCGCGAACTACGAAGCCGCCAAGAAGGCGGGCGCCACCCTGGGTTACGGCCAGTTCATCACCGTGACGGTGAACTTCATCATCATCGCCTGGCTCCTGTTTCTGGTGATCAAGGGCATGAACCGCGTGTTCCAGCAGGAAGCCGCCGCCCCACCGCCGCCCGCGCCGCCGACCAAGGATCAGGAGCTGCTGACGGAGATCCGCGATCTGCTGAGGACCCGCACGTGAGTCGTTGCTGGGCGGGCGTCACTCGAGTGGCGCTCGCCTGGCAATGAAAGTCATGCCGCCGCCAGCCGCTCGCCGACAAGGACGTCGAGCTGCTTCGCCAGGCCGGCGGAGATGCCGGTCAAGGGCAGCCGGCACTCCGGCGAGGCTATCAGTCCCTGCCGCCACAACAGGTACTTGATCGGCATCGGATTGGCTTCGGCGAACAGCAGCGGCACCAGGGGCGCGAGCGGCGCCCAGGCCGCTCGAGCGCCGGCGACATCGTTGTCGGTGAAGCGCCGGCGGACTTCAATGAAGCGTTCGGTCATGACATGGCTTGCCGCCAGGATTCCGCCCTCGGCGCCGTTGGCCAGCATGGTGAAATACAACGCGTCCTCGCCAGTCAGCACCGAGAAATCCCGCGGCTTGCGCGCCAGCAGCTCGAGCGACTGGGCGATGCTGCCCGAGCTGTCCTTGACGCCCGCGATGTTCTTCACCTCGGCAAGCTCGAGCAGCGAGTCGTTGGAGAGGTTGACGGCGGTCCGATAGGGGATGTTGTAGATCAGCACGTCGCGGTCGGTCGCCGCGGCAACGGCGCGGAAATGCGCCAGAAGTCCGTCCTGGCTCGGCCGGTTGTAGTAGGGGCAGACCGAGACGATGCCTTCGAAGGCATGGCGCTCCAGCCGCTTCAGCTCCTTCTCGACCTTGGCGGTGGCGTTGCCGCCGACACCCACGAACACCGGCACGCGGCCGGCCACCGTCGCAACGGTGCGTTCGACCAGCTCGTCGGTCTCCGCCGCGTCGAGGGTCGGTGATTCGCCCGTGGTGCCGAGCGGAAACAGTCCGTCGATGCCGAACGCGAGATAGTGCTCGATCAGCCGCTCATAGCTCTTGAAGTCTACGGCGCCGTCCTTGAACGGCGTGATGATGGGCAGCCACAGTCCGGTGATCATGCGAAACCTCGTCATCCGAGCGAAGCCGCAGAGACCGCGGCGTCGAAGATGACGATAAGGGCAGATATGCTATAATTAAAACGAATGTTTAGTATATCATCGTTCACGAACACTTATGCGTAGAGACCTCGACATTTCCCTGATCCGCGCCTTCGTCGGCGTCGTCGACGCCGACGGCGTCACCGCCGCCGCCTCGGCGCTGGGCGTCAGCCAGGCCGCCGCCAGCCAGCAGATCAAGCGTCTGGAAGAGGCGCTCGACTGCCGGCTGTTCGAACGCCGGGGCCGCAAGCTAGCGCTGGCGCCAGCGGGCGAGCGATTGCTCGCCCAGGCGCGGCGCCTGCTGGCGCTGAACGACGAAGTGTGGTCGGCCATGCGCACGCCTTCGTTCGAGGGCGAGGTGCGCCTCGGCGTTCCCTACGACATCATCGGCAGCTTCGTGCCGCCGATCCTGCGCCGCTTCGCAAAGGCCCAGCCGCGCGTACGCGTCAGCCTGGTGTGCGAGGATTCGCGCGTCGTGCGCGACGAGTTGCGCAAGGGCGCCGTCGATCTCGCACTGACCACCGAGACCGACTGCGGTCGCCATGGCGAGACGCTGCGCACCGACCGGCTGGTGTGGGTCGGCGCGGCGGGCGGCGAGGCCCACCTGCGCGATCCGCTGCCGGTGTCGCTCGGCGCGCCGACCTGCGTGTTCCGGCCCGTCGCCGTCGAGGCGCTGGGCCGACTGCGGCGCGATTGGAGGGCGGTCTGCGAGGTGAGCCGGCTCGAGCCGGTCTACGCGGCGATCGAGGCGGGGCTGGCGGTGGCGCCGCTGCTGCGCTCCTCGGTACCGCAGCGCTTCGAGGTCTTCGACGGCAAGAGCGCACGCGAGGCGCGCCTGCCGCCGCTGCCCGAGTTCCGCATCAATCTCTACGCGCCGCCCGGCCTGTCGCCGGCCGCGCGCGATCTCGCCGACCATGTGCGCGCGAGCTTTGCCTTGCGGTGACACCATGCCGGGAGAACATGACGCGAAACGCCTACACAATTGATACGATCGTTCGCTGTCCTGAGGGAGCCTGCAAATCTATCATCCGGGCCGTGGTTTCTTCTTGGATGGACGAACAAAACCAAGTCCGGCTTCAAGCAGATTTCCGACAGCTTCAGGTATTCGCGCCAGTGTTCTGAGGGGGCGTCGAGGGGCCCGGACGGCGATCTTTTGATCGTCGTCCGGGCCGATTTTTTCAGCGCGGCGGCAGCAGCTTCTTGGCCTGCATCTCGGCGAAGGCCTTGGCGAACATCGCCTCGGTGTCCATCACTTCGCAGAAGCCTGCCTGCATCAGCTTGATGGTCGAGACGATGGCGGGCGGACCGGGCCGGTCGCGGCCGTAGCCCATCGTGTAGTCGGCATATTCGAACGAGAGACCGACGAACTCCTTCAGCGTGGCCGACTTGAGGCGGTGTGCGGCGCGGACCTCGGCCCACGCTGCCTCCTGTGGCCGGATTTCCCGATCGAGGCTGAGCGGCACATGCTCACCCGGCTCGAAGCCCAGAGCGTCGGCGATGGCGGGCCATATGTTGGGCCAGACGAAGACGTCGCCGTTGGTGACGTTGAAGATCTGGTTGCGCGCCTCCGCCGAGTCGCCCGCCCAGGCGATGGCGCGCGCCAGCAGGTCGGCGTCGACAGCCTGAGCCACCCGGCCGATGCCACCGGGATAGTCGAGCTTCGTCCTGCCGGCGCGCCGCATGATCGCGGCGTAGACGCCCAGCGCGGGGATCACGTTCATGGCACTGCCGACCGAATCGCCCACGATCAGCACCGGTCGCAGGATCGACCAGCTCCATGCCTTTCCGCCATGTTCCGCCTCGAGTTGGGCCTCGCGCAGATAGCGCTCCTGGTTCCAATAGAAATTCGGCTGCTCGTGCATCTCCGAGCGGTTTTCGCGCGCCGGCACCTTAAGCGGCCGCACATGCACGCCATAGGCCTTGGTGCCCTGCAGCAGCGCGACGTGACGCAGCGACGATGCCTGCTCCAGCGGCCCCAGGATGTTGCGAAGCATGAGGTCGTTGGTGCGGATCTGTTCTTCTTCCTGCCAGCCCGCGACCAGCCCCGGCCGTTCGTAGAGCGCCGCGTAGACCAGATGGGTGATGGCGCCGAGTCCGGCGACGAGGCTCGCGCAGGCTGCAGCATCGGTGAGGTCGAGCGGATACCATCGCGCGCCGAAAGTCGCGTCCGGCTGGCGACGCGAGAGGGCGATCACCTCGCAGTCCTTCTGCGAACCGAAGTGTTTCAGGGCGGCGTAGCCGACGAGGCCGGTCGCACCGGCGATCAGGACCCTTTTGGACGGCATGATTCGGTCATACCATGTCGGCCGAGGAGGACCGATGGAATTTGGTATGTTCCACGAGTTTCAGGCGCTGCCAGGCGAGACCGCCGCACAGTCCTTTGCCAACTCGCTTGCCCAGGTCGAGGCCGCCGAGGACTGGGGGCTCGACGCGATGTGGCTTGCCGAGCTGCACTTCGCGCCGGAACGCTCGGTGCTTTCCTCGCCGATGATGATTGCGGCAACCATCGCCCAGCGCACCGAGCGCATGAAGATCGGCACGGCGGTGCAGGTGCTGCCACTCTGTCATCCGCTGCGCCTCGCCGAGGAGGTCGCCACCGTCGACCAGTTGAGCCATGGCCGTCTGATCTTCGGCGTCGGCCGCTCGGGCTTCGCCCATACCTACAAGACCTACGGCGTCGACTACGGCGAGAGCCGCGAGCGCTTCGCCGAGACGCTGCACATCCTGAAGCGCGCCTTCACCGAGGAGCGCTTCAGCCATCAGGGCAAGTACTTCGCCTATGATAACGTCCGACTGGCGCCCAAGCCCCTGCAGCAGCCATGGCCCGAGATCCGCGTCGCCGCGGCGAGCCCCGACACCTATGTCGAAGTGGCCGAGCTCGGCCATCCGATCTTCGTCGCGGCGCGTACGGGCAACCTCTCCGAGCTGGCGCCACTTGTGAAGACTTATCGCCAGGCGTGGAAGAAGGCAGGCCACCCCGGCGAAGGCGAGGTCTTCCTGCGCGTACCGGTGTATGTCGCCGAGACCGAGGAAAAGGCGCGCGAGGAGCCGCGTGAGAGCATCATGCACCTGCTGCGATACATCGGCGATCGCCTGGCTTCCTCGGCTGGCGCCTCGGGCGCGCGCGCCATCGAGAACCGCGCCGAGCGCGGCGCCAAGATGCTCAACATCGACTACGACGAGGTGCTGCGCGAGCGCATGATCGTGGGCACGCCGGATACCGTCGTCGCTCGCCTGCAGGAGCTGCGCGAGGTGATCGGGCTCAACGGCATTCTGGCCGAGCTCAATCCGGGCAGTCTGATCCCGCACGCCCGGGTGCTCGAGGCGCTGCGGCTGCTCTGCCAGGAGGTCATGCCGCGCTTCAAGTGAGGGACAACGGCGTGCAACTGCTTCTCCGGTTGGCCATCGTTGCCCTTGTCGGTCTGGCGGGGGCGTGCGCTGACAAGTACACGCCCTTTACTTTCAAGGATTTTCCCGGCTACGAGCCGTCGAGCTTCAAGCAGCCTGCCGACCCGCATCGAACGCCCAAGGGCTACGTGCCGTGAAACTTCATCAGCTCACCAGCTTCCCCGTCGGGGCTGTCGGCTTCGACGAAAATTGCCGTCATCCCGAGCGAAGCCGCCCGAAGGGCGGCGCAGTCGAGGAACCCGTTCTTGTCGACGTATCGACAGAAAAGGTCCCTCCGCTTCGCCTCGCTGCGCTCGGCTCCGGTCGGGATGACGGGGGTGGGCGAAGGATAGCTACTCTACCTTCGCACCCGACGCCTTGATGATCGGCGCCAACCGTTTCTCATTGTCGGCACGATAGGCCGCCGTGTCGGCGGGGTTGAGCCAGCGGCGCGTGGCGCCCTGCTTGTCGAAAGCCTCCTTCACGGCTGCGCTCTCCAGCGCTTTCTTGAGCAGCTCCGACAGCCGCGTCACCATCGCCGGCGGCAGGCCGGCCGGGCCGCAGACGCCGCCCCAGGAGGTGATCTCGAAGCCCGGCAGGAACTCGGCCATGGCCGGGACGTCAGGCGCTGCCGGATGGCGCTCCTTGGACGTCACGGCGAATGCCTTCACCTTGCCGCCCTTCATCAGGCCGAGCGGGCCCGGGATGTTGTCGAACATCATGTCGACCTGGCCCGCCAAGATGTCCTGATGGGCAGGCGCGCTGCCGCGATAGGGCACGTGCAGGATGTTGACGCCGGCCAAGCTCTTGAACATCTCGCCGGTGATCTGCGGGCTGGTGCCTGCGCCCGACGATGCGAAGGAGTATTTGCCCGGATTGGCCTTCAGGAGCGCGATAAGCTCGGGCACCGTGTTGGCCGGGAAGTCGAGGCGCGTCATCAGCATGTTCGGCACTTCCCACAGGATGGCGATCCCGGTGAAGTCCTTGCCCGCGTCGAACGGAAGCTTGGTGTAGAGCGTCGGCGCAATGGCGTGAGCGGCAATGGTGTAGAGACCGATCGTGTAGCCGTCGGGCGCCGAGCGCGCGATCGCCTCGGCGCCAACGACGCCGCCTGAACCGCTCTTGTTGTCGATGATGAACTGATGATTGGTGAGCTTCTCGAGCTCATGGCAGACGATGCGCGACAGCGTGTCGGTCGGCCCGCCGGCCGGGAACACCACGATGTACTTGACCGGCTTGTTGGGCCACTCGTCAGCCGCACGGGCGGCGCCACTGGCAATCATCGGGGCGGCGAGCGCGCCACCGCTCAGGATGAGCGCGCGGCGGCGCGGCAGAACCACGTTTTTCATTGCGTAAAACCTCCACTGAACTTTTTCTTGAGCGCGGAGTTTATACGAGCAGCGTCGGCAGCACGCATCAGCGCAATGCGGGCAAAAATGAGGCGTGATGCAACGTTTTCATCCCAACCGGGTTGACGTAAATGGAATCGAAGCTCGTATGGCAGAATGCCGGTGAACGCACCTATGTCGTCGTCCTCGACGCCGGGGAGGAGGCCTTCGCCGCAATCACCGCTTTCGCCGCCGCCACCCGGCTGGACGCCGCCTCCCTGACGGCGATCGGCGCCTTCGAGCGTGCGACCGTCGGCTGGTTCGACCTCGTGAAAAAGACGTACAAGCCGATCGAGATCGACAGCCAGTGCGAGGCGCTCAGCCTGTTGGGCGACATCGCCCTCGGCGACGACGGCAAGCCCAGCCTGCACATGCACGCCGTGCTCGGCATGAGCGACGGCTCGACCCGCGGCGGGCACTTCCTGAACGGCATCGTACGGCCGACACTGGAAGTCACCATCGTCGAAACCCCGGCCCGGCTCCGCCGGCGCAAACGCCCGGAACTCGGGCTGGCGCTGATCGATTTGAGGCAGGAGTAAAGGTTTCGAGCGAAGCGCGAGGACTTTAAAGCCACGATCAGGACGTTTACGGTACCGGCCTCACCAGAAGACCGGAGCTGATCCCGTGACCAATCGCGCGCATGTCCTGCTGTGGACCGACCAGACCGCCACTTATCTCGACGCCATCAAGGCGGCGGGCCTCGCCGATCGCGTGGCGGTCGAGACGCTGGCGCGCAAGGACAAACCCTCGGCCGAACAGCTCTCGCGCACCGAGGCGCTGATGGCGGGCGGCGTGCCGCCGGGCCTCCTGCCCAGCATGCCCAAGCTGCGCTGGGCCCAGGCGATGAGCGCCGGCGTAGAAGGCTGGCTGGCGCTGCCTGACCTGCCGGCCGGTCTTACGCTCACCTGCGCGCGCGGCACGCACACCGAATCGATGCCGGAGAACATCATCGGCGCGCTGTTCCATGTCGCCAAACCCTACCGGTCGGTGGCGGAGCATCAGAAGCAGTCCAAGTGGGTGAACACCGTGGCGCAGCCGCTTACGGGAAGGACGCTCGGCATCCTGGGACTCGGCGCGATCGGACAGGAGGTGGCCCGTATCGCGGCGGCACTCGGCATGCGCGTGATCGGCACCAAGCGCCGTGTTGCGCCGATGCCGAATGTCGCCGAGGTGCTGCCTGCCTCGCGCACCGATGAGGTCCTGGCGCAATCCGATTTCGTGCTGCTGCTGCTGCCGGCGACGCCCGAGACCGACAACTTCGTCAACGAGGCGCGGCTTTCGAAGATGAAGCCCTCGGCTTGGCTGCTGAACTTCGGCCGCGGCCACATCATCAAGGACGACGATCTCATCGCCGCTGTCAAGACGAAGAAGATCGCGGGTGCATTGCTCGACGTCTTCCGCCAGGAGCCGCTGCCGTCGGAGCACCCGTTCTGGACCACCGAAGGCATCATCGTGCTGCCGCATATCGGCGGCCCGCATCCGCAGCGCGACCGCTTCGTCGCTCGCCTGTTCGTCGACAATCTGGGCCGCTTCCTCGATGGCGCACCACTCAAGGAAGTCGTGGACCGTTCGGCCGGCTACTGACGAGGGTCAAAGCCCCACAACACTTCGCGATGGCTCCTGTTTTGCGGCATCGACATCAATTCGCCTTCTTATGACGCTCGGCATCGAGCCGTTTCTCGGCACCGGCCTGCAATTCGTCGAGCTGCTTGCGGAAACCCGGCAAGTCTACGAGAGGATGCGGATCACCAGGTTGACGCGTCTTGAGCAGTTCTTTTGCCTCGGTGAGACCCGTCGAGAACCCATGTGTCGTTAGGTGCAACTCGACGGGGCGCGCGCCATCCTGCGTCAGGACACGGATGCGCTTCAGGCTGGCGATGAATGCCTCCACTTGTTCCGGCCCACGGATGCGATTCAGTCCCAGGCCGCCGACCGTGAACGCACGGTAGGTACGAACGCCATCGCGTGCATCGAATGCGAACGAGGCGGTGCCCATCGTATGGCCGGGTGTCTCGAACGCCTGAATGGCGACGTCGCCGCCGGTGACCGTCTGACCATCGCTGAGCACGATGTCAGGCTCGATCATCTTCCACGGGAACCGCGGATGCGAAACCGACTCTTCCGCTCCTTCGCGCCATCCCTCTTCCGTCATGGCAAAGCGTGTCCCGGGTGCAAGCTCTGATCTGAGTTGGCTGATGCCTCCTGCGTGGTCGAAGTGACCATGGGTAACGACTACGAGCTTGATGTCCTTGGGATCGAAGCCCAGAGCGCGAATATTTCCCAGCATCTGGCTGGTGTACGGCCCGTATAGCGTGTCGATCAACACGTGGCCATTCGGCGAAGTGATCAGCCAGGCGGAAACCCAACAGATGCCGACATAGTAGACATTGTCGAAGGCCTTATAGGGCTCGATCTTATGCCATGGCCCGTCGCCGAGGTACTTGATGAGGTCTGGCGGCATTCGCCCGGTCTCACTGAATACGGTGAACGCATTCATGAGCGGAGAAGATTCGCATTTCATCGTCAGCGGCTGCTCCTGCGCAGACGCTTCAGCCGATAGCAGAGCCAGCGCTGCGGCGGCATATCGGAAACGAAGCTTCATCGTCGCTTTCCCCCGACTGTCAAATGCCCCTAACATCGAGCGCAGCTGCGCTGTATCGGCTTCGATCGTCCTCGCATCGGCGTACGTGCAATCAGATCACGAACTGGTTGGTACAAACGGGCAAGCCTGGATACCATGGCCCGCGATCGGCATGGAGCAGCGAAGCTGCGCGGCGGGCGGACAAGAATGCATAACCTGACAATGTTCGACTGGAGCGATCTCAGGTACTTCCTGGCGGTCGCGCGGGAAGGCAGTAGCCTCGCGGCGGCAAGGGCGTTGCGCGTCAATCAATCGACGGTCCACCGCCGCCTGGTCGAACTGGAGAAGCGTCTCGGCTGCCCCTTGGTGGAGCGTCGTCCGAGCGGCTACAGGCTGACCGAATACGGCAAGGAACTGCAACCCTACGCGGAGCGCGTCGAGCAGGCTGCGAGCGCCCTTCGGCGCCACGCCGCGACCTTCGACAAGGGCATGAGAGGAACAGTCCGATTGACATGTTCTACCACGATCGCGCATCGCCTGATGAGGTCGGAACTGCTCGACAACTTCCACAAGAAGCACCCGGGCATAAAGATCGAGTTGCTCATGACCGATCGCATTCTGGACCTGTCGAGCGGCGAGGCGGATGTTGCCATTCGCGGTGGAGAGGCCCGGGAGGAAGCGCTGGTCGGCAGGAAAATCGCCGATGTGCCGTGGGCTCTTTATGCGAGCCGGTCATATGTCGAACGCAACGGCAGGCCGAGAAGCCCCGAAGACATCGGGAGCCACAGCATCATCGAGTTCACCGGCGAGATTGCCGCTCTCGCGGCAGCGCGCTGGCTGCCGTCGAAGGCCCCACGGGCCCGCATATCTGGGCAAGCGAGCAATGTTCCGAGCGTCCTGCTCGCAGTGAAATCCGGCGGCGGGTTGGCTCTCTTGCCTTCGCCGCTTGCCGATCTGGATCGGGACCTCGTACAGGTTATCGGCCCCATTCCAGAGGTCGACTATCCCATATACCTGTTCACCCATCGCGACTTGCGAAAGATTCCGCGCATCGCGTCGTTTTTCGACTATTGCGTCAGACGTTTGCGGCCCGTGCTGACCGGAGTGGAACTGGGAAAGACGAATTGACCGATACGACGCCTCGCATACTTTGTTGGTTGGATCCCTATTCGGTGCGCTTGAACCAGAACGCGTCGGGCTGGCGCGGCATGCCGATGCGTTCGTAGAAGCCCACCGATTCGGGCATCGACGCCAGCACCAGGCTGACGCGCGGTCCGAGCTGTCGGCGCGTCTCGTCCAACAGTCCCTTGCCGACGCCGAGGCCCTGGGCCGATGCAGAGACCGCGAGGTCGGAAAGGTAGCAGCACCAGGAGAAGTCGGTGATCGAGCGCGCCACGCCGACCAGGATCCGGTCGGGCCGATCGAGCCGTGCGGTGACGACAAGATCGGCCTGGTCGAGCATCTGCTGCATCCGTTGGCGGTCGCCGGTCGGCCGCGTGGCGCCGAGGCCCGACTCGAGCAGCACGCGACAGAACTCGTCGACGTCGAGGCGCGGCTCGGAGGCGTAGAGAACTGAACAGGAAGACGGCATGGCACCCTCTCTAATGGAGAAGGCCGTCCTTGTCGCCGGCGCACCGCCGGCAAGCTTCTCCGACACGACCAAGCCGGGTCGCCTGGTCCGGCCAGATTGCGGGGCTTGACGGTGTGCAACCACGGCTACAAGCTTTCGGGACCGGAGCCACGGGAGGCCTCGATGGAAGCGCACGGCATTATCGTTTGGCTGATCATCGGTGCGATTGCGGGCTGGCTTGCCGGGCTGCTGGTGAAGGGCGGCGGCTTCGGACTGATAGGCGACGTCATCGTGGGCGTCGTGGGCGCGCTGATCGGTGGCTGGCTCGCCGGAGTTCTCGGCATCACCATCGGTTCAGGGTTTATCGCCTCCATCATCACCGCCGTCATAGGTGCCGTCATCCTGCTGGTCGTCCTGCGCGCAATCAAACGAGCGTAGAGCCTCGTTCGAAGACGAGAGCTACGCGAGGAGACAGCCGATGGTCGATTCGAGCCGACGCACCATTCTTACAACGGGTGCCGCTGCCGCCGCGGCAACAGTCGCGCCGCCGGTGTTTGCGCAAGCGCCGGGGGCAGCCGTCCCGCAGGCCCTTCCGGCCGGTCTCAAGGTCGGATTCTACGAGAAGGGCGATGTCCGGATCCGTTATGCCGAGATCGGCTCAGGGTTCCCGTTGCTGGCAACGCCCGGCGGCGGCCTGAATTCGCGCATGATCAACTGGCCGACCGCGGTGATCAACATCGTGGAGGAATTCAAGAACGACTTCCGGGTCATCACCATGGACCAGCGAAACGCCACGAACGGCGAGTCCACCGGTCCGGTTCCCGTCGCCAATCCATGGGATGCCTTCGCCGACGACCAGCTCGGCGTGATGGACCATCTCGGCATCCGCCAGTTCGTGTTCTTCGGCAACTGCATCGGCGGCCCCTTCGCGATGAAGCTGATGGAGCGTGCACCCCAGCGCGTGGTCGCGGCGATCCTGAGCCAGCCGGTCGGACATCGGCCGGACAAGCCCGATTTCATGTACGAGTCCGGCAGGGACGTCTGGGCCAAGCAGTTCCTCGAGCGCCGGCCCGACGTGTCGATGGCGGCGATCGAACAATATCTCCACAACCTTTACCGTGTGCAGCCCGACTTCGTGTACAGCGTCTCGCGCGACTTTGCGAAGTCTTGCAAGACACCGATGCTCGTGCTGCCCGACGATGTCGTCGCTCATCCGCTCCAGGTCTCGCTGGACATCGCATCGCTGGCACCAAACGCCGAGATCACGGTCTTTCCCTGGAAAGAGCCGGCGGAACTGAAGGCCCGCACCATCGACCGCGCACGCGCGTTCCTGAAACGGCATCAGACGGCGTAGCGAACTCGTGTGATCAATTTACCCGTCATCCCGAGCGAAGCCGCCCGAAGGGCGGCGCAGTCGAGGGACCTCGTCTTGTCGACGTAGCAACAAGGTCCCGCCGCTTCGCCTCCTGAGCTCGGCTCCGGTCGGGATGACGGGGGATGGATCGTCGGACTCCGCAAGGTTCACGTCGTCTCGAGGAACACCTTGACGGCCGCTACCGCGTCGGCCAGCCCGACACGGTCGACGGCAACTCCCGGGGGGAAGGCGCCCAGCAGGCGGCTCGGCAGTCGGGAGTCCAACATGACGAAGACGCCGCGATCGTCGGCGCGGCGGATCAGCCGGCCGTAGGCCTGCTTGAGGCGCAACCGCGCCAGCATGTCGTCATAGGCGTTGGCGCCGGCACCTGCTTCCTTCCAAGATGCCTTGCGGGCGCGGTGCAGGATGTCGGGACGCGGCCAGGGCACGCGATCGAACACGATCAGGCGCAACGAGCGGCCCGGCACGTCGACGCCGTCTCGCACCGCGTCGGTGCCCAAAAGGCAGGAGTGCTCCTCGGCGCGGAAGATGTCGACCAGGGTTGCCGCATCCATGCCGCCGACATGCTGGGCGTAGAGCGGCAGGCCTGCTTCCTCGAGAGCCGGCGCGATGCGCTGATGCACGGCGCGCAGGCGGCCGATGGCGGTGAACAATCCGAGCGCGCCGCCGCCTGACGCCAGGAACAATTCGCGATAGGCCGCGGCGACCTGGTCGGCGTCGTCGCGCTTGACGTCGCGCACGATCAGCACGCGCGTGGCCTTGGAATAGTCGAACGGCGAGGCCATGGCGGCGCGGATCGCCGGCGCCTGCAGGTGACGCGTGCCGGTGCGGGCCTCGGCGACCATCCAGTCGGCCAGCGTCTCGGGTTGCTCGTCGTTGGCGGCGGCCGGGACACCCAAGGAATCGCGCAGGGTTGCCGAGGTGATGACGGCGCCATGCGACGGCACGATGACGGAGTTCACGAACGGCTCGGTCGGATCGAGATAGTGGCGATACATGCCGACATCGATCTCGCGGTTCTGGCTGCGCTCGATGGCGAACCAGTCGACGAAGGCGGGATCGGGCTCGTTGTGCAGGCCGCGCAGCATGGCGCGCCAGGCTTCGAGCGTCAGCTCGCAACGATTGGCGAGCGAGCGGGCGACGCCTTCGATGCGGCCGCGCTGCCCCGAATCGAGCTTGTCGGCCTCGCTCTCGAGTTTGGTTCTCAACGCCTGACGCAGCCGGCGCACCGGCGCCAGCATCTGCTCGAGCGCCTCGCCCAGCCGGTCGGCCGCCTCGACCAGGCCGGGATTGAGCGGGCGTACGTCGCATTCCTGGCCGAAGCCCTGGTCGTCGCCCGACGCCCGCGCACGCACTTGCTGGCGTACCAGGGCCAGGAACTCCTCGGCCGGGCCCAGGACCGTGCCGTCGGCGAGGCGCGTCTGCCAGTTGGGCGAGGGCAGCTGCTGGGCGAGGTCGAGCAGGCGGCGCAGTGCCCTGTGGGCTTCGAGGTCGTCACCCAACAGGTCGGCGAGGCGGCGTTCGAGGCCACGCGCGCGGCTGCCGCGGCGGCCTTCGGAGCCCAGAAGCCAGCGCCGCAGATCGGAGGCTTCGATACCGCTCAAATGCGCGCCGAAGGCGCCGTCGGCGGCGTCGAACAGGTGATGGCCCTCATCGAACACGTAGCGCAGCGGTCGCGTGGCGTCGTCGAGGCCGCCCATCGCCGCCTGCACCATCACCAGCGCATGGTTCGCGATCACGATGTCGGCCTGCCGGGCGCGGCGGATGGTGCGCTCGACGAAGCACTTCCGGTAGTGCTCGCACGCCGAATAGATGCACTCGCCGCGCCGGTCGGCGAGTCGCGAGATGCGGCCGCGGCCCAGCAGGTCGAGCAGCCAGGCCGGCAGGTCGCCGCCGATCATGTCGCCGTCGCGGCTGTTGAGCGCCCAGCGTGCCAGCAGGCCGAGGCCGACGGCGTTCTCGGGGGCGAGCCCCGTGCGCAGCACCGCCTCCTGGAAGTTCAGCAGGCAGAGATAGTTCTCGCGGCCCTTGCGGATCACGACCTTGCGGCGCTTCTCGGCCGAATCGCGGTGCAGGCGATCGAGCTCGTTGTCGATCTGGCGCTGCAGGTTGCGGGTGTAGGTGGCGATCCAGACTGGTGCGCCGTTCTTCTCGGCCCACAGGCTGGCCGGTGCGACGTAGCCCAGGGTCTTGCCGACGCCCGTGCCGGCCTCGACCAGCACGACGTTGGGCTGGTCCTCACGTTCGCGCGGCGCGAAGGCCTGGCTCGCGGCCGAGGCATAGTCGCTCTGGGTCGGGCGCGCCTCGGCGATGTTGGCGCCGGCCGCGACCATCTGGGCGAGCCTGAGACGCGCTTCGCGCGGCTCGACCGGCTGGCTCGAGGGCGGCGGCGCCGGCGGCGGCTCCTCCCATTGCGGCAGGCTTTTCCAGATATCGAGGCCGGCGCCGGGCCGCGGCTTCCTGCCGGCCGGATCGATGCCCAATGCGGCCAGCACGTCGTCGCCCCACGACCATTGCCCACGGACCATGGCCAGCGCCAATTCGGTGAGTTCGCGCGAGGCCAACGCGGCCATGTCCTCGAGTTCGTCGAGCAGCACCGCGGCGAGTTGCGGCAGGGCGGCCACCTCTTCTTCCGGAGTCGTCGGCACCGCAAGGTCGACCGCTTCGCAGAGGCCGCGCGTCGTCGGCAGGCAGAACCTGGCCGGCCGCACGAAAGCGAAGAGTTCCAGGACATCGAGCGCCGGCAGATCGTCGAGACCAAGCCGCGCCGCCACTGCCGGCGCGTGGCACACGAGCGGCGGACTGGCTGCCGCTCGCAACCCGGCGTCGGTCGCGCGCAGCCTCTCGATCGTACCGTCGGATCCGCGCCACAGCGCGCCGCGGGCGGTCGCGATGAGAGAAGGGCGATTGGATAACGACACCATCAACAGGCGGATAGCATACACTGTCAATCCAATGACGCTCAGTCGTCGTCTCTTCCTGTCCATGTCGTTGGCAGGAACCGCACTTCCGGCACGGGCGGCCGCCGAGCCCGAGGTGATCGTCGTCGGGGCCGGCGTCGCCGGCCTTGCCGCCGCCAGAGCCCTGATGGCGGCCAACAAGAGCGTGCTGGTGATCGAGGCGCGCGATCGCATCGGCGGCCGTGCTGTCACTGACAGCACCACCTTCGGCTTCCCCTTCGATCTCGGCGCACAATGGATCGAGGCCGGCCGGACCAACCCCGCCATGGCGATGCTGCGCGACATGAACGAGAGGCCGGTGCCTGACCGTCTTGAGCAGGCGATCTATATCGGCGGCGCCGAGGCACCCAAGGAGGAATACGCACGCTTCGAGAAGATCGCCATCGATGCGTCGCGCAAACTGATCGAGGCCCTGAAGAAGGCGTCGGACGTACCGGTCGGCCGGGTCTTGGTGGCTCAGGATCCGCTGGAGCGGCTGGCCTATGCCATGGTCGGGCCGCTCGAATCGGGCGTCGAGCTCGGCGAGCTGTCGGCGCGCGACTTCATGCGCCAGCCCGAGAGCGAGCCGCAATACTCCGTTGCCGGCGGCCTGGGTGCGCTGGTCGCGCGCTGGGGCGCGAAGGTGCCGGTGAAGCTCGGTACTCGAGTGGCGCGCATCGATTCAACCGGCCCGCAGGTGGTGGTCGCGACGACCAACGGCCAGGTGAGCGCCAAGGCCGTCATCGTGACGGTGCCGACCGGGCTGCTGGCTGGCGGGTCGTTCAGCTTCGCCCCGCAGCTCAGCGTCGCCAAGCGCGAGGCGATCGCCCAGCTGCCGATGGCGCTCTACAACAAGGTGGCGCTGTCGTTCGGCCGCAAGGTGATCGACGCATCGGCCGCCCGCAGCGTCATCGGCCTCAACCGCAAGCACGAGGCGTTCGACGCCATCGTGCGGCCCTACGACCGCGACGCCGCCATCGTGTTCGTGGGTGGCGCGCAGGCGCGGCAGGTCGAGGAGGAAGGTACCGGCGCAGCCCTCGGCTTCGCAATGTCGGCGCTGGCCGAGATCTTCGGCAACGATCTGCGCACCCTGCTGGCGCGTTCCTCGGTCACGCGCTGGGGCAAGGATCCGTTTGCCCGCGGCTCGTGGTCGATGGCCACGCCGGGCAACGCCGACAAGCGGCTCGTGCTGGCGCAGCCGCACCACGACCGCGTGTTCTTCGCCGGCGAAGCGACCGATCCGGTGTGGGCGACGCGGGTCGGCGGCGCCTACGCCTCGGGCCTGCGCGCGGCGCGCGAGGCGCTGGCGTGGCTGGGAGCGAAACGCTGACTGCCGAGCGACAATAGCGCCGCCAGCACCAGGCCCGCCGCCGCAAACAGCGAAGGCCAGACCAGGCTGCCGGTGGAATCGTAGACGATGCCGGCGAAGACCGGGCCGATGATCTGGCCGAGGCTGAAGGATGCCGTCATGAGCGCGATGCGGCCGCGCGGATCGCCGACGCCCGACTCGCGGGCGCCGATCAGGCCGAGCGCCGTCAGGCCCATGAACGTGCCGCCGAGGAAAAGCGCCGCGATCACCACGCCCAGGGTCTGCACCCACAGCACGCTCGCCACGACTCCGGCCGCCTCGACCAGGCTCGCCACGGCGAAGGCGGGCAGGGTACCGATGCGCCGGCCGAGCGCGCCCCAAAGCACGACCGACGGTGCGGCGCCGATGCCGACCAGGACCCACGCATAGGGCTCGAGATGGCGGATGGCAGGCGAGCCGCGCACGATGTCGATCAGGAAGGTTGCGGTGATGATGTAGCCGATGCCGAACAGGAAGTAGGCGACGGCGAGCAGGATGAAGGCGGATGAAAGCCTGGTGCGCGGAGCGCGCGCGGCGGCGGTGGCGGTCGCGGCTTCCGCCGGCACGGTCAACGCGACGGCGATGGCAGCCAGCGCCGCGAGGCCCGCGCTCGCAAGCCACATGTTGCGCCAGTCGCCGAGCAGGGCGACCACGACCGCCGACAGAGCGATGCCGATGCCGACGCCCGCGAAATGCAGGGCCGACAAGCCGCTGCGGCCCGACTGAGCCAGCCGATCGAGCACCAGCGCCGAGCTGAAGATCAGGCAGAAGGCGCTGGCGATGCCGGCGGCGAGCCGCAGCAGAAGGAAGAGCACCAGCGATGTCGTGGCGCCCATCGCCGCCAGGCAGACGACGTTCAGCACGAGACCGGCGAGCAGCCAGCCGCGGCGCGAGCCCGGCAGGCGCACCGCCGCCAGCAGTGCGCCGGCGAGGTAGCCGACGAAGTTGGCCGAGGCGATCAGCCCCGCCTCGGCCTTGCTGAGCGACAGCGCCTCGACCATCGGCGGCAGGATGGGGGTGTAGACGAAGCGGCCGATGCCGATGCCGGCGGCCATTGCCAGAAGGCCGCCGACGGCCAGGATGAGAGGGCTTTTGTTCATTGCAGGCGCGGCACTTTGGGCTGCGGGCCGCATTGACGCAAATGCCCCTCGCACCTAGTTTGGCCGATCCATGTCCCAGATCGATCGTACCCTCGCCGAGGCCGCGCGCGCGTGGCCATTCGAAGAAGCCCGCAAGCTGGTCGCGCGTATCGGCGGCAAAGTGCCGGCCAAAGGGTACGTGCTGTTCGAGACCGGCTACGGTCCGTCGGGACTGCCGCACATCGGCACCTTCGGCGAGGTCGTGCGCACGACCATGGTGCGCCAGGCGTTCCAGCGGCTGAGCGACATTCCGACCCGGCTGTTCAGCTTCTCCGATGACATGGATGGGCTGCGCAAGGTGCCCGACAACGTGCCCAACAAGGAGCTGCTCGCCGCCAACCTCGGCAAGCCGCTGACCTCGGTGCCCGATCCGTTCAGCAACGAGCATCCGAGCTTCGGCGCGGCCAACAATGCACGGCTGCGGGCGTTCCTCGATTCGTTCGGCTTCGAGTACGAGTTCCAGTCGGCGACCGATTGGTACAGGTCGGGCCGGTTCGACAGGATGCTGCTGGCCATGCTGCAGCACTACGACGAAGTGCAGGCCGTCATGCTGCCGACCCTGGGCGAGGAGCGGCGCGCGACCTATTCGATCTTCATGCCGATCTCGCCAAAGACCGGCCGCGTGCTGCAGGTGCCGGTGACCAAGACCGACGCCAAGGCGGGCACGATCGTCTACCGCGACGAGGACGGCACGCTGGTCGAGACGCCGGTGACCGGCGGCAACGTCAAGCTGCAGTGGAAGGCCGACTGGGCCGGTCGCTGGTTCGCGCTCGGCGTCGACTACGAGATGTACGGCAAGGATCTGATCCCGTCGGCCGAGCTTTCCGCAAAGATCGTGAAGATCCTGGGCGGCCAGCCGCCGGAGGGCTTCAACTTCGAGCTGTTCCTCGACGAGGAAGGCAAGAAGATCTCCAAGTCCAAGGGCAACGGGCTCTCGGTCGAGGAATGGCTGCGTTATGCGCCACCGGAGTCGCTCGCGCTCTACATGCAGCAGCAGCCGCGCCGCGCCAAGCGCCTCTACTTCGACGTGATCCCGCGTGCCGTCGACGACTATCTCGCGGCGGTCGAGAAGCTGCCGGCAGAGGAGCCGGCCAAGGCACTGGAGAACGCCGCCTGGCACATCCATGACGGCAAGGCGCCGGCCAACAGCGCGGCCGGCGTCAACTTCGGCATGCTGCTCAATCTCGCGAGCGTGGCGCATACCGACAGCAAGGACGTGCTGTGGCAGTACCTGCGCCGCTACGTGCCGGGTGCCACGCCGGAGAACGCTCCCTATCTCGACCGGCTGCTGACGGGCGCGGTGGCCTACTACCAGGACTTCGTCAAGGCCTCCAAGAAGTTCCGCCTGCCCACGGGCAAGGAGCGCGAGGCGCTTCAAGACCTCGCCGACACGCTCGGGAAGCTGCCGGAAGAGTCGACCGCCGAGGTCATCCAGAACGAGGTCTACGAGGCGGGCAAGCGGCATTTCGCTCAGGCCGAACTGCGCCAGTGGTTCAAGACGCTCTACGAGGTGCTGCTGGGCAGCGAGCAGGGCCCGCGCATGGGCGCCTTCATCAAGCTCTACGGCCGCGACAACGTCGTGAAGCTGATCGAGCGGGCCTTGGCCGGCGAAGATCTAAGCCGCGCGGCCTGACGTCGGAACAAGCGTCATCAGAGAAAGTGACCGGACATGGGTGACGTCGTTTTCGACTATCTCAATCCCAAGGTCCCGGCCGGGCTGCGCCTGGTCGATGTGCCGCTGGTGCGGGCAACCGAAGAATCGATCAAGGGCTATGGTGAGATCGCGACAAGTCGCGACCATCGCATCGAGATCGTGCCGTGGCCGCTTGGCGGCTGGCGCAGGCTCGATGCCGGCACCGGAGTAGAAGGCGGCACGACCGAGGGCATCTTCGCCTGCGAATGGCGCACCAACGAGCTTTGGGGCCGTAACGAGGCCGTCGGCGGCCACTATGTCATCGGCTTCCGCGAGCGGCCCGAGCAGGCGGCGGCCGGCGTGGCGCTCGCCGGCGATCGCGTGCTCCTATGGCACTGCAACTACCATCCCGACGGCGGCCAGCTTTTCTTCCCGCTCGACGGCCAGCCCTTCGTCGTGCCGGTGGCCAGGCCCGGCGACGACCTCGAGCCCGAGGATTTCGTTGCGCTGTGGTCGGACGGCAGCTTCGGCATCTACATCCATCCCGGCATCTGGCACGAAGGAGTCTTCCCAACGAGCCCGACTGGCCGCTTCTTCGACAAGCAGGGCAGGGTGCATGCGCGGGTAAGCTGCGATCTCGCGAACGAGCTTGGCGTGCTGCTCAACGTGCCGCTGCCGAAGACGCCGCCGCTTCCTTCGTGATGCTCGCGAGATAGGCCAGCACCAGCCGCACCAGCTCATCCTCGAAAGGGCGGCTCTTGAAGAACGGCTGCTCCTCCAGGACGGCCGCGCGCAGGACGCCGATCATGCTGCGCGACATCACGAACGTCTGCAGCGGCGTGAGTCTCGCGAATATCGGCTGCCGTATCTTACCGACGCGCGCTCCGTGCTCGGCGACGAAGGCGACGACGGGCAGCATCAACTCGCTGTGCTGGCCCCGCGACAGGACCGCCTCCATTACCGCCTTGCGCGCGCGCTGCCGGCCGCGGAAGGCGTGCACTGCCGCGCGTACCATGGCGCGCACCCGGCCCTCCGGTGTCGGGTCGATCTCGCCGCTCAGCGCGCGAGCGATCTCCGCCAGCGCGAGCCCGACCTGCTGCTGGGCGAGCGCCAGGACGATGGCGTCCTTGTCGGCGAAGTACTGGTAGAGCGTGCCGATGCTGACGCCGGCCCGCTCGGCCACGGCATTGGTCGTGAAGCCGGCGAGGCCGCCGGCTTCGAGAATCTGAGCGGCTGCCTCCAGGATCGCCGCCACGGTTTCGGCGGCGCGTGCCTGGCGGGGAATTCGTCGTTTGTTTTCAGTGGCTTGGCGGGATGCAGGCATGGCGATGCGAGTCCGGCAAAGGCGAGTACTGGAACATGAGCAATGCTCATATATTTGCGTGGCGTCACAATAACAAGGAGCGCCCCGTGGCCGATCTCTCCAACGTCTACATGGTCGTCCTGCCGCTCGTTCTCGTCGCCTCGCTTGTCGAGGGTATCTGGCTCGCGCGCAGCCGCCCGGAGGGCTACGACTGGAAGGCGTCGGCCTGCTCGCTCGTCGACCTTGCCGGCCGTCAGCTCCTGCGCTTCCTGCCTCTCGCCATCGTCGCGCCGTGGATGGGCCTCGCGTGGGAGCATCGCTTCTTCACCCAGTCGCTCGACAGCGTCGGCTCCATCCTGCTGCTCTTCTTCGGGCTGGAGTTCTTCTACTACTGGTACCATCGCTTCAGTCACACCTCGCGCTGGTTCTGGGCCGGGCATTCGCCGCATCACTCGCCCAACCAGCTCAACCTGTCGGCCGCCTATCGGCTGGGCTGGTTCGGCCGGCTGACCGGCTCGACCCTGTTCTTCACGCCATTGGTGCTGTTGGGCTTCACTCCGGCTGTGGTGTTGACGGCGCTGGTGCTGAACCTGACCTACCAGTTCTGGCTGCATGCCGACTGGTTCCCGCGGCTGGGCTGGCTGGAGGGCGTCATCAACACGCCGTCCAACCATCGCGTCCATCACGCGCGCAATCCGGAGTATCTCGACGCCAACTTCGGCGGCGTGCTGGTGGTCTTCGACCGCCTGTTCGGCACATATATCCCAGAGCGCGACGACGTGCGGTGCGACTACGGCACCATCACGCCCACGGTGTCTTCGCGCAATGCGTTCGTCATCAACTTCTCGCCGTGGATCGGTCTCATCAAGGATCTGCGCTCGGCGCGCTCCCTGCAGGAAGCCTGGATGTACACCTTTGGGCCGCCGGGCTGGCGGCCGGACGGCGAAGGCCTGACCGCGGCGGAGATCCGCCGCCGCGCCGGCCTCGTCGACCACAATCGGTCGTCTCAGCCGATCATGACGTAATCTCCCTTGAGCGCTCGCCGGGCCGCCGACACATTGGCGGCAAAGGAGATCGCCCATGGCGAGAGACAAGGTCTGTGTCGTGATCGGTGCGGGCGATGCGACGGGCGGTGCGATCGCTCGTCGCTTTGCGCGCGAGGGTTACACGGCGGTGGTGACGCGGCGCAGCGCCGACAAGCTCGAGCATCTGGTGGCTGAGATCACCCGGCAAGGCGGCAAGGTCCACCCCTTCGGCTCGGACGCGCGCGACGAGGAGCAGGTGCTGAAACTGTTCCGTGAGATCGAGACCGAGATCGGCGACATCGAAGTCTTCGTCTTCAACATCGGCGGCAACGTGCGCTTCGACATCCGCGACACGACGGCCCGGGTCTACCGCAAGGTCTGGGAGATGACCGCCTTCGCCGGATTCCTGACCGCGCGCGAGGCGGCCAAGGCAATGGTCCCGCGCGGTCGCGGCACCATGCTGTTCACCGGTGCCACGGCGAGCCTGCGCGGCGGTCGCGGCTTCGCGGCCTTCGCCGGCGGCAAGCATGCCGTGCGGGCGCTGGCGCAATCGATGGCGCGCGAGCTCGGCCCGCAGAACATCCACGTCGCCCATGTCGTGATCGACGGCGCCATCGACACGCAATGGATCAAGACCAATTTTCCCGAGCGCTACGATTCCGGTCCCGATGCCGTCCTCGATCCGGACGACATCGCCGACGTCTACTGGCAGATCCACCAGCAGAAGCGTTCAGCCTGGACCTTCGAGATGGATCTCAGGCCGTGGAAGGAGACGTGGTGACCGCGCGAAGAGATCAGTAGCGGGGTGTCGTCGCCGCGCCCACGCCGGCGCCGACTGCGGTGCCGACCAGCGCGCCCGGCAGGATCCCGATCGGCGTCAGGGCGCCGATGATCGCGCCCGAGCCGGCGCCGATGCCGCCGCCGGTAACGGCACGCTGGCCCCAGGTATCGCCGCAGGCCGTGGTGCCGAGGAGGATGGCGGCCAGGACCAGATATTTTGTCATTGGTGGAGTCCCCGTTTGAACATTGTCGTTCAAGCTTTACGTATCAGCGGCGGTTTCGTGCTGTGGCTTAGCTGTGACCGTCGTTCCGGGCGACGAGCGGCTGGGATTCGTCATTTTGGGTAAGGGACTGATTTTGCTGGTATTTTGCCGGCAGTAGCAAACGCGAGGTCAGATCTGCCCGACGCGACGCCGGACCTTCTCCAGGAATGCCTCGCGTGAAGCGGTTGTCGAGGAGTCCATGCCGTAGTGGGCGAGATAGAACGACCGGGCATCCTTGGCGCACAACGGTTTCATGCCGCGCATCAGCACCTTGCGGCCGGCGTCGCCGGCGAACACGCGCACGATCCACCACGACGAGCCGTAGCTGGTGACGACGCCGAACAGTTTGATGTTGTGCAGATTGGGCCTGAGGTGGCCGTCCTTCGAATCGTAGAGGAAGGCTGTGCCGGGTCCCCAAACGCGATCGACCCACCCCTTCAGCATGGCCGGCATGGAAAACCACCAGTGCGGAAAGCACAGGATCAGGCCGTCGACCTGCTTCAGGATCTCGACATAGCGGGCGACGGCGCTCGCGTCGTAGTCGTTGCTCATGTAGGTGCGCCGCTCCGCCACCGTCATCGCCGGCGCAAAATCTTCGCGGTAGAGGTCCGTCGCGACGACGCCGTGACCGTTCTGCTCGAGCGCGCCGACGACGGCACGGAACAGCGAGTGGTCGTAGCTTTCGGTCAGGGGATGGCAGCATACGACCTGGATCTGCATCCGCCAGCAACGTCATGATGGCGGCTTGCGTTCCGGAGGCAGCATGCGCGGCGCCGTCCACCACATCGATCTCACCGTCATCGACCTCGCGACATCGGCGCCGTTCTACGACCGCATCCTCGGCTTCATGGGCTACCGGCGCACCCGTGACGATGCCGTCGGCTCGAACTGGGAGTTGCGCGAAGCAGGACGCCTGGTCTGCGAGGTCGACATCAGGCCTGCGCGTTCCGACAGGGCGCACGATCGCTACAGCGCGGGGCTGCATCATCTCGCATGGCATGCCGAAAGCCGCGCCGATGTCGATCGACTGCACGAGCTGCTGCGCCACATGGGTGCGCGCATTCTCGATGCACCGGCCGACTATCCGCAGTACGGCGCCGGCTACTACTCGGTGTTTTTTGCCGATCCGGATGGCCTGAAGCTGGAATTCGTGCATTGGCCGTGAAGCGGCTAGAATGGCGTGATGCTGAAGCACTTCGACCACGTCACCGTGGCCGTGACCGATCCTGCCGCCGCCATCGGCTTCTTCGCCCTGCTCGGTTTCGAACCCGACAAGGACGTGGTGATCAAGGGACCGGTGATGGACCAGTACATGGGCATCGCGAACCTCGAGGCCCGCCACGTCACCCTCGTGCTGAAGGACTCGAACCCTCGCCTCGAAGTCCAGCTGCTGCACTTCCTCAATCCGCCGGTGAAGAGGGAAGCCGATATCGCCCGGCTCGACCGCATCGGCTTCAACCATATCTGCTTCGCCGTCTCGGACATCGACGAACTGATCGCCAGGGTGACGGCGGCTGGCGTGTCCCTGCGCAACCAGCCGATGAGCTTCCACGACCGCAAGCTGGTGTTCCTCGAAGGGCCTGAAGGCATCACCGTCGAGCTGGCCGAGTGGAAGTAGGCCATGCCGATCGACTTCCGGATGAAGCGTCGAATCGCCTTCATGCGGCACAACCGCTGCGGGGTGCTGCTGGTGGCGCTGTGCCTGTTCATCCTGATCAATCCCTTCGTAGCCGGAACGTTCGGCGCCGTGTTCCTGGCGCTCGGAATGGTCACCATTCTGATGCTCGCAATGTGGGCCTTGCGAATGGGGCGCAGGACGCTGCTGGCGCTCGGCCTGCTGGCGTTGTTCACCGTAAATGCCGTGGCGGTGGACCGGTTGGGCGAGCATTGGCTGCGCCCGGCGACCCTGGCCGTCACTGCGACATTCGTCGGCGCCGTGACCGCCGGGTTGCTCTATTACGTGCTGGATTGGCGTCCCATCACCACCGACAAGGTGTTCGGCGCTGTCGCGGCCTATGTCCTGATCGCCTTCACTTTCGCGAGCCTGTTCGGCTTCCTGCAGCAGCTCGAGCCGCACGCCTTTCACTACGCGCCGACGAACGTGCCGGAAGAGCACCTCGACTGGCCGGCGATGATGTACTTTTCCTTTACGGTGCTGACGTCGACCGGCTTCGGCGAGATCACGCCGGCCACCAGGATGGCGCGCAGCCTGATCATCATCGAGCAGGTGCTGGGCGTGATGTACGTCGCGTTCCTGATCGCCCGCCTGGCCAACCTCTACCGGACCACCGGGAAGGACCATTCGTAGACCGTCACGGCTCGGTCGAGCGGAACGCCTCCTGCTGCAGGAGCTTGCGGCAATGGGCGTGCAGGCGCGGCATCTCGCTCGCCGTGTTGATCATGAGGCCGCGCGCAAGCCGTTCGGCGATGAAGGCCGTGACGTCGGCCTGCGTGAGACGGCCCAGCAGCAGGTAATCCTGTCCCGGCTCGACCATCGTTTCGACGGCGGCCAGCGCGTTCCTCATCTGCGCCATGCAATCGTCGATCCACGGCTCATGGACCTTCTCCGGCGGATGGTGATTGCGTTCGTAAGCGGCGTGCAGGCCCTTGTCGCAGGCGCCCATCATCAGCGCCGCCAGCCGCAGCACGGCACGCCGGTCGGCGCCCGCCGTTGGCGTCAGCGCTCGGTCAGGGCCGACGATCTCGTCGAGATGGTCGATGATGGCGGCGCTGTCCACGAGGGTTTCGCCGTTGTCGAGCACCAGGGCGGGAATGCGCCCCAACGGGTTCGCGGCGCGGACATCGGCGCGGTTGCCGAAACCCGAGAGGTCGCGTTGCTCGTAGGGCAAGCCGTAGACCTCGAGCGTGATCGCGACGCGCCGCGTATAGGGCGAGCGGTTTACTCCGATGAGCAGCATTGTTCCCTTCAGGCCACTTTGGCGGGCCATCGAATGTGCGGGGATCATGGCAGCACAGCAGGAGGCCTTCGCGCTATCGTGACTTGCGGTGACCGGCCACGTTGTTGATCTGCTAGAGGCAACCGCGTGTTGTCCACGCCGACCCATGAGGAAGCCGATGTCGAATGATGCAAGCCAGTCCGCGGCGCTGCTCTCCATCGGCCAGGCCGTGCCGGCGAACCGGCTGGAGCAGTCCGATGCGGCAGCGGCTGCGCGCCACATCTTCGCCCATCGCTACGCCGCCTTCGAGCGCATGGCCCCGGTGTTCGAGACCGCTGGCATCCGCACCCGCTACACCGTGAAACCGCTCGACTGGTATTTCTCGGATCTCGACTGGCCGGAGCGCAACGCTGCCTACCTTGCAGGCGCGCAGGACCTGTTCGTCGCTGCCGCCAGCCGGGCGCTGGCCAATGCCGCGTGCGAGGCGAGCCATGTCGACACCATCGTCACCATCTCCTCGACCGGCATCGCCACGCCGAGCCTCGAGGCGCGCGTCGCCGGCCGCATGGGTTTCCGCGCCGATGTCGAGCGCGTGCCGGTGTTCGGCCTGGGCTGCGCCGGCGGCGTTTCGGGACTGGCGATCGCCGGTCGCCTGGCCCGGGCACGGCCGGGTTCGACCGTGCTCCTGGTGGCCATCGAAATCTGCACCGCAGCCTTCCGCATGGACCAGCTGACCAGCGCCAACATGGTGGCGACGGCCCTGTTCGGTGACGGCGCGGCGGCCTGTGTCGTGCGCACCGGCGAGACCGGCCTGGCGCACATCGAGGGCGCGGGCGAGCACCTGTGGCCGGACAGCCTCGACATCATGGGGTGGAAGGTCGATCCGACCGGTCTCGGCGTCATCTTCGACCGCGCCATCCCGCCTTTTGCCGAGGAGCATGTCGGCGCCGCCGTCGAAACGATCCTGGCGCGCATTGGTGTCGAGCGTGCCTCGGTCGACCGATTCACCTGCCATCCCGGCGGCGCCAAGGTGATCACCGCGCTCGAGAGCACGCTGCGCCTCGATCAGGGCGCGCTCGATCACGAGCGCGCGGTGCTGGAGGAGTACGGCAACATGTCGGCGCCGAGCGTGCTGTTCGTGCTCGACCGATTGGCGCAGCAGGGCCTGCCGCGGCGCACCGTGCTGACGGCGCTCGGACCCGGTTTCACCTGCAGCTGCCTGTCGCTGGCGCAGGCGGCGTGATGATCCTGGCGGGGGCCATTCTCGGCCTGGTGACCCTGCAGCGTCTCGGCGAGCTCGTCCTGTCGCGGCGCAACACAGAGCGCCTGCTTGCCCAGGGCGCGCACGAGGCGGCGCCCGGCCACTATCCGCTGATCGTGGCCTTGCACGCCACGTGGCTGGCGGGCCTCTGGTATCTCGTCGCCTCGGGCGGGCATGTCGAGGTGAGCCTGCTCTGGCTGGCAGTGTTCGTAATCCTCCAGGGCTTGCGCGTGTGGGTGATCACCACGCTGGGTCCGCGCTGGACGACGCGCATCATCGTGCTGCCCGGCGCGCCACTGGTGAGAGGCGGGCCGTTCCGTTTCATGTCGCATCCCAACTACTGCATCGTCGCCGCCGAGATCCTGGTGCTGCCACTCTGCCTCGGTCTGGCGTGGTACGGCATCGCCTTCTCGGCTCTCAACGCCCTGGTGCTGTGGATTCGCATCCGCGCGGAAGCGGCGGCGCTCCGGCAATGACCGAGGAGCGGGGAGCGAGCGCCGGCATCTGGGTCGGATTCTCGGCCATGACGCTCGGCATGTTCATGGCCGTGCTCGACATCCAGATCGTCGTCACCTCGCTGCCCGAGATCAGCGAGGCGCTATCGATTGCGCCGGACCGGATGAGCTGGGTGCAGACCGCCTATCTCATCGCCGAGGTGATAGCGATCCCGCTGACCGGCCTTCTGACGCGCGCCCTCAGCCTGCGCCGGCTGTTCGTGGGTGCGCTCACCCTGTTCACCCTTGCATCGGCTGCCTGTGCGGCGAGCCACGGTTTCGAGACGTTGATCGTCGCGCGGGTGGTGCAGGGCTTCGCCGGCGGCGTCCTGATTCCCGCGGTGTTCTCTGCCGTCTTCCTGCTCTTTCCCTTTCGCCAGCAGGGCATCGCCACGACCCTCGCGGGCGTGATGGCCGTGCTGGCGCCGACCGTGGGACCGCTGGTCGGCGGCTGGATCACCCAGACCTACTCCTGGCACTGGCTCTTCCTGGTCAATGTCGCGCCTGGCGTCGTCGCCGCCGTGGTTGCCGCCACCTTCCTGCCGCGCGAGGCGGGCGAATACGAGCACGTTCGCGCGCTCGACGTGGCCGGCCTCGTCCTGATGGCGATTGCACTCGCGGCGCTCGAGATCGGGCTGAAGGACGCGCCCAAGCACGGCTGGGCCTCGTTGCGCGTACTTGGCCTGCTCGCCCTGGCGCTGCTCGCTGGCTTCGCCTTCGTCCGCCGCAGCCTTGGCCGCTCGCGGCCGATCGTCGACCTGAGCGCGCTCCGCGACCGCAACTTCGCGGTCGGCTGCTTTCTCTCCTTCACCCTGGGCATCGGGCTCTACGGCTCGGTCTACCTCATGCCCGTGTTCCTCGGATTCGTTCGCGAGCATGGTCCGCTCGATATCGGCCGCATCATGCTGGTGACCGGCGTCGCCCAGCTCGTCACCGCGCCGATCGCCGTCGAACTCGAGCGGCGCATCGATGGCCGCCTGCTGATGCTGGGCGGCTTTTCGCTGTTCGCTGCCGGGCTCGGACTCAGCGCCCTGCAGACCTGGGAATCCGATTTCGACGAGATGCTGGTGCCGCAGATCCTGCGCGGCTCGGCCATCATGTTCTGCCTGCTGCCGCCGACCCGGCTGGCGCTCGGCCAGTTCCCGCCCGAGCGGGTCGCCGATGCGAGCGGGCTTTTCAACCTGATGCGCAACCTCGGCGGCGCCATCGGCCTCGCCTTGATCGATACGGTGATCTATGGCCGCGCACCGATCCTGGCCGAGGAGATCGGCCAGCGCCTGAAGAGCGGCGACGTCTCGGTCGCGCCCCTGGTCGGCATCCCGGCCGAGACCATTGCGACGGCGACCGCGCGCACGATCGACGCTGCGACGATCGAGACCGTGCGCCCGCTGGTCGAGCGCGCCGGCCTGGTCGGCGCCATCAACGAGGCGTGGGCGATGCTCGCCTTGATCAGTGTGGCGTCGCTTCTTGCCCTGCCGCTGGTCGTACGTCGGACGGCAGGCAAAGGTTGACTCGTCGTCAGATGATCCGCTGGGTGAGCGAGTAGGTCATGTAGAGCTCGTGCGCCTGACGCGCGATCGGGCCGGGCTGCAGGTCGCGGCTTTCGTAGCGGCTGACCGGCTGTACCTTGCCGGCATTGCCGGTGGTGAAGAGCTCGTCGGCATCGTCGAGGTCGGCCGTTGCCACCGTGCACTCCTTCACGGTGACACCGGCATTGCGCAGGAGCTTGACGACCCGATTGCGCGTGATGCCGGCGAGGAAGCTGCCGTTGGGCACCGGCGTGCTGACGACGCCCTCCTTCGCCAGGAAGATGTTGGAGCTGCAGGTCTCGGCGACGTTGCCCAGCGCGTCGAGCACGATGCCGTTCTGGAAACCGCGCTCGAGCATCTCGGCGACGCCGCGGCTGGAGTTGGGATAGAGGCAGCTCGCCTTGGCGTCGGTCGGCGCACTCTCCGGCGTCGGCCGGCGGATCGAGCGGCATAGGCCGAGCGTCAGCGGCGTGCCCGCACGCATCGGCGAGTGATAGACGCAGAGCAGGAACTGGGTCGAATCGCCGTCGACCGAGATCGGTCCCTGACCGCCCTTGGTCGCCCAGAACATCGGCCGCACATAGAGCTCGGCCTTCGGGCCGAAGCGGCGAACCGCCTCATGCATCAGGTCGAGGATTTCCTTTGCGGTCTTGGTCGGCTTCAGACCCAGCGAGCGCGCCGAACGAACGACACGTTCCGCATGGAGGTCGAGATCCGGCCCGCAGCCCTCGAAGGCGCGGCCGCCGTCGAATACCATCGAGCCCAGCCAGAAGGCGTGGTCGCGCGGGCCCAGGATCGCCGGGTTGCCCTCGTGCCAGGTGCCGTTCCAGTAGGTGAGCGTGTCCATTTTCCTCAATTCTCCGGTCGGAAGCCGGCGCTTCTAGCAGACCATGATGGGCACGGCCATCCTGGCTCCCGGCCTATTGGCACTGGGTGCGGCATTCTGTTTCGCCCTGGCGCTGATTCTGACCCAGTACGGCCTGCGCACCGTCCCGTCATGGCGTTCGCCGATCTACACCATCGGCAGCTCCATGGTCGCAGCCTGGGTGGGTGCGCTGTTGTTCGTCGACTGGCGCGGATTCGATTGGTGGGCGGCCCTGATCTTCGCCGGCGTCGGCTGCATCTTCCCGGTCGTGGTGTCGATCCTGTCCGTACGCTCCAACGAGTTGCTGGGCCCTGCCGTCGCCGGGGCCGCGGGAAACGTGACGCCGCTCTTTGCCGTGCTGTTCGCCGTCCTTCTCCTCGGCGAGCGCATCGGGTTGGGGCAAGTCGCGGGCCTGGTGCTGGTGGTGGCGGGCGTCGCCCTGATGGCGTTGCGCGGCGGTGCCGGCGGCCGGCGCTGGCCGGTCTGGGTGCTGGCGCTGCCGCTCGCAGCCGCACTGATACGCGGCGCCATACAGCCCGCGATCAAGTCGGCGCTCGCGATCTGGCACGAGCCGCTGGCAGCCGCCGCGATCGGCTATTCGCTGTCGACGGTGGTGATACTTGCGCTGGTCGGCCGCCGTGCGCTCGCCGCCGGCCCGCCCGAGCGCACCGGACTGCTGTGGTTCATCGGCGTCGGCATGTCCAACGGCACGGCAACCTTTCTTCTCTATGCGGCGCTCGGCCTCGGCTCGATCACGGTGGTCGCTCCGCTGGTCGCCGTGTTTCCGCTCATCGCCGTGGTGTTGAGTTACTTTCTACTGCGCGACGAGCGACTCCATACCATCGGTCTCCTGGGAATCGTCGTGAGCGTAGGCGGCGTGATTTTGCTGCTGGTGGGAACCTGATGGTGGCGGAAAAGCGGCGGAATGCGCGCCTGAATTCCTTCAGTTGGGCCGAAACGACAAGGGCACGGCTTGCGTAATACCAGGCACACCAGCGCGGTGCTCGTCAGGTGAGGCCGTGCAAAAGGAGGCAAGTCATGTTGAAGCGTTTGGCGATCACTTCCTTGGCCGCCGCCGCAGTATTCTCGACGGCGACGGTCTTCACGGCGCCGTTCACACCGGCGGATGCACAGGTGAGCATCACCTTCGGCTCGCCTCCACCGCCGCCGCGCTATGAGGTCGCGCCGGCGCCGCGCTCCGGCTACGTCTGGGCGCCTGGCCACTACGAGCTGATCAACGATCAGTACGTGTGGCGACCGGGTCAGTGGCTGACCGCGCGTCCGGGCTACCGTTACATTGCGCCCACGTGGGCTCAGGTCGGTAACCGCTGGCAGTACACGCCAAGCCGCTGGGATCGTAACGGTGACGGCGTGCCGGACCGCTACCAGGCGCAGCGTCCCTATAGCGACCGTGACCACGACGGCGTACCCGACAGGTACGATCGTTACGACAACCGGCGCAATAGCGCCTGGGGCGACCGCGATCGCGACGGCATCCCGAATGCCTTCGATAACTGGGACAACCGCCGTCGGTAATCATGGGTAGAGTAGCGTAAGGAAGGCGGGCCCGTGAAAACGGGCCCGCTTTTCTTTGCGCGCTGCTGGCCTTTCATTGCGGCATGGGCAAAGGATCGCTTCGGCCCATCCGTCGCTCTCTCCACCCCATTCACGAAAGACCGCAACATCCGCCTGCCGCGCCTCGTCGCGCACGCGCCAGTCCCTGGCTGATTCTGATCGGCGACGAGCGGCTATCAGCGGGAGGTTGAACCCGACCTCATACAGTCGCCGCTCGAGGGCTGGTCGGCCTGCGGCGAAACGATCCCGTCGCCTGGAGCCGCATGCGGCGCCGCTCGCGTCGCTCGGCGACGCCGAGGCCCGCAAGCTCGGCGCGACCATCGATGAAATCCGGCGAAAGCGCGCCCCCTGACAGACCACTGGAGTGGCGCGCGCCCAGCGAGTACCCTTGCGCCTTCGGAGGAAACGACAATGGCGGCACCGCTCACCATCCGGCTGCATCCGGCCGACAACGTCGTCGTG